>VFJN01000134.1 GCA_009886035.1 Actinomycetota bacterium
AACAGGCCGATGGCGGCCATGACACCAACTAGGAGCGACACCGCCAACTGGCCGCGCACATACCCACCGAGGGCGGTGCTCAGACGTCGGGTGATCACCATCACATCGCTGCGATTTCGCTCCGGTACCAGCCCCCGTAAGACACGTCGAATGTTCGGGAGGTCGATCAGGAGGTACAACGCGAGTACCGGGGCGAGAAGGAAGATCAACCCAACGTGGAACACCTGTTGGAACACCGTGCGCACGGATTTGAACTGCCGCACGAGGCGGTCTTTCTGTTCGTCGGGGCTCACCGTGCCGTCTCCGTTGGTGTCGGCCCCGTCGGACGGAGCGAACTCCTTCTCGATGGTGGCGTAGGTCGGAATTTGGACGGGCCAGTTGCCGTCTCGGGACTGCTCCGCCAGGTCGTCGACCCGCTGCTCAATATCGCGGTGAAGATCCGGCCATTCGGTGGCCAGCGCATCGGTTTGGCGACTGACGTGCGGCGCAACGAACAGACCCGCGAGCACCAAGGCGCCCAGGACCGCCCCATAGATGAGGGCGGCGCTCGCCGCCCGAGGGACGTGGCGCCGCTGCAGACGGGTGACCGTTGGATTGCAGAGGAACACGATGACGCCCGCGAGCACCAGCGGCGGGAAGACCACGCGGAAGGTCCAAGCCACGAATCCCAGCAGCGCGAGCAGAATCAAAAGCCCCACCAGGGACCACGCCACAGACCCGGCAGACCGGATGCGATCGCTCACGGGGACGACCCTAATGCACCTTTATGCATGAATCGGGAGATGTGGTGTGCCCGATGACCGCCCCAGACTCACGGGGAAATGAGGACCCGCCGGCGAGCCCACCGCAGGCCAGGCAGGCACCGTGAAGCGTCGGTCAAAGAACCCCCAGAAATCACTCCGTGCCCGTCACCGCGGAAAGCCGACCAGCAGGTCGAGCGCCGCTTCCTCGATGCAGGCCAGCGTTTCTCCCAACGCCCGTGCTTCCCCAAAACCGTCGACCAATGATCGCGACTCGAGGCGGTTCGCCATGCCATCGTAAACGCGCCCGGCGATCGCCACGACCGGCACGTCGAATCGCGCCGCCATAGCCTCCACCCCTCCCACCACCTTGCCGTCGAAACTCCCGGCATCGAGAAACCCTTCACCGGTGATCACCAGGTCGGCGCCTTCGATGTGTTCGTCGAGATCAACTTCGTCGGCCACCAGATCAAACCCACTGACCAACGTGGCCCCCGCCGCCGCCAGGCCACCACCGAGGCCACCGCCGGCGCCGGCTCCCGGCATGGCCACCACATCCACCCCGTGCTCATCGAGGTAGACCTGCGCCAACCGCTCGAGGCGACGCCGCAGCCACGCCACCTGCGCCGGACTGGCGCCCTTTTGCGGCGCAAACCGCTCGGCGGCATCGTAAAACCCCACGAGCGCATCGCAGGCGGCGATGAGTTCGACGCCTTTGAGTCTGGCGAGGGGATACAACCCCCGCAGGGCGGCGAGTCCGCCGTCGGTGGTCGCCGAGCCCCCCAGACCAACGATGACGCGACGGGCACCGTTGTCCATCGCCACCCCGATGAGTTCCCCTACCCCGATGGTGGAGGCCGCGATGGGATCGTTGTGCTCAGCACCGCCCACGAGATCGAGCCCGGCCGCGTACGCCATTTCGATCACCGCTAGTCGCCCATCAAGCCGCCACGCCGCCAGCACCGGCGCCCCCAGGGGCCCGGTCACCTCCGAGGTTCGGTTCGGACCACCCAACGCCGCCAGGGTGCCCTCCCCGCCGTCGGCCATCGGAACCTGGCCACATTCCCACCCTGCGACGGCGGCGGCCCGGCCAATGGCGGCGGCCACCTGCGCCGCCGTCGCGGTACCACGGAACTTGTCGGGAGCAGCTACGACGCGCACGGCGACCATGGTGCCCCAGCCAGTCTCCTAACGTTGCTTTCGATGACCAGCCCTCCCCTCCACGACCGACGAATCGTGCTCGTGTCCAATCGCGGCCCGGTGACCTTCACCGACGCCGCCGATGGCCCGTTGCGCAGTCGCCGCGGTGCCGGTGGTCTGATCTCGGGCATCGGTCCGCTGGTGAAAGGAACCGACACCATCTGGATCGCCGCCGCCATGACCGAGGGTGATCGTCAGGCCGCCGCCACGGGAGTGGCGGAGGCGGAGGGATTTCGGCTGCGGATGCTGGCGGTGGATCCCGACACGTATCACCTCGCCTACGACGAGGTGAGCAACGGGGTGTTGTGGTTTGCCCATCACGGGCTCTGGGATCTTCCTCGCCAGCCGGCCTTCGACCGATCCTGGCCGGCGGCGTGGGACGCGTACCGGGCGGTCAACCACGCGTTCGCCAATGCGGTAGCCGAGGTGGCCCCCCGCCGCGCGGTGGTGCTCGTGCAGGACTACCACCTGTGTCTGGTGGCGGCGCGGCTGGCGGTGCTGCGGCCGGATCTGGACTGCGTGCACTTCAGCCATACGCCTTTCGCCCCGCCGGTGTGGTTGGCGGCGATCCCCACCGAGGCCGGACGCGAACTCCTGCAGGGCCTGGCCGCTCATCGGGCCTGCGGTTTCCATACCCAGCAGTGGGCCACCGACTTCACCGACTCTGCTCGCCAACTCGCCGGGCTGACCCCCACCACCTTCGTGGCTCCCCTCGCTACCGACCCCGACGACATCAAGCGGGCGGCGGCGGCGCCGGCCTGCCAGGAGGCCCTCGCCACGCTGCAAGCCAAGGTGGGCGACCGCACGGTCATCGCCCGGGTCGACCGCCTGGAACTCTCCAAGAACCTGCTCCGCGGGTTCCTCGCCTTCGACGAGCTTCTGCGCCAGCATCCCGAGCATCGCGGCGAGGTGGTGTTCGTGGCCGAGGCGTACCCGTCTCGGCCGGGGGTGGCGGCCTATGCCCGCTACCGGGACGAGATCGAACGAGCGGTGGCCGAGATCAATCAACGGTGGGGTACCGCCGATTGGGAACCCATCAGCCTCTCGGTGGAGGACAACTTCCCGGCGGCGGTGGCGCTCATGCGACGCGGCGATGTGTTCCTCGTCAATCCCATTCGCGACGGTCTCAACCTGGTGGCTTCCGAGGCCATCTTGGTGAACGAGCGCGACGCCGTGCTGGCCCTCTCCGCCGAGGCCGGGGCCTGGGAAGGCTTGCAGGAAGGGGCGTTGCGGGTGGCCCCCTTCGACGTGGCCGGCACCGCCGGGGTGCTTCACGAAGCGGTTCGGATGCCCGCCGAGGAACGACGGCGACGGGCGGTGATCCTGGGTGGGATCGTGCGGGCCCACACCCCGGCTCAGTGGCTCGCCAACCAGATCGCCGCCGCCGGGGCCTGAGCGGTCGCCGCCGGGTGGCGTCAGATGAGCGTGCGGAGCAGGGTGAGCGCGGCGGGGGGTCCATCCACCACGATGTCCGCCGCCGCCACCAGTGCCGGGGTGGCATCGATCCCGGCGATGGCGATCTTGGTGGCGTGGCCGCCCGCGGAGCGAAAGGAATCGAGCGCCGCAAAAGCCGGGAGGTCGCCCTGATCGTCGCCAAGATAGGCGGCGGCGGTCAGACCGCGTAGAAGATCAGCCACCACCGTTCCCTTGTCGGCGGCGATCGGGGGATGGAGTTCCACGGACATCTTGGCCGGCCGTTGCTTCGTGCCCGTGCGCCGGGCTGCGTCGGCCGCCCAGGCCTGCACCACCACCGCCGCCGATGGCGGAGCCGGGCGCAGGTGCAGGGTGAGGGAAAGACCCTTGTGCTCCACATCCACCCCGGCCGGCAGCACGCGAGACGCTTCCGCGGCCAGCGCGTCGATCACCGGCCGCCACTCGGCGGCCTCGGCGTGTTCGAATCGGTCGCCACCGCTGGTCCACTCCAGGCCGTAGAGACCGACCAGCCGGAGACCCGACCCGAGGTGCTTCGTGAGATAGGCGACGGGACGACCGGAGATGACCGCCACTACCGCGTAGGCCTCCTGGAGGGCCACCAGCACTTCCCGCGCCCCCGGGAGGGGTCGAGCATCACCGGCTCGCTCCACGATAGGGGCCAGGGTGCCGTCGAAATCCAGCAGGACGGCGGCGTGGTCGGGTTGGCTGCGCAGAACCGCGAGGGGGTCAGCGCCGACGAGGCCCACGAGAGAAGGCGACCCTCAGGTGGCGGGCGCGGGTACCGGCGTGACGCTGCCGAGGTCAGAGCCGAGCACGACCACCACGCTGGCGCCAGCGATCTGCCCGGGGGGGACGGCGGGGAGTGCGGCGGGCACGATGGCCGGCGCGCCGATGGCGGCGGCTACTGCGGCCGCCTCGCCTTCGAACCCCGGGGCGAAGAACACCTGGGTCGTGGTCACGTTCTCGCCGTCGGCGTTGGCCCCGGCGGGGTTTGTGAGCCGGTAGCCGGCCACGCTGAGGGTGGTGCTGTAGACCTTCGCCGCTCCGGTCACACCGGAACCGTTCAGCACGATCGTGGGCACATCCGCCGGCGGTCGGAGCGCCACGGTGGTGGTCGTGGTGCCCTTGCCGGAGTTGGCCTCCGCGGTGGTGGGAGGACTGCTCTCTTGGCTCTTGACGTTCTCAGAGCTGTCGAGGCTGTAACGGATCAGGAACAGACCGATCAAGACCGCCGCCACCACGAGGGCGATACCGCGAGCGGGGTTGACGGATGATTCGGCAGGTCGGCGTGTGGCCATGGCTGGAGTCTCCCTTATCGCCTATCGAGCTGGCTCATGGGCCGGCCTTCGACACGAGCGCGACGACGGCGTTCCCGTACCCGACGGAGGCGGCGAATCAGAAGCGGGTCGTACTCGAGCGCATCAGGATCGTCGATCAACTCCGTGAGGAGTTGGTAGTAGCGGGTACCGGAAAGTTCGAAGCGATCGCGTATCGCGGTGTCCTTCGGACCAACCTCAGTCCACCAACTGCGCTCGAAATCGAGGATCGCTTGGTCGCGGTCGGTGAGTGCCATTCCCCCTAGGCTGGCCGCTGGGCGCACCTCAATCAAGGATGGTCGGTTTCGGCCGCTACCTTGGCCCGCAGATCACGCCGGGTTAGCTCAGTTGGCAGAGCACTTCTCTTGTAAAGAAGATGTCGTCGGTTCGATTCCGGCACCCGGCTCGAGGAAGGTGCTGGTTCTCAGTGGCGTGAGGAACGGGAGCGAGCGCGGGCCACTTCGTAACACGCCACCGCGGCCGCCGCCGCCACATTGAGTGACGACAACGAACCGTTGAGCGGGATGCTGGCAATGGCATCGCACCGCTGACGAACCAACCGAGAAAGCCCCGTGCCCTCCGCCCCGAGCACCAGCGCAATGGGCCCGTCGGCGGCGGGGAGCTGCCACAACACCGTGGTGCCATCCCCATCGAGGCCCACCACCCACACCCCCTGGCGTCGCAGGTCCTGGAGGGCGGTGGGGAGCCCGCCCACGATGGCGAAGCGCAGATGCTCCACCGCTCCGGCTGCCGTCTTGGTGACCGTGGGGGTCACATGGACGGCCCGGTGGCGCGGCAACACGATGCCGGTGGCCCCCGCACATTCGGCCGACCGCAACAGCGCCCCCAGGTTGCCCGGGTCGGTGACGCCATCGACGGCGATGAGAAACGGGGGGTGCCCGTCCCGGTGGGTGGTAGCGAGTTCGTCCAGCGCCGTCTCGGAGAGCGGCGCTGCTTTCGCCAGCACCCCCTGCGGTGCCTCACAGCGCGCCTCGGCGAAGAACTTGCCCCGGCTCACCTGACGCAGCGGCACCCGCTCCGCCTCGGCTAGTTCGATGATGTCCTCAAGGATGTCGGACGGATCCTGCTCGGCCAGCAGCCACACCTCATGCACCTTGCGGCGGCCCGCCAGAAAAAGTTCGCGTACCGCCTGGCGCCCCTCAACCTGCTCGCCCCCCAGCCCCTGGCGCTTCCCGGTGGGCCGGTTAGCGCCCGCCCGAGGCTTGCCCCGTGCCCCCCCGGCGCCTGTCCGCGCCGGGGTGGCCCCGGTGGAGCGGCCCGCGGCCGGAGCGCGGCGCGGGGGCGGCTTGGACGCACTCGGTCCCTTGGTCGGTCGACGGGGCTTGGTCACCCGCGGCGCTCCACCAGGGCCACCGCAAAGCAGGCAATGCCCTCCTGGCGACCCAGGCTGCCGAGGCCCTCGGCCCGCTTCCCCTTCACCGTAACCGGCGCCCCCACCGCGTCGCTGAGACGGGCCTGCATTTCCTCCCGGCGCGGGGCCAACTTCGGGGCCTCGAGCACCACGGTGCAGTCGACGTTGCCCGGTTCCCAGCCCTGCGATCGCAGCTCGGCCACGGCGACGCGCAGTAATTCGAGGCTGTCGGCCCCCGCCAGGGCGGGATCCGTGTCGGGGAAGTGCTGACCAATGTCGCCCAGACCGGCGGCCCCCAGCAACGCATCGATCACGGCGTGGGCCACGACATCGGCATCGCTGTGACCAGCCAGGGCTCGCTCGCCGTCGAACACCACCCCCGCGAGCACGAGCACCCGAGTGGGGTCGAGGCTGAAAGGATGCACGTCAAAGCCGTGCCCTACCCTCACCGACACAGCAGTTCCGCCCGCTCGAGATCGATCGGCGTGGTGATCTTCAGGTTGCGCTCGTCACCATCCACGACCACCACCCTGCCACCTGCAGCCTCCACGAGCGACGCATCGTCGGTTCCCTCGGGTGCACCGTGGTGCGCCGAGCGCAACGCCTCGGCCCGGAACCCCTGCGGCGTCTGCACCGCCACCACTCCCGCCCGATCGATGGCACCGCCGCCCACCGCACGGAGGCTGTCGCTGATGGGGACCACCGGAACCACCGCATCGGCCCCTCCGATCACCCCCGCCCGCACCCTCTCCCATACTCCCGGCACCGGAACCGGGCGGGCCGCATCGTGCACAAAGATCACCGTCGCATCAGAGGGAACCGCCGCCAGGCCGGCCCGCACCGACGCGGAACGGGTCGTGCCACCAGGCACGACCGTGGTGGCCAGAGGCTCGCTCTCCCCGGCCGCATCGGCCGGTACCACGAGCACCACGCCATCGCAGTGCTGCCCCGCCGCCCGCAACGCCCAGTCGAGCACCCGTGCGCCCCCCAGGGGGAGGTACTGCTTACGTTGTCCAAATCGTTCGCCGCTCCCACCCGCCACCACGATTGCCCACGTCGACATGGCCCTCAGGATACCGCTACGGAAAACCGGGTCGGGGGGTGGGAGCAGATCCGGCCGGGCTTGCGGGCTAGCGTCCCGGATTGTGATGGACCTGGAGTTGCTCCAGAGCAACGAACTCTTCGAAGGGCTCGATAACAAAGCCCTGCAACGACTCGCCGCCACCACCCAATCCGTGGAGCTGCAGCGCGGCGATGTTGTGTTCAGCGAAGGCGCGGTTGCCGAACACCTCTATGTGATGGAAGACGGAATCGTCGCCATCGTCAGCCGATCCGAGGACGGTCGCGAATCGGTGTTTGCGCTGATGGAACGGGGTGATCTATTCGGGGAGATGGGCCTACTCGACGGGCTGGGACGATCCGCCGAGGCCCGCGCCCTCGAACCCTCCCAACTCATCTCCATTCCCTACGAGGTGGTGCGTCGCGAGTTCGATGCCCAGCCCATGTTGCTCTGGGGGGTCGTCGGCCTGCTGGCGGGTCGCCTGCGAACCATGGACGAGGCCCTGGCCGACACGATGTTCCTCGATGTGACGGGCCGCACGGCCAAGCGCCTACTCGAACTGGGCGGCGACCTCGACGAGTTCGTGCTCCCGATCACCCAGGAAGAACTGGCCAGCATGGTGGGCGCTTCTCGAGAACGGGTGAACAAAGCCATCGCCAGCTTCGTCCGGCTCGGATGGATCGATCAGTCCGAGCGCCGCTACTGCATCCTCGACCGCGACCAACTCACCCGCCGGGCCCGCTAACGCCCTCCCTGGCAGGGGTTACTGGCGCAGGAAGGCGATGGCGTTGGCCCACGCGTCGGCGGCGTCGGCCCGACGATGGGCGGGGCGGGTTTCGTCGTGCACGAACCCGTGGTCGGCCTGGTCGTAACGCACCACGGTGACCCCCGCGGCCTCCGCGGCCTCCACATCCGCCGGCGGCGTCCAGCGATCCAGGGACCCAATGATGGCCATCGCCGGACAGGCCCCCTCCCGGGTGAGCGCCGTGAGCGGCTCAACCCCATCGGCCCGCCGCCAGTGTTCCGGTACCCGGAGCATTCCGTAGAACCCCACCGCCCGGTGGAAACGACCGCTGGCGGCGGCTTTGAAGGTGAACATGCCGCCCATGCAGAACCCGCTGATCCCCACCGGTTCCACCTCGAGCGCGTCGGCGGCGTCGATGAGATCGGCCAAGAAGGCCGCGTCATCAATGGTGTTCACCGCGGCGAGGCGCTCCTCTACCGTCAGTTCCTCCCGGCCCGGCCAGGGCTCCACCGCCGCCACCGCCCACCCCTGGTCATCGGCCAACTGCTGGGCATGAGCATCGAAGAGCGGCCGCAGGCCCATGATGTCGGGGATCAGCACGAGCCCTCGCGTGGGGGGGCGACCGTCGACGGGCCGACAGATCTCGACCGGCGTGCCCGATCTCAGTGTGGTGCGCATGGAGGGTGTCTAGCGGGCCGAAGGCGAGGGCGCCTCAGGAGTAGCGATCGAGGATGCTGGACTCCGCCAGCCGGGACAAGCCTTGCTTGATGGCCTGGGCCCGGGTGCCGCCGATGCCGGTTACCTCATTGAGGTCGTCGACCGAGGCCCGCATGATCCTCTGCAGGTTGGTGAAGCGCGCCACGATTCCGTCGATGACCGGGTCGGGGAGTCGGGGGATTTTGGCCAGCAGTCGGTAGCCGCGTGTTTGGAGGTTGTGATCGAGGTCGAGGTTCTTCCCCGGTAGATGGACCGCCGCGCCCACCACCCGCATGTCGAGTAGGTCTTCCGCCTTCAGCGCGGCCAGGGCTGCCAACGCCGCCGCCAGCGGCCATCCAGTGGTTTCCTCGAAGTAATCCATGACCACAAGGCGACGGGCCGCCGCGACGCCCTCCATGAGTTCGTCCAACTGAAGGCGAACGAGGCGACCATCAGAGCCGAGTTCGATGATGTCGACCTCAACCTCCTCGGCTACTCGACACGCCATCTCGGCCCGCTGAAGCACCACCACCACATCACGCACCGACACAAGATCACTCACCTCCACACTGGAGAGCATCGCCGTGACCTCATCGAAACGGTTCTTGTACCGCTCGAGCGTCTGCAGGGCCTGATTAGCCCGAGTGAGAATCCGCGATATCGGCTCCAGGGTGTACTTCTGATCGTGGGCATAGAGCGCCACGATGGCCATGTCCTCCGAGATCGAGATCACCGGCACGTTGATCGACCGCGCCACCCGTTCGGCGGTTCGGTGACGAGTGCCCGTTTCCGTGGTCGGAACATCGGGGCTCGGCACCAGATGCACGTTGGCCCGGGCTATGCGGCTGGCATCAGGCGCCAAGATGATGGCCCCATCCATCTTGGCCAACTCGGAGAGCCGCTGGGGGCTGAAAGCGGCGTCGAGCAAGAAACCACCCGAGCAGATGTTCAGCACCTCCGGCCCGTCGCCCACCACCACCAAGCCACCCATGTTGGCCTGGAGGATGCGATCGAGCCCGGCGCGCAGTGGCGTACCGGGGGCCACCACGGCGAGGGCGGCCAGGAGTTCGGCGCTGCGGCGAGGAGCCATGACGTAATGCTACCGGGCACCCCACGCGCCGCCCGGTGGATCGAGCCCTACGAGGCCCGGCGCCGCCCCAAATCATCCGAACAGGCCCGCACCGCCTCGTGCAATGTGGCCACCCGAATCACTTCGATGCCCGGAAGGTTCAGAGGGGCGCTGGCCGGCACGATCGCCCGTCGGAACCCCAGCCGAGCCGCCTCGGCCAACCGGCGGGCGGTCTGGTGCACCTGGCGCAGTTCGCCGCCGAGACCCACTTCCCCGCAGGCCACCAGGTCGTCGGGGAGGGCGAAGCCTCCTCGGGCCGAGGTAAGGGCCAAGGCCAGAGCGAGGTCGACCCCCGGTTCGGTTGTCTTCACCCCACCGGCCACCACCGTGTGCACATCGTGATCGGCGAAGGGCATCTGCACGTGCTGCTGAAGCACCGCAATGATCAGCGCCAGCCGGCCCGAATCCAGCCCTTGGGCTGAGCGGCGCGGGGTGGGGATGACCGACTTGGCCACTAACGCCTGCACTTCCACCAAGAGCGGACGGTGGCCGTCGAGCACAGGGGCCACCATGGAACCGGGGGTACCGGGCCGCCGGTCGGCCAAGAACAACGCCGAGGGATCAGGGACACCCGCCAGACCGGCGTCGGTCATCTCGAAGAGCCCGAGTTCGTCGGTAGAGCCAAAGCGGTGCTTCACCGCCCGGAGCAACCGCAGGGCATGGTGCTGCTCCCCCTCGAAGGACAACACGGTATCAACGAGGTGTTCCAGCGCCCGCGGGCCCGCCAGCGCGCCGTCTTTGGTCACGTGACCCACCAGCACGGAGGCCATGGCCCGCTCCTTGGACACTCGCACAAGCCGGTGGGCGCACTCGCGTACCTGGGCTACCGATCCCGGGGCCGAGGAGAGGGACGGCTCGTAGATCGTCTGGATCGAATCAACGGCGACCACATCCGGCTGCACCGAGTCGATATGGGCAAGCACGTGGGGCAGGGCCGTATCCGACACCAGCCACAGATTCGGCGGCAAGGCGCCGAGGCGCTCGGCCCGCAGCCGCACCTGCTGCGCCGACTCCTCGGCGGTGACGTACAAACAACGACGCCCGGTGATGGCCAAGCCGGCGAGCATCTGCAGGAGCAACGTAGATTTCCCAATCCCCGGCTCGCCGCCCAGCACCGTGACCGAACCGGGAACCAAGCCCCCCTGCAGTACGCGATCAGCTTCGCCAACTCCAGTGGGGGCGGGAGCCCAGGCCTCGGTATCCACCTCGGCGATCGGCATGGGCACCGACACGACCGGCCCGGCGGCCGAAGACGGCGCCCGCTCCAAAAGTTCTTCCACGAGCGTGTTCCAGCCCTCGCAGCCGGAGCATCGCCCGGTCCATTTGGGCTCGGCGGCCCCGCACGCATTGCATCGATAGATGGTTTTTGCTCTTGCCATAGCGAGAACCTACGCCGAGTGATGTGACAGTGCGAACATCTGTTCGCTGGAGCGGGGCTCTACGGTGCGGTGATGGCCGCCGGCACCGACTGGACCCCGATGCTGCAGGCCGAGTTCGCCAAGCCGTATTGGTCTGCCCTGCAGGCCTTCGTGGCGGCCGAACGGGCCGCCTACCCCGTGTACCCGCCGCCGAAGGAGATTTTGGCGGCGCTGCACCTCACCCCCCTGGGTGACGTGCGAGTGCTCATTGTGGGTCAGGACCCCTACCACGGCCCCGGGCAGGCCCATGGACGGTGCTTCTCCGTGCCCGTCGGCGTGGCGGTCCCGCCGTCGCTGCGGAACATCCTGGCGGAACTCCACCACGACCTGGAGATCCCGCCCCCGGGCCACGGCTGTCTCGATGCCTGGGCCGCCGAGGGCGTCCTCCTTCTCAACACCACGCTCACCGTGCGAGCCCACCAGGCGGGATCCCACCAGGGGAAAGGCTGGGAGATCTTCACCGATGAGGTCATCCGGGTCGTCAACGCCCAGGACGAACGCGTCGTGTTCATCCTCTGGGGTGGGCCGGCTCGCCGGAAGAAGAACCTGATCACCCACGACCGCCACGTGATCATCGAGTCGGCGCACCCCTCTCCACTCTCAGCCCATCGGGGTTTCGTCGGCAGCCGCCCGTTTTCGCGAGCCAACCACGCGCTGATCACCGCCGGTCGCCCCCCGGTGGACTGGCGCCTGCCTCCCCGTTGATCCCGACCGGAGGACAAGCGATCCCGGACGCGGCGATCTAGGGTCGGTGACCATGCGAGCAGTTGTGTTGAACGGAGACCGGGACGTTTCCGTGCAGGAAGTACCCGACGCCGTCGTACCCGGGCCCGACGGCCTGCTCCTGCGGGTGGAACGCACCGCTATCTGCGGCTCGGACCTGCACCTCTACCACGGTCCCATGACCATCCCCGGCGTGCACTTGGGCCACGAATTCGTGGGCACAGTGGAAGATGTGGGGCGCTCGGTCACCTCCGTTGCCCGAGGCGACCGCATCATCGTGTCGGGGGTCATCGGCTGCGGCCAATGCCCCAACTGCCGATCAGGCGACGTCGTCACCTGCCAGAACGCTGGCCTGAAGGTATTCGGGACATCGCTCGACCTGCACGGGGGCCAGGCCGAGGCGGTGGGGGTACCAGCCGCCGATTCTTGCGTGGTCAAGATCCCTGAGAACATCACCACTGAGCAGGCCGTATTACTTACCGACATCCTGCCCACCGGCTACCTCGGCGCCCAACGGGCCGACATCACCCCTGGCGATGTGGTGGTGGTCATCGGGATGGGCCCGGTGGGGGTGTTTGCCTTGCAGTGCGCCCAGCTCTACGGACCGTCGCGCATCCTGGCGGTAGACCGGGTACCCGACCGCCTCGCCCGGGCCGAACAACTCGGAGCCGAACCGATCGATGCCACCGATGGCAACACCGTGGCGAAGATCTATGAAGCCACCGGAGGCCGCGGGGCCGACGCAGTGATCGAGGCGGTGGGGGCCGATCAAACCCTCACCGATGCCATCTTGTGCGCCGCCCCCGGGGCCACCGTTTCGGTGATCGGCGTGAACCTCAACATGGCCTTCCCCTTCCCGGTCCCGGTCGCCCTCATGAAGCGCCTCACCTTTCGGGTCACCATCGCCGCCATCCCCACTACCTGGCCGGCGCTGTTTCCGCTGGTGGCGAGCGGGAAACTCCACCCCGAAGACGTCTTCACCCACCGCCTCGGCCTGTCCGAGGCCGCCGAGGGCTACCGGATCTTCGATGCCCGCGAAGACGGCGTCCTCAAAGTTCTTCTCGACCCCTCCTCATGAACCACGAGGCGGTGGAGGGTGTCCTCACGGAGGCCGGCGCCCTGCTCTACGACGCGGTGGCGCTTCGACGTCGCCTGCACGAAGCGCCCGAACTGGGTCTCCACCTGCCCGATACCCAATCCGCCGTGCTGGAAGCCATCGACGGCCTTGGCCTGACGGTCACGCTCAGCACCACGACGTCGGGGGTGGTGGCAGTGCTCGACGGCGCCGAGCCCGGCCCCACCGTGCTGCTGCGCGGCGACATGGACGCGCTCCCCATGCCCGAGGACACCGGGCTCGACTTCGCCAGTCGGGTGGACGGAGCCATGCACGCCTGCGGCCACGACAGCCATGTCGCCATGCTCGCCGGCACCGCCACGCTCCTCGCCGCCCGCCGGGGTGCCCTCACCGGGCGGGTCGCCTTCATGTTCCAGCCCGGCGAGGAGGGCCACCACGGCGCCAAGCACATGCTGGAGGACGGGCTGCTCGCCACCGCCGCGGCCGGGGCCGAGCCGGTGTCGATGGCCTTCGCGATCCACCAGTCCCCCACCATCCCCTCCGGCATGATCGCCACTAAGGGCAGCTCACTACTGGCATCGGACGACTCGTTCACCATCACCGTCCGGGGGCGGGGCGGGCACGCGTCGATGCCCCACCACGCCAGCGACCCCATCCCCATCGCCTGCGAGATGGTGGGCGCGTTTCAGACCATGGTGACCCGCCGCGTCGACGTGTTCGATCCTGCCGTGGTCACCGTGGCGCGGGTTCAGGCGGGCACCACCTCCAACGTGATCCCCGAGACCGCCGAGTTGCACGGCACCGTGCGCACGGTCTCCGAGACGACCCGCGACGCGGTACTCGCCGACATCGAGCAGGTGGCCCGAGGGATCGCCTCGGCGCATGGAGCCACCGCTGAGATCGCGATCGTCCGGGGCTACCCAGTGACGGTGAACAACGAGGACGCCGCCCAGTTCGCCCTGGCGACGGCGGGGATCCTGCTGGGTGAGCGGAGCACCGTCGAGATGCCCAACCCGGCGATGGGTGCCGAGGACTGGTCCTACGTGCTCGAAGAAGTTCCCGGGGCGATGGCCTTTTTAGGCACGCGCCCGCCCGGCGTGGCCGCCCGTGACGTTGCCCCCAACCACTCCAACCGGATGGTGCTGCACGAAGACGCCATGGTGGCGGGTATCGCTACCTACGCGGGGGTGGCCCTGCGCTGGCTCCGCACCCGTCACGAAACCTGACCGATGCCACCGCCACCAACCGCAGGGGCACCGAACCGGGGGAATTACCCCTCGCTGGGACCAGCCTCGGCCAGCTCCATCGGCGGAGGCTGAAATCCCTCCACGGCCCGGAAGGTGAGCTCCATCTCGCCGGTTTCGGCATTCGGGGCCACATCCACGACGATGATCTGCCCGGAGGAAAACTCCTTGTAGAGGAGCTTCTCGGAGAGCTCGTCCTCGATCAGCCGTTGGATGGCCCGACGCAGCGGACGAGCGCCCAGGGTGGGGTCGTAGCCCTTGTCGGCCACGTGGGCCTTGGCGGCGGGGGTGAGTTCGATCCCGAGCCCTTGCCCCTCGAGCTGCTTCTGCGTACGGGCGATCATCAGATCCACGATCTGGGTCACTTCGTCTTTCGACAGTTCGTGGAACACGATCGTCTCGTCGATGCGATTGAGGAACTCGGGCCGGAAGTGCTGCTTCAGGGCGTCGTTGACCTTCGCCTTCATCCGCTCGTACGACACGGCTTCGTCCGCCCGGCCGAAGCCGAGGTTGGCCTTGCGCAGATCGGCGGTGCCGAGGTTGGACGTCATGATCAACACGGTGTTGCGGAAATCTACCGACCGGCCTTGGGCGTCGGTGAGGCGTCCTTCTTCAAGGATCTGCAACAGCGTGTTGAACACATCGGGGTGGGCCTTTTCGATTTCATCGAACAGCACTACCGAGAACGGCTTACGGCGAACCGCTTCGGTGAGCTGACCACCCTCCTCGTAACCCACGTAGCCGGGGGGCGAACCCACCAGACGGCTGACGGTGTGCTTTTCCATGTACTCGGACATGTCCAGGCTGATAAGCGCCGTCTCGTCGCCGAACAGGAACTCGGCCAGTGTCTTGGCCAGTTCGGTCTTCCCTACCCCCGACGGGCCGAGGAAGATAAACGAACCGCTCGGACGCTTCGGATCCTTGAGACCAGCCCGCGTGCGGCGAACGGCCTGAGAGACGGCCCGGATGGAGTCTTCCTGGCCGATGACCCGCTTGTGGAGGTCGTCTTCCATGTGAAGGAGCTTCTGGGTCTCTTCCTCGGTCAGTTTGTACACCGGGATACCCGTCCACATCGAGAGGACCTCGGCGATGGCTTCCTCGTCCACCTCGTCGAAGAGGTCGACGCCGGACTCCTTGATCTCGCGCTCTTTGCCCTCTTTGGCGGCGAGGAGTTCCTTTTCCTTGTCCCGCAGACGGCCGGCCTCCTCAAAGTTCTGGCCCTCCACCGCCTTCTTCTTGGCTTCGACCACCCCGGAGAGTTCGTTTTCGATCTCCTTGTAGTCCGCGGGGGTCTCCATCCGCTTGATCCGCAGGCGCGACCCGGCTTCGTCGATGAGGTCGATGGCCTTGTCGGGGAGGTGACGATCGGCGATATAGCGATCGGCCAAGTTGGCCGCCGCCACGAGCGCCTGATCAGTGATGGTGACTCGGTGATGGGATTCGTAGCGGTCGCGGAGACCCTTGAGGATCTCGATGGTGTGAGCCACCGACGGTTCCTCCACCACGATCTTCTGGAAACGCCGCTCGAGGGCCGCGTCTTTTTCCAGGTGCTTGCGATACTCGTCGAGGGTGGTGGCCCCGATGGTCTGCAGTTCGCCCCGCGCCAACATCGGCTTCAGGATAGAAGCGGCATCGATGGCCCCTTCGGCCGCCCCGGCGCCAACGAGGGTGTGCAGTTCGTCGATGAACAAGATGATGTCGCCGCGGGTGCGGATCTCCTTCAAGACCTTCTTCAACCGCTCCTCGAAGTCGCCCCGGTAACGGGAGCCCGCCACGAGGGCGCCAAGGTCGAGGGTGTAGAGCTGCTTGCCCTTGAGGGTCTCGGGGACGTCGTTGGCCACGATCATCTGGGCCAGGCCCTCCACCACGGCGGTCTTGCCGACCCCGGGCTCACCCACGAGCACCGGATTGTTCTTCTGGCGACGCGACAGCACCTGCATCACGCGCTCGATCTCCTTGGCCCGGCCGATGACCGGGTCCAGCTTTTTCTCGCGCGCCTGCTGCGTGAGGTTGCGCCCGAACTGATCGAGCACGAGCGACCCCGAGGCCTGCTCCTGTCCCTGCGGGCCTCCCGCGCCGGCCACCTGACCGGCCGTCTCCGAAGACCCGGCCGGGCCCTGATAGCCCGAGAGGAGTTGGATCACCTGTTGGCGAACCCGCGAGAGGTCGGCGCCGAGCTTCACGAGCACCTGGGCGGCCACGCCCTCGCCCTCCCGGATGAGGCCAAGGAGGATATGTTCGGTGCCGATGTAGTTGTGGCCGAGTTGCAGGGCCTCGCGCAGCGACAACTCGAGGACCTTCTTGGCGCGCGGTGTGAAGGGAATGTGACCCGACGGCGACGAGCCACCCTGGCCGATAATCTCCTCGACCTGGCTGCGCACGGCCTCTAGCGAGATGCCGAGGGACTCGAGCGCCTTGGCGGCAACTCCCTCGCCCTCGTGAATGAGCCCGAGCAGAATGTGCTCAGTGCCGATGTAGTTGTGGTTGAGGAGCCGAGCTTCTTCTTGAGCGAGTACGACTACCCGTCGAGCCCGGTCGGTGAACCGTTCAAACAACTTGGTGCCTCCCGCCCCATTCGGGGATCAATGTTCTCTGAGTGTACCCCTACCCCCCGACTTCACACCGCGGCCGGGAACGTTGGGGTATGAGTATGCATCGGTAGACGCGCCCCCAAACTTCACCCAATAGTGGCCACTTGCCCCAAGGGGGGAGGCCTGCCCTAGCGTGCGGGGGTGGCGTATGCGAGTCCGCTCCTGGACTTTCCCGGAATGATGGCCCACCGCAGCAGGGTGGAAGAGGCGCTGCTCCATGCCGTGGCGGCGGAAAACGAACTCATGGCCGAAATCGGCGGCCATCTCATTACCGCCGGCGGCAAGCGAGCCCGCCCGCTGTTCACCGTGGCCTCGGCGGCCATCCTCGCCGCCGATGCCGACGCCATCAGCATCGCCGTGACCGACGCGGTGATCCTTGGAGGCGTGTCAGTGGAACTCGTCCAGGTTGGTTCGCTGTGCCACGACGACGTCATCGACGAAGCCGAAACCCGGCGGGGCGGAGACAGCGTCAACCTTCGCTGGGGCAACCTCAAGGCCATTCTCGCCGGCGACTTTCTTCTGGCCAAGGCGTCGGAGATCGCCGCCGGGCTCGGCACCGAGGTGGCCGGCCTGCTCGCTGCCACCATCGGTCGATTGTGTACCGGTGAGGTCGCCGAGTTGGGCGCTGCCTACGACATCGACCGCACCGAAGACTCCTACCTCCGCGCCATCGAAGGAAAAACCGCCGCCCTGTTTGCCACCGCCTGCCGCGTCGGGGGCATCGTGGGTGACCTGCCGCGGTCAGCCATCGATCAACTCACATCGTTTGGGCTGCACTACGGCATGGCGTTCCAGATCGTGGACGACGTACTCGACGTGATTGCCACCGACGAACAACTGGGCAAACCAGCCGGGCACGACATCGCCGAAGGCATCTACAACCTCCCGGTGCTTTACGCGCTCAAGGAACATGGCGCGCCCCTCGGGGCCCTCTTGGGCCAACCGATCGAGGGCACCGACCTCGAAGCCGCCCGCCACCTCGTGCGCACCTCCACCGGCGTCGACCAGTCGATCGAGGTAGCTCGTACCTACATTGATCGCGCCATCGCGGCGATCGAAGTCTTAGGGACCACCCCGGGTACCTCAGCTCTCGCCGGTGCCGCCGCGTGCCTCATCATCGACGTAGAGGCAGTACTGGCCGCCTAGCCGCCATGGCGGGCCAGCGGCCTCAGCGGGGCAAGGTGGTGGGGAGGCGCCGAGCCGCCACGATGCCCACCAGGGCCACCGCCATGGTGCAGGCGAAGGCCATCTCGAGGGCAGTACCGGTGGACCAAGAACGCGCATCTCCCAGCGCCACGAAGGCTCCCGCCACGCCTACCCCCAGCGCAATGCCCAGCACGTCGCTCACCTGCAGGCTGGCGGTCGCCGCTCCCTCCCGACCCGGCTCGGCCAGGCCGAGCACCGTTACCGACAGCGAGGCGTAACACAGCCCGATGGCGAAACCCCCAATCCCCCACACGCAAACAGCCAATGGAATTGGCAGGGAGCCAAGCACCGTGAACATGAGAGCGATCGAGATGGTCAACAACGCAAAACCCACCCCTACTACCCGGCGGGGCCCCGCTCGCAGGATCCACCGTTCTTGCACCCACACCGCCACCGACCAGCAGATCGTGCAGATCGTGAGAGACAACCCCGCCACCCAGGTGGGCTGATGGCGAACGTCCTGGAACGACAGCGACACGTACGCATCGGTGCCGAAGAAGGAGAAGGTGAGAATGCCGCGCACCGCAATAGCGGCGGGAATGCCCGGCGCCAGGCGCATGGTGCCCGGCGGTACTAGGCCAAGGAACGACCACGCCGCCAGCGGCACACCCACCAGCGCCAAGACCACCGCCAGCGGGAGGGCCAGACCGCTGATGGAGCCGAGCACCATGGCGGAGCCGAGGGTGAGTAACACCCCCTCACGGCGACGATCGGTGAGCGGGCTGGCGGAATCCTGGAGACCGCTCCCAGGGCTATGGCTCAGGGCGGGAAGGGTGATGACACCGGCGAGCAGGACAAAAGGGAGCAAGGCTAAAAAGACCGCACGCCACCCCCACAGGTCGGCGATAGCGCTGCTGGCCACCGGCCCGATGAGGCCGGGGATCAGCCAGGCCGTGGCCGTAATCGCAAACGCCCGAGGACGTAGTAGCGGTGGATAACTGCGCCCCACGGTGATGTAACTGATCGCTGGAATGACCCCGGCACCGATCCCCTGAAGCACCCGGGCGACCACCAACACACCCATCGAAGGCGCCAGTCCAGCGGCCAGGAGGCCAGCGGCGAACAGCAGCAGACCGGCGAGAAACGGTGAGGCGGTGCCTTCCCGATCGGCGGCATGCCCGGCGAATACGATGCCGAGCAGATTGCCAAGAAAGAATCCGCTGAACACCCAGCCGTAGAGGCTCAGGCCGCCGAGATCATCGGCCACCACCGGCATGACCGTGGAGATGGCCAGGGCCTCAAAGGCCACGAGGGTGACCGTGAGCACCAGGCCCAGGGTGAGTCGGCGTCGCTCATGGTCCCAGATGCCAGGCTCGACCTCGGCCGGTTGAGGGTCAGAGGTCGCAACCGGCCCGCGCTCCTCTGGCGCCTGTCTCACTCCGGTTCGGTCCGCAAACTGGGAAACAGGATGACGTCGCGCACCGACTGCGTATCGGTGAGAAGCATCACGAGACGATCCATGCCGATGCCTAAACCAGCCGTGGGCGGTAGGCCGTAGTCGAGGGCCCGCAGGTAGTCCTCGTCCATCACCATGGCTTCGTCATCGCCGGCTGCCCGCTGCTGGGCCTGCGCGCTGAAGCGGGATCGCTGTTCGTCGGGGTCCAACAGTTCGGAGAAGGCGTTGCCCAATTCTCGTCCGGCCACGATCGCCTCGAACCGCTCAACCAGGTCGGGTTTGGTGCGATGGTCTCGGGCCAGTGGGGAGACCTCCTGGGGGTAATCCATCACGAACACCGGGCCCCACAGGTTGGCCTCCGTGGTCTTTTCGTAGATCTCCAGCATGAGCTTGCCGGGGCCGTAGTGGGGTTTTACCTCCACGCCGTGCTCCGTGGCGATGCGCCGGAGGTCCTCCACGGGCATCTGCACATCTACGTGCACACCCGCATGCTCCTCCACCACTTCAGTGATAGTGGCGCGTCGCCAGGGCGGGGTGAGATCGAGCTCACGCTCTCCATAGGTGAGCTTGGTGGTGCCGTGGAGCTCCATGGCGAGGTACGCCACCAGCTCCTCGGTGAGGGCCATCACATCGTGATAATCGCCATAGGCCTGATAGAGCTCAAGCATCGTGAACTCAGGGTTGTGACGGGTGGACAACCCCTCGTTGCGAAACACGCGCGCCAGTTCGAAGACGCGCTCGAAGCCGCCCACGGTGAGGCGCTTCAGGTAGAGCTCGGGCGCGATGCGCAGGAACAGTTCCATATCGAGGGCGTTGTGGTGGGTGGTGAACGGCTTGGCCAGCGCCCCCCCGGGGATCGGATGGAACACCGGTGTCTCTACCTCGATGAAGCCGCGATCCTCGAGCCAGCGGCGAGTGAGGCTGAGGATCTTGCTGCGCTGCAAAAAGACGGTACGAGTCTCAGGGTTGGCCCAGAGATCCACGTATCGCTGCCGGTAGCGGGTATCCACATCGGTGATGCCGTTCCATTTATCTCCGAAGCCGCGACGCGTCTCCGCCAGCATCTCCCAGGTGGCGATCTTCACCGACAATTCACCCGTGCGGGTCTTCACCACCTCGCCGGTGGCGCCCACCCAATCGCCGAGGCTGATCTTGATGAAGCCCTCGAAGTTGTCGGTCACAGCGGCGAGCGCAAAGAGTTGCACCGCCCCACCGCTGCCGTCGCGCAGCGTGGCGAACGCCAGTTTTCCCTGAGCACGGTGCAGCATCACGCGCCCCGCGACGGTCACGACGATGCCCGTCTCCTCACCGTTGTCCAGACCATCGTGTTCGGCCCGCAGGGCGGCGGTGGTGGTGGTGGGCTCGAAACGGTACGGGGGCATCAGGGCTGGTTCTTTTCGTAGATGAGACGCAGGCCGTGGAGGGTGAGCCAGGGCTCTAGATGATCAATGGCGACCGACAGGGGGCCGATGAGGCCCGAGAGGCCGCCGGTGGCCACAACCGTGGGCTCGGCATCAAGTTCGTCGGCGATGCGAGCGCACATGCCGTCCACCAACGAGGTGTAGCCGAAGATGGCACCGGACTGCATCGACTCCACCGTGCTTCGTCCGATGACCGAGCGGGGCTCCACCAGTTCCACCCGTCGCAGGGCGGCCGCCCGGTTGAAGAGGGCGTCGAGGCTGATGTCGATCCCCGGGACGATGGCGCCCCCGAGGTACTCCCCTTTCGAGGAAATGGCCTCGAAGGTGGTGGCGGTGCCGAAATCGACCACGATGGTGGGTCCGCCGAAGAGGTCGAAGGCGGCCACGGCATCGGCAATACGGTCCGCCCCCACCTCCTTGGGGTTGTCGTAGAGGATCGGCAGGCCGGTGCGCACCCCGGGCTCCACGATGAGGGCAGGAATGCCGAAGTAGCGCTCGGCCATCCGCCGCAACGACCCGGTAACCCGCGGCACCGACGAGCACACGACGATGCCCTGGATGGCGTTGTCGTCCCAGGTGGCCCCGTGGAAGCCGAGAAACTCCTGCAGCACCAAGGCGTATTCGTCGGCGGTGCGCTCCACATTGGTGGCGATCCGCCAGTGATCGACCAGGCCCGAATCAGCCGCTCGGCGTTGCTGATTGGCGTCGACGGAGGGGTCGAGGTCGTACAGTCCGACCACGGTCTGGGTATTGCCAACGTCGATGGCGAGCAGCATCACAACCGAGACGCTACGGGTCGGGGCGCAGAGGGTCGAACCCATAGGGGTACCACCGGTGCCCGCAGACCCCACCGGCCAAGCAGAAGGAGCCGGGATCGCTCGGATCGTCGCGGCGGTCCTTCCCCGCCATCAACCCCGGGCAGCCCCCCGGCCGGTCCCGCGCTGGCTCAATGGATGTCGAGGCCGATGTCGAGGGCGGGGGCAGATTGGGTGATCTGGCTTGTGCTCAGCAGATCTACCCCCGTGGCGGCGTAGGCCGCGGCCGTCTCGATCGTGATCCCGCCGCTGCACTCCAGCAACGGTCGCCGCCCGCCGTGCTGGAGGGCCCAGGCTTCGGCCAAGGCCACCGCGGCGGTGGCCCCTTCTGGGCTCATGTTGTCGAGGAGCACTGCGTCGACGCCCGCCTCGAGGGCTTGCCCGAGTTGGTCCAAATCGCTGACCTCCACATGAACGAGTCGCCCCGGCCAGGTGGCGGCGGCGGCGGCCACCGCCTCGGCAATCCCCAACACTGCGAGGTGGTTGTCCTTGAACATGATCCAATCCGACAGGTTGCCCCGGTGGTTCACGGCTCCCCCCGCCCGCACCGCCGCCTTCTGGAGCGCCCGCAGCCCCGGGGTGGTCTTGCGGGTATCCCAGATGCGCGCCGAACCGCCGCGCGCAGCAGCGTCGGCGAACCGTCGCGTGACGGTGGCCACCCCCGACAGATGACAGAGGAAGTTCAAGGCGGTGCGCTCACCGCTGAGGATCGACGCCAGGGGGCCGGACACAGTGCCGATCGTTTCTCCGGCGGTGACCGCGTCGCCATCGGCGGCCAGCCAGGTGACCTCCACCGTCGGGTCGAGTTGGGCAAAGGTTTCCGTCCCACACCAGGTGCCCGCCAACACGCCGTCCTGTCGCGGGATGAACTGCGCCACCCCGACGACCCCGGCGGGCAGCAGCGCGGAAGTGAGGTCCCCGAGCGGGGTTAGGTCCTCGGCCAGCGCCTGCGATACGGCGTGGCGCACGGAGGGAAGAGGGGGGTCGGCCAGCGCCATCCCCCCAGCCTGCCAGAGGGCGCCCCCCACCGGAGCGTTCGGGCTTCCGGCCCACCCGGGTCGACCACGGTTGGCGGGCCCGTTGGCGGTCGTCACCGGCCCCGGGCGGGTCGCCGCCCGCCGTGCACCGGCTCAGCCCCCGATAATGAACCGGAGGCGCAGGTCGTTGCGGCGGTCCGGGTAATCGGTGCGGGTGTGGCACCCTCGACTTTCCTCCCGGGCCAAAGCCCCCGCGCATAATGCCCCGCCTACCGTCACCAGATTCCGCAACTCCCAGGACGCAAGATCGTCGCCCTCCACCGAGCCGGCACAGC
>VFJN01000199.1 GCA_009886035.1 Actinomycetota bacterium
GACGAAGCCCAGGGATATCTCATCAGCCGGCCGGTGGCGGCCGAGCAGTTCCATCGCTGGCTGGATTCTCAATCGGGGCGCCGTATCGATCGCGGCCCTGAAGTGCTGCCGTTCCAGAGGGACCCGCGCCGTATCGTCGGCGACTTCAGCCAGTAACCCGGCCCCGGGGTACGGGGGCGACGGCCAGGTCCGATAGTGACGGGTTAGACGAGCGGCCAGGGGTAGCGATGGCCGGTGTTGTCGATGGGGAACCGTCCCTGCCGGAGCAGGGTTCGGGCGCGGGTGCGGACCGCCGCTTGTTCCTCGGGGTCCAACAAGCGGGCTAACGCATCGGGGAGGGTCTCAGCCTCGGCGAGGATGGCGACCGCTTCGAGCAGCGGTGCGGGCACCGCCTCGCCACCGAACTCCCAGATGACGGTGCGGAGTTTGAACTCTTGGTGGAACATCAGTCCGTGGTCGATCCCTTGGATGCGCCCATCGACCCCGAGCAGGCAGTGACCGCTTTTGCGGTCGGTGTTGTTGCCCACGAGGTCGAAGGCACACATGGTGCGGAGTTGGTCGTGAAGCGATTCGTTTTCGTAGAGGGTGAAGTAGTGCTGTTCGACATCGGCCTCCACGAACCGCTGGAGGGAACCAATCCCCAAGGGCCCCTCCCGGAGGACCGTCATGGGCACGATGTCCCAGCCCAGGGCATGGGACAACTCGTAAGCGGCCACTTCGCGGTGGTCGAGGCCCGAGGGGAAATCCCAGAGGGGCCGCTCACCCCGCCGGGGCTTGTAGATGGCTTGCAACTCCTCGGCCCCGCCGGTGAGCTGGCAGAGGTAGGTGGCGTTGGAACTCCAGGGCATACGGCCGAGGATCTCCACCTCGCCGTGGTGAAGCAGCGTGGCCACCGCGGCGGCATCCATCAGCGGGTCAGTTCATCCGCGGGCAGGCATGGCCCTCGGCGTCAACGGGGAGACCACAGAACCGACAGGGGGGGCGTCCGGCCGAGACGAGGTTGCGGGCATGGCCCACGAAGGCGGCTACCTGGGAGCGGTTCAGGTGGACCTTCACGCTCGGCGCGTCTTCATTGGGTTCCTCGTCGGTGAGTTCCTCGAACACCACCACGATGCGGTCGGCCGGTTCGTCGTAGGCCACCCCGATGGGGCCGACGGTCCAGAGCTCCCGCACCGGTTCCACCAGGGTGAGGTCGCCGGTGACCAACTCGTAGCGGGCCGGTTCGAGATCGTCGAGCAGCCCATCGAAATAGTCGGCGAGGGCGGCGATTTGTTGTTTTTCGCAGCGCAAGGTGAGCACCAACTGATCGTCGCGGGCCTGCAGGTAAAACACGCGCTGACCCGCCGGTCCGATAGCCCCGCTGGTGAAGATCTCCGGCGACGGGAGGTCGAACGAGCTCATGACGGCACGAGCGCGGCGAGATCGCCGGTGGAGTTGACGGCCAACACGATGGGGCCATCGGCGTGGTAGAGGATGGCCGATACCGAGCACGGAGAGATCACGATGCGCTGGAACAGATCGAGGTGCGTTCCCATGGCGTGGGCGACGGCCGCTTTGATCGGATCGGCGTGCGACACGGCCACGATCGTCTCGCCGGGGTGGGCCCCGCACAACTTCTGGATGGCTCCACAGATGCGGGTCTGCATTTCGATGAAGGACTCACCGCCGGGAAAGCGGAAACCGCTGGGATTGCGTTGCACCGTGCGCCACTCGGGGAGTTTGTAGAGGGCGGCGAGCTTGGCGCCGGTCCACTGGCCAAAGTCGGCTTCGATCAGCCCGGCATGACGGCGCGTGCGCCGCCCGAGGGCTTTGCTGATCGGCGCGGCGGTTTCCTGGGTGCGCTCGAGGGGTGAGGCATACACGGCGGCCACGGGCGGCCGGCCGGTCTGGAGGCTGGCGATCCGCTCCGCCACATTTTGGGCCTGCTGCCGGCCCGTGTCGGCGAGGTGCAGGCCGGGGGCGCGGCCGGGAAGCACTTTGCCGGTGGTGGGGGTCTGCCCGTGACGCACGAGAAGCACGAGCGTGGGCGGCGGGGGGGTGGTGGCGCGGGCCATAAGAGAGTTCTCAATCTATCGTCGCTGGTTGTGGGAACCGATCGGATGGAGGGATTAGCCGCCGTCGAGGCCGAGGTGGTGGCCTGTCGGGCCTGCCCGCGCCTGGTGGCGTGGCGGGAGTTGGTGGCGGTGGAGAAGCGGGCGTCGTTTCGAGATGACCAGTATTGGGGCCGACCCGTGCCCGGCTTCGGAGATCCCAATGCCACGGTGGCCATCGTGGGGTTAGCCCCGGCCGCCCATGGCGCCAACCGCACCGGCCGCATGTTTACCGGTGACCGATCGGGCGATTTTCTCTACGCCGCCCTCCACCGCACCGGGTTCGCCAGTCAACCCGAGAGCGTGGCGCGTGGGGATGGCCAGCGTCTTTGCGACGCGTGGATCACCTCGCCGGTCCGGTGCGCCCCTCCGGCCAACAAGCCCACCCCGCAGGAACGCGACGCCTGCTCGCCGTTTATGGAGCGGGAACTGGCGCTGCTGCCGGTGCGCGTGTTCGTGCCGCTGGGCGGGTTCGCCTACGCCGCGCTCTGCCGTCTTCTCGGCGTGGTCGGCCGCCCCCGCTTTGCCCATGGCGGGGAGGTGGCGTTACCCGACGGTCGCTGGATCGTGGCCAGCTACCACGTGAGCCAGCAAAACACGTTCACGGGAACCCTCACCGAGGCCATGCTCGACACCGTGTTGCGCCGTGCCCAAGCCTTAGCCCACCCCGA
>VFJN01000123.1 GCA_009886035.1 Actinomycetota bacterium
CACGTCCGGGGCCTACATCGACCTGTTCGGCAGGTATGGCGCTTACGCCGCTGTCGCAGCCCTCGGCTACATGGCCGACACCGTTCACCCCAACGATGCCGGTTCACGAGAAATCGCTCGGGTACTCTGGCGGATACTCTCCCGAGGAGACAACGCCTACCGGATCAGAAGTTGATCCTTGTATCTGTCTCACCCGTTGTGTACCTTCATCAACGCAACCGATGGGGGCTGCGAATGAGCGAACAGCGTGAACGTGCGGTCCCCTGCCGGATCTACGGTTGCAAACAAACGACATGGGCAATAGATCGCCTTTGTCTGTCACATTCCGCCATCGCCCCCCCAGGGGCGGTGACCGGCGTCCCCCCAGGCCCGTGACCTAGATGCACGGCCAGGGGAACACCCTGGGGGACACGCCAACACACACAGGAAATAGGGGAACAATGGAACAAGGGAACACAGTCGCCGAATTCCTAGACCTCGAGCCGGTAACCGATTTCAAACGGGACCGCTGGGGCCGCCCACTCATCGCCCAGACCGACGGCTCGAAACCTGTCGGCTACGTCCGGTCCAGTTCCGCCGCCAAAGTCGTCGACGACACCTACAACCTCGAGATGTGGGCCCGGCGGGGCGTCGTCTACGGGATGGCCCACTCACCCGACCTCGTCGCCCAGCTCCTCGCCCTCGGTGGTGCGCCACAAACCTGGGACAAAGGCGAAAAGATCGTCGTAAACGAACTCGCCGTCGAAGCCCAGCGGGTCGCCAAATCTCATGCCGCCGCCGAAATCGGGACCGCAGTCCACAGGATGACCGAACGGTTAGACCTCGGCGAAACCGTCGAAGCAGGCCCCTACTCGTACGACATGGAAGCCTACACCGGGGCGCTCCGCCGGGCCGGAGTCATCATCTACCCCGAATGGGTCGAATGCCGGATGGTCTGCGACCCGCTCAAGATGGCGGGTACCGCTGACCGTATCGTCGGCTTCACCCCCCAGTCCGACATCCTCCAGGCGTTGAGCATCCCCGACGGCCAGGTGATGATCGCCGATCTGAAGACCGGGACATCCGTGGACTTCGGGGC
>VFJN01000163.1 GCA_009886035.1 Actinomycetota bacterium
CAGGGAGAGGGCGTTGCCGAGCAGGGCGACGAGGAGGTCGTCGTGGCGCACGGGGAGTTCGAGGGTCATCTCGGGAGACGCCACCCGGTAGTGCTTCGAGGGACGCCCGGCACCGGTACCGCTGCGCTCGACGGAAACCTCTACATAGCCACCGCCGGCCAGTTTGTCGAGGTGATGGCGGGCGACGTTGGGGTGTAGGTCGAACCGTTCCGCCACTGCGGCGGTGGTGACACCGACCGAGTCGGTGGGGCCGGGGTCGATCTCGCTGCACTCATGGACGAAGAGATAGATCTCCCGTCGAGTGGGGTCGCCGAAGGCCGAGGTGATGGCCGTGACGGCCGAGGAGAACTCTCTCGGAGTGAGCGGTTGGGGGACTACAGACATTGCCCGGTATTCTACCGAAAGCTGAAGTGAATTTCCCCTGAACCCGGAGCGATCGCCTTATGTCCGTCACCGTCGATGCTGTCATGGCCGCCCTTCGTCCTGTTGAGGATCCCGAACTGCATCGTTCGATCGTGGATCTCGACATGGTCCGAAATGTGCGAGTCGATGGTGATTCGGTGGCCTTGGAGGTCACTCTCACCATTGCCGGATGTCCATTGCGTAACGAGATTCAGAACCGGGTGACCGCCGCCCTCGAGGGCATCGGTGTAGGCACCGTGACGCTGGATTTCGGTGTGATGACCGACGAGCAGCGTGCCGCAGTGCGCGAGAAGTTGCAGGGCGACCCCTCGGCGTCGGCGGGCAGTCAGCCTTCCCACGGCCATGCCGAAGGCCGAGCTATTCCCTTCGCCGATCCCTCGAGCACCACCCGCGTCATGCTCATCGCGTCGGGCAAAGGCGGAGTGGGCAAGTCCACCGTTACCACCAACCTGTCGGTGGCCCTGGCCCAGCGAGGTAAGAGCGTGGCGGTGATCGACGCCGATGTGTGGGGTTTCTCCATCCCGCGCATGTTGGGGGTGGAGCATCCCCCGGCGGTCATCGATTCGATGCTCGTACCCCCCACCGGGGCTGGGGGAGTGCGTTGCATCTCCATGGGGTTCTTCGCCAAGGAAGATCAGCCGGTCATCTGGCGGGGCCCCATGCTCCACAAGGCCCTCGAGCAGTTCCTTACCGATGTGTTCTGGGATGAGCCCGACTATCTCCTCGTGGATCTGCCCCCGGGCACCGGTGACATCTCGCTTTCGCTGGCCCAGTTCCTGCCGCGGGCAGAGGTCTATGTGGTGACCACGCCGCAACCGGCCGCCCAGCGGGTGGCTCAGCGGGCCGGTTTTATGGCCCAGAAGGTGAACCTCGAAATCAAGGGTGTGATCGAGAACATGAGTTGGTTCACCGGCGACGATGGCAAGCGTTACGAACTGTTCGGCGCGGGGGGAGGCGATGAGTTGGCCGACCGACTCGCCGTGCCGCTGCTCGGCCAGATCCCCTTGGTGACCGAACTGCGGGCCGGCGGCGATTCGGGGCACCCCATCGTGCTGACCGAGCCAGCCAGCGACGCGGCTCAGGCCTTCAGCCGTATCGCGGAGCGCGTGGAAATCGATCTGGCTCCTAGTCGGCGCTACCACCGGGAATTGAAACTGCTCTAGGGCCTACCCCTCAGGTCGCTAACCCCCGGGAGTGTCTGATTTCGCCGGGATCGTCCTAGCCTGACCGTCGTGGACCCAGCCATCCCTGACCCGCCGGTGTTCCCGGTAGAGGATCGTCCGGTGGGGCGCCGACTGGTGCTGGGGATGCTCGGTCTGGGGGGTCTCGGGGTCCTGTTCGGAGCCAAGGTGCAGGCCGGTCTCGCTGCCTTTCTGCGCCCCCTCACGCTGAATGACCAAACGGGCCTCGCCGCATTGCTGCCCTCGAGCGAGCGCTTCCGGATTTACTCGGTCACCCAAACGATGCCCTCCCGTACCGACGCGCAGTACCGCTTGGTGGTTAATGGGGCGGTGGATCAGCCCCTGGAACTCGACCTGGCTGACCTGCGCGATCGCCTGCCCCAGACCAGGCTCACCCGCGACTTTCAATGTGTCACGGGTTGGCGGGTGGCCGACGTGCCCTGGCGGGGGGTGACGTTGGCCGATCTGCTCGCCGCCGCCGGGGTCTCGCCCGGCGCCACCCACGTGAGGTTCCATTCGTTCGATGGCGTCTACACCGAGACGCTTACCCTCGAGCAGGCCCAGCGTGATGATGTGCTGGTCGCCCACGAGATGCTCGGCGCCCCTGTGACGCAGCCCCATGGCGGTCCAGTGCGTCTCTACGTAGCGCCGATGTATGGCTACAAGTCACTGAAATGGCTTGATCGCATCGAGGTGGTTCGGGCGCTCGATGCCCCCACCGATCCGGGGTACTGGGAAAATCTTGGGTACGACACGGATGCCTGGGTGGGCGATTCCAACGGCCTGAACGACGCCCCCACCACATGAAGGTCACCGTGCTCGACGCCAACGATGTGGTGCGGTTCGACCGGGCCGAGCGTTGGTTGCACTGGAGTAATGCCAGCCTTTTCCTCGTCTTGTTGGCCACCGGCATGACGCTCTACATCCCGGCGCTCTCGAGTTTGGTGGGGCGGCGAGTGCTGCTGAAAGACATCCATGTGCTCAGCGGCCTGCTCTTGCCGCTCCCTCTCCTGGTGGCCTACGGGGGGTCGTGGGGTGGTGGTCTGCGCCGGGACGTGCGGCGGCTGTCCCGCTGGTCGGTGGACGATCGCCGCTGGCTCACCAGTGGGGGCCGACGCGGGCGCGCCACGATGGGCAAGTTCAACGCCGGTCAAAAGCTCAACGCCATCGTGGTGGCGGGGTCCATCCCGCTGCTGTTGGTCACCGGTTCCATCATGAAGTGGTTCAACCCCTTCCCGCTGGCGTGGCGAACCGGGGCGACCTTCGTGCACGACTGGTTGTCTATTGCTCTTTTGGTGGTGATTATTGGCCACATCCTAAAGGCGCTGACCGATCCGGTGGCCCTGCGGGGGATGCTCCGTGGCACCGTTCCTCGGGCCGTCGTCGTGCGGGAGCACCCCCGGTGGGCCGCCGAAGTCGAGGCCGAGGGGCCGGGCGGCACGGAGTCGAGGGAATGACCGGTAGATTGAGCGCCGCCCCTACCGAGGAGATTACGTGGACGTCCGCATCGGCCTGACCCATACCCCGAAAGAGCTTGAGGTCCAGCTGGAGGACGACGCCGACGCCGCCGCTCTCAAGAAGCAGGTGGAAAAAGCCCTCGCCGACGGCAGCACGCTGTGGCTGACCGACCGCCGCGGTCGTCAGGTTGGCGTACCGGCCGCCAAGCTGGCCTATGTGGAGATCGGCAGCCCCAAGGATGATCGTCGTATCGGTTTCGGTGGCTGATCCCCTCCCCCCGAGGGAGAGGATGAGGGGGTCGCGCCGGTCATGACCGTGGAACTACTCGACCGGAAGTTGTTGTTTGTCACCGGCAAGGGTGGGGTCGGCAAGACCACCATCGCCGCTTCCTTGGCCTTACTGGCCGCGCAGCAGGGCCGCCGCACGTTGGTGGGGGAGGTGGATGCCAAAGGCAATTTGGCCGACTTCTTCGAGGTGGGCCCCACCGCCTTCAAGGAGCGGGAGGTCTCCCGCAACCTGTGGGCGATGTCCATGAGCACGGAGGATTCGCTCAAGGAGTACCTGAGTCTCCAACTAAAGATTCCGTTGGTGGCCCGTCTGGGCCCGCTGGCCCGCACGTTTGATTTCGTGGCCAACGCCGCTCCCGGGGTGAAGGAGATTCTTACCATCGGGAAGTTCGTGTGGGAGGTGCGCGAGCACCACTACGACCTCGTGGTCGTCGATGCTTCGGCCACGGGGCACATCATCGGCCAACTGGCCGCGCCCCAGTCGATCCAGGAACTGGTGCAGGTGGGTCTGGTGCGGGATCAGACGGATTGGATGCTCGACATCCTGGGTGACCCAACGCGAACCGGCGCGGTGATCGTGGCCGCCCCCGAGGAGATGCCGGTCAACGAGACCCTCGAACTGGTTACCCGCCTTCGCGACGAGACGGTGGTAGATCTGGCGGCGGTGGTGGCGAATCGGGTGCTCCCCGAATTGTTCACTCGTCGCGAGGAGAAAATCTTCGAACGCTTACCGGCGGCGGCTCTCGCCCAGGCGATCGGTGGTCCGGTGCAGCCGCTGCTCGATGGGGCCCAGTTGGCGGTGACCCTGCGCCGCACGCGCGGCGTGCATCTGGCGCGACTTCGCCGGGAGTTACCCCCAGAGGTTCCCCTGCTCTACGTGCCGTACCTGTTCCAGCGCAGCCATGGCGCCCGCGCCACCCATCAGGTTGCCGAGCATCTCCAGGAAGAGTTGACGTAGCGATGGCGGCCAAGAAGAACCCCGCCGCCAACACGCGGTCGATCGAGCAGTTGGTGGCGGCCAAGGAGATCGTGATCCACTGCGGGTCGGGAGGGGTGGGCAAGACCACTACCGCCGCTGCCGTGGCCGCGATGGCGGCGGTCCATCACGGCGGAAAGGTGCTGGTCCTCACGGTGGACCCCGCTCGTCGACTGGCCAATGCCCTGGGTCTGGAGGCATTCGGGAACAGCGAGACGCAGGTACCGCCGGCGGCTTTTGTGAAAGCGGGGGTGGAGCCACGCGGCGAGTTGTGGGTGGCGATGCTCGACACGAAACAGAGTTGGGATGATCTCGTTACTCGTCACGCCCCCGACCGGAAAACCCGAGAGAGCATCCTCGCTAATCCGCTCTACCAGAACATCACGGGTCGTTTTGTGCAGAGCCACGATTACATCGCCATGGAGCGGCTCCATGAGATCCACGCGGCGGGGACCTACGACCTCATCGTGGTCGATACCCCCCCCACCCGAAATGCCATCGACTTTCTGGAGGCGCCCGAGCGCATGGCCGACTTTTTTTCGAGCCGACTTCTGCGATGGCTCACCGTGCCCTCCCGGAGCCGGGTGTTTTCGTTGGCCTCCCGGCCGTTCTATTCGGTGGCAGATCGCGTGCTGGGGTCGAAGTTTCTGGAAGACATCGCCGAGTTCTTCCTCCTGTTCCAGTCCATGTACGACGGTTTTGTCGAACGAGCGACGGCGGTGAACCGCACCCTGGAGGACAAGCGCACCACCTTCGTGGTGGTGTCTACGCTCGAGGCGGCGCCGGTGCACGAAGCCGAGTTCTTCATCGCCGCCCTGGAGCAGCGGGGTTTGCATCTGGGGGCGGTTGTGCTCAATAAGGTGCTGCCGTCGTCGTTTCTCGAAAAGGGCACGACGGCGTCGGCCCGGGCAATGGTCTCGGGCGCCGAATCGTTGGCCGGGGCGGTGCCGGCGTCGGTTGGATCGCCCGAGTTGGTGGCCCGAGTGCTGCGGGAAGTTGGGGAGAGTTTCCTCAACTTTCAGGTGGTGGCCAAGCGGGAAGCGGACACTCGGGCCGATCTCTCCACGGTCCCCGAGGTGGTCGCCACGGTGCCCTATTTCGATCGTGACATCACCGACCTCGCCGGGTTGTTGGAACTCGGCGAGCAACTCTGGCGCTAAGGCATCCTGGGGGCATTGAGGGTCCGTCGGGGTGACCGGCTGAAGGTATAAGTTTATCTCGGGCACCGAGTGGCTGGAATGAACCACCATGAGCTTGTTTCGATCCAAGAATTCTGGAGGGCACTACGTCGTCGATCTGCGGACGCCGGTGGCGGAGCCCTCGGCGCCCGCCTGGGGATCGCCGTCGGCCTGTCCGTCTTGTGGCGGGCGGGGCTACGTCGATCACCTCGATCTGTTCGACGAAATCATGTACCTCCACTGCGTCGCCTGCGGGGAAAAGTTTGTTCGTGCGAGGGCCCAGATCGGCCCCGCCGACGCCAGCGCCTAAGGGCCGGGCTGGTCGACCCCGTAACCTGGGGGTGTTATGGCATCGCTGACCGAGCTGGCTCGCTTCCACACTTCTCTTGACGGCCGTGACGTCAACCATCTCCAGCGGCTGGTCGCCGTCTGGGGTCTGTTGGCCGACTTCTGTTTCGCCGATCTGCTGCTGTTCGCTCCCACCGTGGATTCCGAGGATGCCGAGCGCTTTCTCGTGTTGTCCCAGGTGCGGCCGTCCACCTCGCAGACGGTCTACCGGGCTGATTGGATCGGTACGACCGTGGATGAGCAGGAGCGCCCGTTGGTATCGCGGGCGTTTCGCATCGGCGAGATCATCGATGGCGAGGCCACCATCGCGGCCATGAAGGAACGGGTGCGCGTGTTGTGTATCCCGGTTCGCCATCGCGGTGAGGTGATCGCCGTGCTCACGCGTGAGTCGGCTCCGTCTTTTGGCCGTCAGCCCGGGGAACTCGAGCGCACCTACGTCGACATCTTCAACCGCTTTGCCCGGATGATCTCGGCCGGCGACTTCCCCTTTGATGCCCAGGACTCCGAGACGGAGGAGGCGCCCCGGGTAGGCGACGGGGTGATCCTCCTCGATGCGGCCGGGCGGGTGGAGTACACCTCGCCCAATGGCGTGTCGGCGCTGCACCGGGTTGGGGTGCACGCCAACGCCGAAGGCCTGCGGTTCGACGAACTGGGCCTGGACGACAGCCTCGTGCAGACGGCGTTCTCCATGGCGGCCCCGGTGACCGAGGAGTTGGAGGGAAGCGCCGACGTGTCGGTGCTGATCCGGTGCATTCCCCTGATTGACCACGGGGTGGTGTCGGGTGCGGTCATCCTCACCCGGGATGTGTCCGAACTCCGGCGGCGAGACCGCTTGTTGCTGTCCAAGGATGCCACCATCCGGGAAATCCACCACCGGGTGAAGAACAACCTGCAGACGATCTCCTCGCTCCTGCGGCTCCAGGGCCGCCGCTTTTCCTCGCCCGAGGCCAAAGAAGCCATCGAGGAGTCCGTTCGGCGCATCCGGGCCATCGCCTTGGTGCACGAAACGTTGTCGCGCGAGGCGGGCGACGATGTGGCCTTCGTCGAGATCGTGCGGCCCCTTCTGCGCATGGTGGAGGAGGGGATGTCCTCGGAGGACCGCCCGGTGGTGTTGCGGGTGGAGGGCGACGCCGGCTTCCTCCCCGCCGCGGTCGCCACCCCGTTAGCGGTCGTACTCAACGAGTTGCTGCAAAATGCGATCGATCATGCTTTTCCGGCCGGTCTGGACCTGCAGGCCGCCCCGGGGGTTGCCGTCGTGGGCCTCGACCGAGAGGGGGATCGGCTCACGGTCACCGTGATCGACGACGGCGTCGGGGTGCCCGCAAACTTCGACCTCACCGCCGTGACCGGTCTTGGCCTGTCGATCGTGCGCACCCTGGTCACTTCGGAACTCATGGGAACGATCGTCATCGAGCGGGGGGAGGGCGGCGGGGGGCGCCCCGGCACCATGATTCGCCTCGATCTCCCCGCCCACTTGCCCGAGTGACGGCGCGGCGCGAAGCGACCTCCTGCGGGACAGGAGGTCGACGACGAAACGCACCCGAGGGGGTGCGGGGGGAACTAGGCGGTGCGGCGCTGGCGGGCGACGTACTGCTTGCGCAACTGGCGCCGCTCCTCTTCAGAGGTGCCGCCCCACACGCCCGAGTCCTGGTTGGTGGCGAGGGCGTACTCGAGGCACTGCACCTCTGCATGACATTCCCGGCAAACGGCCTTGGCGCTTTCGATCTGCTCGATGGCCGGGCCGGTGGTGCCGACCGGGAAGAACAGGTCGGGGTCGGTGTCGCGGCAAGAAGCGACGTCGCGCCAGTCTTCGCGCTCAACGGTGATTTGTAGGGGACGGTACTGGGCGAGGGCCACGACATACTCCGGGCATCAGATGGTCACGACGAGTTCGTGACGAGTTTCACATGCCGTCACGCTGAGGGAGTTAGTCCTAAAGCATGTTCGGCTGCGTTGGACATACTATCCTCGGTGCGCTAACGCTTGCAAGCACTTTTTGCCGAGTCGAAGGTGACATTTGGCATGCTCGTGATCGCCCATCGTGGGGCATCCGCGGATTTTCCCGAGAATACCCTGGAGGCCTTTGCGGGAGCAGTGGTCCAGGGGGCCGATGGCGTCGAGCTGGACGTCCGTCGCACCCGGGATGGGGCCCTGGCGGTGAGCCACGAGGACACCCTGGCCGACGGTCGGGTACTGGTCAACACCGACATGGGGGACCTCCCCGAATGGCTCACCGATTTCGCCACCGCTCTCCGCCAGTGTCGCCCACTAACGGTGGTGAACACGGAGATCAAAAACTGGCCGGACGACAAGGATTTCGACCCCAGTGAGCAGGTGGCGGCGGCCGTGGTGGCCGAGTTGACGGCGCGGGGCGAACTCGACGACGGCCGTCATCTCATCTCCTCCTTTTATCTTCCTACGGTGGATCGGGTGCATGCGTTGGCGCCTCAGTTGGCCACGGGCTGGTTGGTGAGTTCCGCCGAGGATCCGGGTGCGCTCGTCGACACGGCGGCCCGGCGGGGCCATGTGGCTATCCACCCTCACCACAGGTTCGTATCGAAAACCTTGGTGGCTCAGGCGCACGCCGCCGGCTTGGCGGTGAACACCTGGACGTGCGACGAACCAGACCGCATCAAATGGTTGGCTGATCTTGGGGTGGATGCGGTGGTCACCAACGTGCCCGCCATAGCGCGTCAGGCGCTCAGCTAGGGACGACGAGCCGGAGGATGTTGGGTTCGTGGCTGATCTCGAGCAGTTCGGTGTCGCCGAGGTAGTCGCCGTCCACCTGGTACGGGAAGGGCCCGTAGCCCGTGACGGTGAGGCGGGTGAGGTCGCTGCGGTAGTCCGTCCACCGTGACGTGCGCAGGTGCCGGCCCCGGCCGAGGGCGGAGCCGATGATGCGAAGGGTGCGGCCGAAGGCGAGGGTGCGCAGGGTGACCACGGCCATCCCGCGCTCCATGGTGGTTTCAGGGGACAGATTGAGGGGCCGACTAC
>VFJN01000146.1 GCA_009886035.1 Actinomycetota bacterium
CAACGTGGCGGGCTTCGTCCATCACCTGAGTAGAGGCGTAGTACTTGGCGTCGATCCACGGCACCGTCTCCACGATCTTGGCCGTGCACACCAACGCACCCTGCTCACCATGCATGAACTGACTGAGCATCCAGTTCTGGCTCTCCACGCCGAAGTGGAGCCACGTGGCGTCGTCCCAGGTAGCCAGAGGAGTTCCGCTCACATCCAGATCCGTGCCGAAGCCGCCTGACGCCAGGGCGCTTTCGGCGACCAGTTTTTCTTGGTCCACCTCGGTCGCCCACGGCAGATCCGTCTCGCCGTTCCACATCGAGACCTTGGCCTTCTCGTAGAGACGATTGAGGGCCGGACGTTGGCCCTTCTCGTAGTCCCAGGTGAAAATGGCCTCGGCGTTGTCCTTCACCGCGTGGATCACCTCATCGCGGTCCGTATTCGACACCGCAAGGATGGCCTCGAGATCGTTGACATCCGCTCGGCCGATCAGTTGCTCGTTGCTGGACACGCTGCTCTCTCCTGGGCGCTCACGCCCGCTTTGGTGGGCTCACACTTATTATTTCCGAAGCGTAAGAAGTTGCGTCAGCGTCGTCAACGTCATCGGGGGAGACAAAAGTCACAGTGGCTCAGTCGAGTTCCTTCCCCTCCTCTTCCGCCACCCGTCGCAACAGCAGCAGATACCCACCGCCGGCGATGATGGTGAAGATTCCCCACTGCACCGCGTAGGCAAGATGGGTACCGAGATCGGGCTCGGGCGTGCCGAGCGCTACCAGCACCGGCATGGTGGGATCCCCGATGGGCTCGGGCGGATCGCTGCTCACCAACTGCACGTAGGCGGGCACAACGCGGTAGTCCACCTGCCGCGCCAACCGGTCGAGATCCACCCGAGCCAGCACGGAGAGGGTCCCCTCGGGGGGGTCTTTGGGCCCGAAGCGACCCCGTTCCTGGCTGGGGTACACCAACCCCTCCACCCGCACTCGCCCCGCCGGCGGTGTTGGCGGCACGATCTCACCCTCGCGATCGAAGCCCACGAACCCTCGGTTCACCACCACCGCGTCGCCGGCATCGAGGAGCAACGGGGTGAGCACCCATGCCCCCGAGGCGCCGTTGAGGGAGCGGTTCTCCACCACAAAGGTGTCGGAGGCGGCGTAGGTTCCCGTCGCGTCGACCGAGCGATAGAGCGCCCCGGCTACCGCCGGCTCATCAGGCACCACCGTGACAATGTCTTGGCGGGGAGCCGCCTGCCGGGCCTGCACGAGATCCCGGTAGTGGCGCTTGTCGTCGAGCCGTTGCCACTGCCAGAAACTGGCCATGATCATCACGCTGCACAAGATCACCACGAGCACGTGACGCACGATCCATTTGAGCCGCAAAGCAAAGCACCAACGCACCCCTTCACGCTAAGCGCCGCCAGCCTGTCGCCCCAATCGAAGAGGCGGAGGGGAGAGATCACCGACCACCGTGATCTCTCGAGGTTCCCGCGCCGGGCGCCAGGTGTCAGACTCCCCCCGTGGTGTCACCTGAGCGAGGCCGAGGTCATCCCCCTGGACCGCACACGCTGCGCTACCTGGCCATCCCCATTTTCATCCTCATCGTCTTGTCCAACGTGGGCAACGCCACCGCGCCTGACCTCGTGAACAGCCACCCGCTGCTGCTCATTGCCCTCAACTCCAGCAATCGCGTCTTGATTCTGGTCACCAACAGGCTCGACGCCTTGAGCTACTACAGCGTGGGCACGCTGCGACTCCTCGTGTCTGACCCGTTGTTCTTCCTCATTGGCTACTGGTACGGAGACGCCGCCATTCGCTGGATGGAACGACGCACGAAGTCGATCGGGGACACCGTCAGGCAGTGGGAAGGGTGGTTCGCCAAAGCGGCCTATCCGATCGTGTTTCTCGCGCCCAACCAGTACGTCTGTCTCTTTGCCGGGGCGGCGGGGATGAGCGTGGGCGGGTTCTTCGCTACCAACATCGCCGGCACCCTGGTGCGTCTCTTTCTCATCCGGCGCCTTGGCGAAACCTTCGAGTCCCCCATTGACGATCTGCTCTCCTTCATCAAGGACTACCGCACGCCTCTGCTCATCGCCTCGATCGTGCTGTTCGGCCTGATGATGGTGAAAGAACTGCGGAGCCGCGGGGAGGGAATCGGCGAACTCGAGGAAGAGATCGGAGAACAGCGACCCAGCGAGGAGTTGGAGCCGCCCGCTAGTTGAACGGGGCCCGCGGCACGGGCCGGTGAAGAAGACCCGCCTCGCTCAGCGACCAACCATCGGGGAAGGCCAGACAACTCCAGAACGCGTCGGGTTCGAAGCCCGCCCCCAGCCGACCCTGCAAGTGAAGACACAGCGCCACCCCGTGGGTGACCACCACCACCGGCGCGCCGTGGGCTTGCGCCACCGCTTCATCCACTGCGTGCGCCGTGCGGGCGGCCACCTCGGCGTGGGATTCCCAGCCCTCGTAGGCCTCGCCCCGCAGATAGCGATGCACCATGGCCCGGTACCCGGGGCCAATCCACGGCCGTACCACTTCGCGCAGCCGGGGGTCGGGCCGGACCTCGACCCCCCACCGCTCGGCGATGGCCTCCGCTGTTTCCAGGGCTTTGGGCTCGGTGCTCGCCACCAGCACGCCAATGCCCTCCCCGGCCTCCAGGGTGTCGGCCAGCGTTGCGGCCGCGGCTCTACCGGCGGTGTCGAGGTGCCATTCGGTGGGGTGCACGTTCTCATCGAGCACCGCCATCGCGTGGCGCACATAACTGATGGGCGCTACTTCCATCGAACTCCACCGTAGCGGTGCCAACGAGCGGCGCGACATCGCCACCGACTCTTCGCCCTCCTCAGCCGAGCTCAAGCAGGGCTTCCAACCCCATGGTCAGACCGGGCCGTTCAGCCACCCTTTTCACCGCCAGGACCACCCCAGGCATGTAACACGTGCGGTCGTAGGTGTCGTGGCGAATCGACAGGGTTTGGCCAGCGGTACCGAGAAGCACTTCTTGGTGAGCGAAAAGACCTCGCAGTCGTACCGAGTGAATCGGGATCCCCCCGGCGCCCTCTCCCCCGCGACTGCCGCCCAGCACATGGTCCGTGGTGGGGTCGGCCGCCCAGTCCGACGAGGCCGCCGCCATCTGCTCGGCAGTGCGCCGCGCCGTACCGGAGGGGGCATCGACCTTGGCGTCGTGGTGGAGTTCGATGATTTCCGCCGTCTCGAACCAGGGAGCGGCCAACTCGGCAAAGCGCATCATGAGGACAGCGCCGATGGCGAAATTGGCGGCAATGAGACACGAACTAGTGGTGAAACTGGCGGCGATGCGGGTGAGGTCATCATCGCTCAAGCCGGTGGTGCCCACCACCGCGTGGATCCCGTGTTCGGCGGCGAAGGCCAGGTTGGTCCGCACGGCAGCGGCCACCGTGAAATCAACCACCACCTCCACTCCGGCCTCGGTGAGCGCCTCGGGACCCGCCGCCAGCACCAAATTGCTCTCCACGTCGGCGATCTCGCGAACCTCGGACCCTGCGTGCAGGGGGTCGACCGCGGCCACCAGATCCAGGGTGGGATCCGCCGCCACCGCCTCGCACACCGCGCGTCCCATGCGCCCCGCCGCGCCAACAACCCCGACCCGTTGCATCAGGATCCTCTCAAACCGTTGGTGCCGCAGGCGCAGGCGGAGGCGGCGACTCAGCCACCGGAGGCGGAGGGGGAGGCGGAGGGGGAGGCGGAGGGGGAGGCGGCTCGGGTTTGGCACCGAGGTCGCCGTAGGTAGCCTCGTGGGCCGCCAGCGCTTGCATCACCCGCGTCACGTTGGCGGCGGCGTCGGGGAATCCACCTTTGTGCTCGGCGTAGGTCCAGGCTCCCAGTTCACGCAGGAGGGCATCGGCGGCGGTGCGGGCCTGCTGGGCGGCCACCCGGTCCTGGGCGGCTTTGGTGGCGTCGCCCATCTTGGCGGCGGCCTGATCGAGAAACCCCATCTACATCTCCTTCGGCGCGGGTGGCCCTCGGAGTGTAGGCAGGATCAGCCCACCAGCTGTCCGACTTCGAAGGGTCCCACTGCCGCCAACGCTCGCGGACCGCTGAATACCTGCTGCAGCACCCTGGATACGTCATGGGTAGTGACGGCCCGGAAGCGCTCCACATGCTCGTCAATAGTGGTGATGTGACGTTCCTGCATCAGGCTTTGGCCGATGCGTCCCATACGTCCGCCGCTGTCCTCGAGGCCCAGCAGCATCGAGCCTTCGAGGTAGCCGATGGCGATCGCCCGCTCGGCCTCGGTAACACCATCAGCCACGATCGAGGCCACTACGTCGTCCACTACCCCGAGGGCCTCGCGGGCTCGCGGCGGGCCCGTGCCGAGGTAGATCGTGAGATAGCCGGCGTCCTCGAAGGCACTGGCGTGTGAGTACACGGAATACGCCAGTCCTCGCTTCTCCCGGACCTCCTGGAATAGCCGGCTCGCCATCCCCCCGCCGAGGATGTGGTTAGCCACCGCCAGCGCCCACCGATCCGGATCGTTACTCGCCGGGCTGCGCCAGCCCAAGCAGAGATGAGCCTGCTCGGTGTCGTCGTGAATGACCTCCACCGCCCCCGTGAAGGCCGGGGGTGGCGTGCGATGGGGCTGTTCTCCCCCCACGCCGTCGCCCAAGCGCGCCGTCACCGCCGCTACCACTTCGGCGTGGTCGAGACGCCCCGCCGCCGCCACCACCATGGTGGCGGGCCGATACCAGCGGTCGAAGAAGGCGGCGATGTCATCGCGGGTGAGGGCTTCGACAGTGCTCCGCTCCCCCAGCACCTCACGGCCGAGAGGGTGGCTGCCGAACAGGGACCGCGCTAAGAGGCCATAGGCCCGATCCTCGGGAGCATCGAGGTTCATGAGAATCTCCTCGACGATCACCTGCCGTTCGGCATCCACGTCGATCTGGCGCAGGGCCGGTGCCCGCAGCACATCACCGAGGATGTCGATGCCCAGGGTGGCATGGCGGTGTGGAAGTCGGGTGTAATACGCGGTGTATTCGCGAGCCGTGAAGGCGTTCATCTCACCCCCGACACTGTCGATGGCCTCGGCAATCGCCCGCGCCGATCGCTGCTCGGTGCCCTTGAACAACAGGTGCTCCAAGAAATGGGAGGCACCCGCCAACGCCTCGGGTTCGTCTCGTCCCCCGATACGCACCCAGGCCCCGACGGTTACCGAACGAGCCTCCGGCATCGACTCAGTGACGATGCGGAGACCATTCGGTAACTCGGTGTGCTCTACCCCTGGATCGAGCGGGTCAGTCATTAACTGGGACTAGCGACGACCGCCGCGACCACCGCGACGCTCGCCGCCTCGACCGCCACCGTCAGGCGCGGCCGCCGGGCCGAGATCGCCGAACTGTTCACGGGCTTCGGACTCGAACGAATCCTCGAAGGACACCGTGTCGCCGGCGGGCGCCGGGGCCGACTCGGCGCGCGGAGCCCGGTCCCCACGGGGGGCCCGGTCCTCGCGGGGGGCCCGGTCGCGACCACGATCGCCACCACCGCTGGACACGGCGCTGTCGGGGATCTCAACGGCACCGGCGAGGCTCAAGGAGACCTTTCCGTTCGGGTCGACATCGTCGACCTTTACCTCCACCTCGTCGCCAAGACTGAACACATCCTCCACCCGATCGATGCGCTTGCCGCCACCAATCTTGGAGATGTGCAGCAGGCCATCGCGACCGGGGAGAATGTTGACGAACGCACCGAACTTGGTGATGTTCACGACACGCCCCGGGTAGACCGCACCCACATCGGCGGTGGGCGGGTTGAGGATGAGCTTGATCTGCCGCTCGGCCTCTTCCAGCCGCGACTTCTCGGGAGATCCGATGGTGACAGTGCCCACCATGCCGTCGTCGTCCACGGAGATGTCGGCACCGGTCTCGGCCTGGATGGCGTTGATGACCTTGCCCTTCGGCCCGATGACCTCGCCGATCTTGTCGATCGGGATCTCGAAGCTGACGACCTTGGGGGCGGTCTCTCCCACCTCAGAGCGGGGCTCGGCAATGGCCTTCTGCATGACCTCAAGGATGGCCAGACGAGCCTCTTTGGCCTGCTGGAGCGCCTGGGCCAAGACGTCAGCGGGGAGGCCGTCGATCTTGGTATCGAGTTGCAGGGCGGTTACGAACTCGCTGGTACCGGCCACCTTGAAGTCCATGTCGCCGAAGGCGTCCTCGGTGCCGAGGATGTCGGTGAGGGTGGTGTACTTGCCGTCTTCGTAGATGAGGCCCATCGCGATGCCGGCCACGGCGGCCTTGATCGGCACGCCGCCGTCCATGAGCGCCAAAGTGGAGCCGCAAACTGAACCCATGGAGGTGGAACCATTGGAACTCAGAACCTCCGACACGACCCGCAGCGCATAGGCCCACTCGTCGATGGAGGGAACCACCGGCAGCAGGGCTCGCTCGGCGAGAAGGCCGTGGCCGATCTCACGGCGCTTCGGACTCCCCACCCGACCCGTCTCGCCATTGGCGTGGGGCGGCATGTTGTAGTGGTGCATGTAGCGCTTGCGCGGCTTGTCGCCAAGGTTGTCGAGCAACTGGTCCATCTTCGGCATACCGAGGGACAAGACGCTCAGCACCTGGGTCTCGCCTCGCTGGAACAGGCCTGAACCGTGGGCCTGTCCGAGGACGCCCACCTCAGAGGTGACCAGACGGAGATCAGACGGCCCCCGACCGTCGATCCGAATGCCTTCATTCACCGTGCGGGATCGGATGGCCGCCTTCTGGATGCTGCGGGCGGCCTCCTTGATCTCCTTGGTGCGACCGGCAAAGTCCCCGCTCATCTCGGCGATGGCGGTGGCAATGGCCGCGTCGGTGGCGGCGTTGCGCTCCGCCTTGGCGGCGATGGTCCCGGCCTGGGCCAAGGCATCGCCCACCAGGGCTTCAACCTTGGTCTTGACGTCGTCTTGGTAGTCGAGGACGGGGGTGAATTCGAGCGGGGTGATACCCCGACCGGCCTTCACCAGTTCCACCAGTTGGGCCTGCAGGTCGATGGACTCTTTGATCCAAACCTTGCAAGCCGTGAGACCATCAGCGATGACCTCTTCGGTGACCTTGGGGGCGCCGGCTTCGTAGTGGTCCCACGCCTTCTCGGTGCCGCCGGCCTCCACCATCATGATGGCCACGTCGTCACCCACGCCGCGTCCGGCGACGATCAATTCGAAGGTGCTCTCCTCCACCTCTTCGAAGGTGGGGTGCGGGATCCAGGTCCCGTCGGTGCTGAAGGCGATCCGCACGGCACCGATGGGGCCGTGGAAAGGGATGCCCGAGATCGACAGGGCGGCCGAAGCGCCATTGATGGCGAGTACGTCGTAGGGGTTCTCCTTGTCCGAGCCCATGACCGTGACCACGACCTGGGTCTCGTTGCGGAACCCGTCAGCGAAGGACGGCCGCAGCGGCCGGTCGATCAGGCGGCAGGCCAGAATGGCGGCGTCGGTAGGACGACCCTCCCGGCGGAAAAAGCTGCCGGGGATACGCCCGGCGGCGTACATCCGCTCTTCCACGTCGACGGTGAGCGGGAAAAAGTCCATTCCCTCGCGCACGTTCTTGGCGGCGTTGGCCGTGACGAGGGCTTCGGTGCCCGCGATTTTGGCCACCACAGCTCCCTGGCTCTGGAAGGCCAGCTTGCCCGTCTCGAACGAAAGGGTCTTGTCGGTGCCACTGATGGGCGCCGTAACGATGATGGCGTCAGCCATGTTTGTTCCTCCTTGCCAGCTCGGGGACTCCCCCGGCCGGATCTGAGGCGACAGCGGCCAGTTCCCAGGTGGCGACCACCGAAGGTTTCCCTTCGGGAGTCGGCAACTGGCAGCTGACCCGCCCTGCCGCCAAGCGTGTGGGTGGGTTGCGCCTTAGCGCCGCAACCCCATCTTCGTGATGATCGAGCGGTATCGCTCCACATCATTCTTGCGCACGTAGTCGAGCAGGCGACGACGTTGTCCCACCAGCATCAGCAGGCCGCGCCGGCTGTGGTGGTCCTTCTTGTGCTTTTGCAGATGCTCGTTGAGGTGGTTGATCCGCTTCGTGAGGATCGCAATCTGTACCTCGGGCGAGCCGGTGTCGGTGTCGTGGAGACGATGCTCCGCAATGATCCCGGCCTTCTGCTTGTCGATCTGCTCAGACATACCTAGAGATTCTCCGTGGGGAGGGGGGACTGGGGCCCGGCTCCGGTGAGCGCTGCACAGGGGCTGGCGCATCGGGGAGCAAAGCTCCTCAGCAGCCTGGATAGGACCTACTGAGAACCTGGAAAGGATAGCAGCCGCCCCCCCGGAGCCCGCAAACCCAGCCTCCGCTCAGCCGTCGGCGGACCGGGCCGGGAGGCAGGTCCAGGCGAATCGAGGTGCCCGATGGAGGGCCTGGGTATCGTGGACCCACTGACGGGGCGTGAGATCGAGAACGAGCGCGTCGGGCTCGTAGAGGGCCGCTTCCACCTCGTCATCGCTGGCGTCGACCGGATCGATCCCGCGCTGGAGTTGGGCCTTGAGCACGGCGGTGCCGAGGCGCCCCCGCATCAGTTCGTGCACGATGGCGGGCAGGGTTTCCGGGTCTTTGAGGAGCCAGGAGTGCGAACCGCCCTTCACCACCACGAGGTCTCCTCGGGCTCGCCGCGCCGCATCCTTGGCCGTGGAGAGCGGGACGGCTACATCGTGGGTGCCGTGAATAACGAATACCGGGATCTTCTCCTCCCGCAGGGTCTCAAGCATCGACCGGCTTCCGCGGCTACGCAGGATGGAGGCCGCCGGCCCCAATAGGCGCCAAGGCCGCCGCAGGTGACCCCGGATGATCGGGGTCACGAGATGACCGAGCTTGAGGGCCTGACGAGGGTCGCCGAACCACGGCAGCGTGGTGACTGTGTCCACCGCCAAGGTGGCGCCCACGCCTACGAGGAGCGGCGGGAACACTCGGAACAGGGTGACCATCCGATCCCAGGTATCACCCACAATCGCATCGAGCAGGACCACCGCGATCGCCCGGGACGGTTCCATGGCGGCCAACTCGGTCACCAGACGACCACCCATGGAGTGTCCGGCCAAGACCGCCTCCCGCACGCCGAGGTGGTCGAGCACCCGACCGAGCAACTCGGCGTAGCTCGTCATGCTGGCGGCCCCGGTGGGGAGGCCGAGCGTGCCCCCGTGACCGGCGGCATCCACCGCAATCACCTTGAACCCGAGGTCGACCAGCCGAGACAGCGTCTGGGCGTAGAGGATTCCTTCGGCCGCGAAGCCGTGCACCACCACGAGCGGGACACCCCGTCCGCACACCGCTACGCCCACGGTGTGGCCATCGGGCAGGGTGATCTGATGGCGGGCCAGGCGGGGCAGGGTGACATCAACTTCTTCGTCGGCCTTCAGCCCTGGTCCGATAATCGGGTCACTGGCCAACGACAGGTGACGCGTCACCGAGCGGCCTCCCGATGCCGGTTGGCGGCCGCCCCGGCGAACCAAGATCGGATCCCAGCCCTCATCCATCCCGTCAGTCTGGCCTACCGCCAGGGTGACCCCCGACCACCCCCACCGGCGGGGCTCACCTCAGCCGGGCGCGCGCGTCGTGGCAGTCTCGTTGGATCTGCTCCACGAGGGCCTCGATGCTTTCGTAACGCTCTTCGCCGCGCAGGCGCGCCACGAAGCGCACCTTGGCCGGCTCGTCGTACAGATCGCCGGTGAAATCGAGGAGATGGGCCTCGAGCAGACTGGCATGGGCCTCGGCGTAGAACGTGGGGCGACGACCGAGAGAAATGGCGGTGGGGTGCACCGAGCCGTCGGGGCGCTCATACCAGCCGGCGTAGATGCCATCGGCGGGCAGAAGGATGTCACCCGATACGGAGACGTTGGCGGTGGGAAACCCAAGTTCCCGCCCGCGTTCATCACCATGAGCCACGATCCCGCGCACCTCATAGGGGCGACCCAACATGACCTGAGCCCGCTCTAAATCACCCTCCACCAACGCGTGCCGAATAGCGGTGGAGGACGCCTTGTCGCCATCGGCGGCCGGGGAACCGGAGGCATCCACCAACGCCATGCCCTCTACCGTGAAGTGTTGGCGCGCCCCCAGCGCCCGCAGAAGTTCCACATTGCCTTGTCGCTGGTACCCGAAATGGAAGTCCTCCCCCACGATCACCGCCGATGCCGCCAGGCATTCCACCAGCACCTCGGTGGCGAAGGCTTCGGCGGGCTCTTTGGAGCGCGCCTCGTCGAAGGTGATCACGAGGCACCGGTCGATACCCGTGGCGGCGAGCAGCTCGAGCTTCTGATCAAGGTCCGTGAGTAATCGAGGAGCCGACTCCGGCCGAACGACCGAGGCCGGGTGGCGGTCGAAGGTCACCACGGCACTGTCGTAGCCGCCGGCCGCCGCCTGGCGCCGTACCGCCGCGATCACCGCCTGGTGCCCAAGGTGGACGCCGTCGTACGCGCCGATGGTCACCACGCTGCCTTTGGCGGGGCGCGGACAGGACCCCACGTCGTGCAGTACCTCCATAGGGCGAGGTTAGGGCTGCCCGGCCGGCGCGAGCACGACGGAGGGCTTGGCCAGGGCATCTTGGTACCCCTCGTACACCGCGAGCAGGTTGCCCGCCGGCCCCATGATGGGCCACGGGCCCTCCCCCGCCACCCCGAGAACCTGCAGCGGCAAGACCTTCCCAAAGCCCACTGCGGTCGCCACGTCGTCGTCCACCGTGACCATCGCCATGTCGCCCAGGGCGGCGGCCGGGCTCAGGAGACCCTCGGGGGTGATGGCCTCCACCGCCACTGCTCGATCCACGGAAAAGCACCCAATGGCGGTGCGACGCAGATCGCGCAAGTGGGCACCGCCACCGAGTGCGGTACCCACCTCCGCCGCCAGGGAACGGATGTAGGTACCCGATGAACAGGTGACCTCGATAGGGAAACACCCCTCTTCGATGGGTGGGCCCACGGCGAAGGCGTGCACGGTCACCGGGCGGGCGGCTCGCTCGATCTCGATCCCTTGGCGGGCCAACTCATGCAAGCGCCGACCACCCACCTGAACCGCCGACACCATCGGGGGCACCTGAAGGATGGCGCCGGTCAGCGCCGTGGCCGCCGCCGCCACCTCCGCCTGACCCACCCCGGCCATGTCCCAGGTGCCGGTGACCGCACCGGAGGCGTCCAGGGTGGTGGTGGCGGTCCCGAGGACCACGACCCCCACGTAGGTCTTCGAGGGGAGACCGAGGTACTTCAGGAGCCGGGTGACCTTGCCCACTCCGAGCAGCAACAGGCCAGTGGCGTCCGGATCGAGGGTGCCGGAGTGCCCCACCTTGCGGGTGCCGAGCACCCCGCGCGCCTTGGCGACCACATCGTGACTCGTCCAGCCAGCCGCCTTGTCGACCAGCGCCAGACCATCCGGACCGGCCGGTCGGCCCCCGGTGGTCATCAGGGGTCAGACCTCGCCGTCGCGGATCTGGCGAAGCACCTCTTCGAGCCGAGCCGCCCCTCGCACCACATCATCCGGCTTGAACACCAGTTCAGGCGTCCGCTTCACGCTCGTCTGCCGGCCGATAGCCGCCTGCAACCGATGGCGTTGATCTCCGAGCGCCTCCAACACCACCTCGTCGTCGTCCTCTCCTTCGAGGGTGTCGAAATACACCGTGGCACGACGCAAATCAGCCTCGCAGTCCACCGACATGATCGTCACCAACTGCAGACGATCGTCGTCGAGTACCTCGAGTTCCTCGGCCAGGATTTCCTGGAACAACTTGTTCAGACGCGCCGTTCGCGGGTAGTCCCGGGCCGGGTTGTGGCTGCGGGTGCGCTTGGGCATATCAGTCCAGTTCACTCACGTGCGAGGGATCTCGCGCTCCTCGAAGGTCTCGATGATGTCGCCGGGCTTGAGGTCCTGGAAATCGGTGAGGCCGATGCCACACTCGAACCCGGTAGCCACCTCACGCACGTCATCTTTGAAGCGCCGCAACGAGTTGACGGCCCCCTTCCAGATGACCGTGCCCTCCCGCAGGAAGCGAACCTTGGAGTTGCGGGTGATCACACCGTTGAGGACGTAACAGCCAGCGATCTTGCCGATCCGGGGTACGGAGAAGATCTCCCGCACCTCGGCATCGCCGGTGACCACCTCTTCGAACTCGGGGGCGAGGAGGCCGATCACTGCGCTCTCCACATCCTCCAGGACCTGGTAGATGATCTCGTAGTTGCGGATCTCAACCTCTTCGACCTGGGCCAACTCGCGGGCCTTGCGGTCGGGACGCACGTTGAAGCCGATGATCGTGGCGCCCGAGGTGGCGGCCAACTGCACATCCTGCTGACTGATGCCGCCCACCGCGCGGTGCACGAAGCCCAACTTCACTTCGTCCCGCTCGAGCTTGCGCAGCGATTGGGTGAGGGCTTCCAGCGAACCGGTGGTGTCGGTCTTGAGGAGGATGTTGAGGGTGGCCACATCGCCGCGCTGGATCTGTTCGAAGATGTCCTCCAGGCGAGCCCCCGAAGGGGCGGCAGCCTCGCGGCCGAGGTTCGCCACGCGATGCCAATGCTCCCGTTTCTCCGCCACCGACTTGGCGGTTTTTTCATCGGGGGCCACCACAAAACCGTCGCCCGCATCGGCCACATCGTTGAGCCCGAGTACCTGCACCGGCATCGACGGCCCGGCCTCGGTGACCTGCTCGCCCCGATGGTTGATCAAGGCCCGCACCCGACCCCAGGCCGGGCCGGCTACCAAAGGCTCCCCCACCCGCAACGTGCCGCGCTGCACCAAAATGTTCGCCACGGGGCCTCGCCCGGTATCAAGGTGAGACTCCAAGACCACCCCGGCGGCGCGGCCCTCCGGATTGGCCCGGAGGTCCTCGACATCGGCAACGAGGAGCAACGTCTCCAAAAGCGTGTCGACGCCATCACCGTTGAGGGCCGACACGGGAATCATCTCGACGTCGCCACCCCATTCCTGGGGGATGAGACCGAGTTCGGAGAGTTGCTGCTTCACCCGGTCGGGTTGGGCCTGCTCGCGGTCCATCTTGTTGATGGCCACCACGATCGGAGCCCCGGACGCCTTGGCGTGGTTGAGAGCCTCGATCGTTTGCGGCATCACCCCGTCATCGGCAGCCACTACCAGTACCACGATGTCGGTGGCCTCGGCACCCCGGGCGCGCATGGCTGTGAAGGCCTCATGGCCGGGGGTGTCGATGAAGGTGATCAGGCGATCGTTTTTGAGGGCCTGGTAGGCCCCCACGGCCTGCGTGATACCACCGGCCTCGCTGGCCACCACATTGGCGTCACGTATACGGTCCAGCAACTTCGTCTTGCCGTGATCCACATGGCCCATCACGGTGATGATCGGCGGACGTTGAGCGGCGTCATCGTCGTCGTCGAACAGATCTTCCATGCCCAGCATGGCCTGTAGCCCTACCTCTTGCTCTTCGCCGGGATCGACCAAGCGGATGGTGGCGCTGATCTCAGCCGCGAAAAGTTCGATCTGCTCGTCGCTGAGCGACTGGCTTGCCGTGACCATTTCGCCCATTTGCATGAGGAAACGGACCACATCGGCCGCCGTTCGGTTGAGTTGGGGCCCCAACTCATGCGGGGTGCAGGAACGCTCCAACACCACCTCGCCCTCCGGGACGGGAGCATCGGTAGGCGTGAAGGTCTGGGCATCCATCGGCTGGAGTTCTTCGCGACTCCGCCGCTTCCGACCGCCGCGCCGTCGCGGCGGGCGCTGCTGACCGCGTCCACCGCCGGGACCCCGACCCGGGCCACCGCCGGGGGCACCGCCGCCGGGGGGACGATTGGGACCAAATCCGCCGGGACCACCCGGGGTGCGTGCCCCGACGGGAGTTCCGGCCGGGGGGCCGCCAACGCGGCGACCGGGCGGCGGCGGAATCGCTCGACCAGAGGGCCCCCGGGGGGCCACCGGACCGCGCCCGCCCATACCGGGAGGGGGCGGAATGGGTTTACCGGAATCGGATCGCAAGCGCGGACCGTCGGTGGGGGCAGTCGGGGCAGGGTCGGCGTTCTCGGCGCTGGGTGCCGGATCCGCCGGAGCCGAAACCGCGGCCGCCGGAGCGGGAGTGGGCGGAGCGGGCACCGGCATGGCGGCGACGGGAGCGGGCGCCGGAGCCGGCGCCATGGTCCGGACCGGCTCGTCGTCCACTCGGCGGGGCGGCAGCGGCCGCTCACTGCCACTGGAGGTGACCAGTCGGGCGGGAGGACGCGGCGGGGCGGGGGCGACCGGGGCGGGTGCCACCGGAGCGGGTGCCACGGTCTCGACAGGAACCGGAGCCGGTGCCACGGTCTCGACAGGAACCGGAGCCTTGACGGCCGCCGGGGCCTTGACGGCCTTGACGGCCTTCGGAGGCTCCTCCGGCTGCACCTCCCGAACCATTCCCTCGCGCTGCGCCTTACGACGGACGCGGTCGACCTGCGCATCTTCGATGCTCGAAGAATGCGTTTTGACACCGATCCCCAGCAATCCGCAGAGGTCCAGCGTTTCCTTGTTCGTCATTCCGAGCTCCTTGGCGAGCTCGTGTACGCGCTTCTTCGCGGCCAAGGTCCTGGTTCAGTCCTTTGTGGTTGCTCTCTGAGGGCGCGGGCTGCAAACGGGCGGCACCACGGCCTTCTATCCTCGCACGAATCGGCGGGTTGGCACGATTCCGGGGGCTGGGCGGCTCTCGCCGCTCAGGGGGCGGGACTCGGCCAGAGGGCAAGGACCGCCGCCGGGGCCACCGGCACCCGTAGGGCCTTGGCGAAGGCATTTCGCTTCGCCGCCTTCTCCACGCAACCGGGAGCGGCGGCGCAGATCCAGGCCCCGCGACCGGGAAGGGTGCGACCGATCACCAGGCTGCCCTCCGGTCCGCTGACCACCCGCACGAGGGCCGAGGGGGCCGCCCGACGACGGCACCCCACACACATTCGGCGCCGCTCGGCGGGCGCTATTCCGTCTCCTTGACCGGGGCGGGTGCGACCTCCGCCTCCACCGCTTCCTCACCCTCGACCTCAGCCTCTCCATCGGCCTCCGCCGCGGGGTGAGCCCATTCTTCGGCCGACAGGGCCGGACCTCCCTCGGCGGGTACCCAAACCTGCTCCCCGGAAGCGGCATCCACGACCCACTCGCCTTGGGCCCACTCCTCGCCCTGGTAGGCCTCTTCGTCGGCGATCATCGTCTCGCTCTTGATGTCCACTCTCCAACCGGTGAGGCGAGCGGCGAGGCGAGCATTCTGGCCCTCCTTGCCGATGGCCAGCGACAGTTGGAAGTCCGGCACGATCACCGTAGCGGTACCCGTCTCGATGTCGATACGGACCTCTTTCACCTTGGCCGGCGACAGCGCCTTCATCACAAAGTCATACGGGTCCTCCGAGAAGGGAACGATGTCGATCTTCTCGCCGTTGAGTTCGTTGACAACCTGCCGAACCCGGGCCCCGCGGGCGCCCACGCATGCCCCCACCGGATCTACGTTGGCATCGTTGGACCAAACCGCGATCTTCGTGCGATGTCCTGGCTCGCGGGCACACGCCTTCAGTTCCACCACCCCTTCCGCGATCTCGGGGACCTCTAGTTTGAACAGTTCCAAGATGAGGCCCGGGTGCGTTCGGGACACCACGATCTGCGGGCCTTTCGAGGTGCGACGAACCTCCACGATGTAGGCCTTGAGCCGAGTATTGGGTGCCGGACGCTCGTAGGGCACCTGCTCGGCTTGGGGCAGCAGCGCCTCCACGCGACCGAGATCCAGCAGCGTGTAGCGGCTGTCGGTCTGCTGGATGATTCCGGTGACGATGTCGCCTTCGCGCCCGGCGTACTCCGAGTACTTCAGTTCGCGCTCGGCCTCGCGAATGCGCTGCGTCATGACCTGACGGGCGGTGGTGGCGGCGATCCGACCAAAATCATCCGGGGTCACATCCAGTTCGGGCCCGTAGGGCTCGCCGTCCTCGTCGATCTCCTGGGCAAAAACGCGAATGTCGAAACTGTCGGGGTCGATGGTGACCCACGCGTACTCATTGGCGTTCGGCATCCGCTTGTAGGCCGACTCGAGAGCATCAGCGAGGGCGCCGAGCAGCGTCTCCACCGAGATTCCCTTGTCGATCGCCAGCGCCGCCAGAGCTTCTCCCATGTCGATGTTGCTCATGAACTCGCCTTCTTTCCTGTCTTTTTGGGCTGGCCGCCCCACTCGAAGGTGGTGCGAGCCCGTTCGATGTCATCAAAGCGCACGGTGTGGCGCTCGTCGTGGGCGTCTTGCACGATGACTGAGGTGCCGTCGGCGGCGGCGATGGCGCCCTCGATCCGGCGCTCGCCGTCGGTGCCCGGCTTCGTCTTGATCTTCACGTTGGAACCAATGGCACGGTTGAAATGGTCGGGGGTGCGCAAGGGGCGCTCCAGACCAGGCGTGCTCACCTCGAGGGCGTAGTTCCCGTCGATCGGGTCGTGCTCATCGAGGGCCCGAGAGATCACCCGAGCCACCCGGGCCACTGCGCCCATATCGGCGCCCCCGGGACAGTCCACCAGCACCTGAAGCACACCATTGGCGAGGTCGAGGTCGTAGAGATCGAGGCCCGCGGCCTCGAC
>VFJN01000013.1 GCA_009886035.1 Actinomycetota bacterium
GGCCGTCGCGTCTTTCCATCAGAGCTTTAGATCCGCTCCTCAGAGTTTGGACTTGATCGTGTCTACCTCTTTGGTGATGTCGTCCGAGGTGGCCAGCGCATCCTTGGAGAGGTCGCTGTTGTACGTGCTCCACGTGGCTGTCCAACTTGTCGAAGCCGCTCTTCACTGAAGCTTCGCCGTTCTTAGAATCGGCATCGACGTTGTCGATCCCTTTCTGGAAGTCCGCCACGAGGGTCGTGAATTCATCGGCCGCCGAGTGGTCGGCCTCTTTGGCGTGATCCGCCATGTCGGCGGCGCCCCTCTTAAGGTTGCCCCCGGCTGGTTTCAGGTCTGCATCCGCATTGCTCGGCACATTTTTGATGTCCCGCCGGGCGGTATCCTCTTGCTTGGAGCACCTCGCGAAGAGAAGCGCAACGGGCAGGATTCCAACAAGTAAAAAGTGATATCCGGGTTTCCTATTTCTCCTCGTTGCCCTAGTTGACCGCCGGGTATGTCCCGCACGAGAAGGCGCTACCGCCTGCTGGAGGCGGCGACGGTTCACACGCCGTTTGCATCGAGGCGCCCAAGGTCCTCGACGCCATCTCTCACCGCAAGCTCGACCCGTCCGAAGGCCTCCACGTGGAAGGTGTATGCGGGCCACCTCGGCGACCTGGTCCGCATCGACGGTAAATCCCTGGCCGCTGCGTTTCCCCCCCCAGGCGATCCGGGGCGACCAGTGGCACTCTCTGGGGTCAGTGACTTCGCGGCGGCTTAAACCCTTCAGGCCAGATAGTGCCCGCATCCCATTCGGCACCGGAGAGGTCGGCTCGGGTCAGGTCGGCGCCAGAGAGGTTGGCGTCAGAGAGGTTGGCGTCAGAGAGGTTGGCGTCGAACAGGTTGGCGCGGGTCAGGTTGGAGCCGCGGAGGTTGGCGCCAGAGAGGTTGGCCGCGAACAGGTTGGCGCGGGTCAGGTTGGCGCCGCGGAGGTTGGCGCCAGAGAGGTTGGCGTTGAACGGGTTGGCGCGGGTCAGGTTGGCGCCGGAGAGGTTGGCACCGGTCAGGTTGGCGCGGGTCAGGTCGGCGGCGAACAGGTTGGCGCGGGTCAGGTTGGCGCGGGTCAGGTTGGCGCCGGATAGGTCGACGCCCGAGAGGTCGGCGCCGGTCAGGTCGGCGCAGGTCAGGTCGGCGGCGGGTTGGATCGGGTGGCCTTTCACGGGCATTTCGCCCTCTAGTTCTTTATCGCTAGTTGCGCCGACCGGAGATCCTAGCCCTACCATCGCGCTCGTGGCTGGGTTCTCGGCCGCCGATGGGGGGACTACGAACGTCAGGAATAAACCGCCGGGTTTCCTAGGGGGCTGAGCGCCGGTCAGGGTCTTGAGTTACTCGAGTGGTGAACGGTTGGCCGAATCCGGAGCAATTCGGGATTCCCGAGAACCACTTCCGGGGGTTGTGCGTACGGCGCCAGGGTCGGAACTATTGCTTGGATGGGCCCCATCAGGGTTTGGTGTGTGTAGGTGGTCAATCGCTGGGGCTGGTCGAGGCACACCTCACCAGCCGGGCCGGGTAGCAACCCGGTAGCAACCTGGGGCCGGAATGCAGGAGGGGCCATCCTCTCGAATGGCCCCTGACCTGCGGTTTTCCCGGTCGGGCCGAGAGGATTCGAACCTCCGACCTCTTGACCCCCAGTCAAGCGCGCTAACCAAACTGCGCCACGGCCCGGGATGGGAAGGAGGAACCTACCAGATAC
>VFJN01000107.1 GCA_009886035.1 Actinomycetota bacterium
CGAACCTGGCCGTGGCATAAGAGAACGAGGCCGAGTACCCGTAGTTTCCCCAGCCGGTCGTGGTCGAAGCCCAGAACATGCGGGCCGTCTGCAAATCAGGGTCCACGATTTCGACCCCCCACTGAGACGGCGGCCCGTAGGAGTACCAGTTTGCTTCGCCCTGGCCGACGCCGCGTTCCAAGATCACCAGCTGCTGGGCCGCCACCAGATCCTGCACCGCCGACAAATCAATCAGACAAGCAAACGTGTGCAACTGTTGGTTGCCTCCGATAGCGGCCTGGCTATTTGTGATCGATGCCCGGTCGTTACCGTCGCCGAGCATCGCCGGAAACGTGTTTCCATCCGGCGTGCTAATAGTCCTGGCCCGGTCAGGCATCGACGTGGCGAACACCCCGACCCGTTTATGGGTGGACAGGTCATCCATTGAGTTGCCGGACGTTTCACGCAACGGCCAGAAAGCCCTCGGCCCAGCGTCCAGCACGGCGGCCTCAAGGACCGACCGTGGGATCTTCGCCCGGGCCAGTTTGTCGAACCCGTCATAGCCACGGACATCGACAAGGCCGACCGTGTTTCCGATGTCGTACCTCTGGGGCCACGATGCCACTGTGCCCCTCCATAACGTCGCCCCAGCGCCTCCGGTCCACGTCAACGGGTCAGCACCCCAGAACAGTGGGTCGCCGTCCCAGGTGAGCGTGTCAGCGGAATACTGGGTTACGAGCCGGATCGGGACACCCGGTTTCAGGTCGCCGTAGTACGGGCCCGTAGCGTGGGTCGGGTCGAACCGGCGGTCAGAGTTCAACAGCGAGAACGAGATCTGCCCGGCGTCGACCTTGCCCCTGGCCGACGAGGCCCCACGGCTGAACTTGATCTGTTCTTTCTGGATCACATAGTCGGTGATGTCGGTCCAGGTGACCGAGGCGTCTTCGGTCTGCCATGTCGCCCCGAACCCGGCCTGGACGGTGACACTGACACTCATCCGACACCTCGGCGGCTGCCGGTCGCCATAGCGTTAGCGACGACCCGGGCCACCACCTCGTCACCGATCTTCACCACGATGGTCTGGTTACCGCCGCCGCTGGCGCTCGAGGCGGAGCCCTGACCGTTGGGGATGATCTGCCCTGACTGGTTCGGGACGAACAGTTCCGGGCCACGCTCACCCACAATGTATGGCATCCCGCCGGACACCGGCCCGCCATGCTCCCTAGCAAAAATGTCAATACTTCCGGGGGGCAGACCCCAGGGGTTGGTTTTCTTAGAACCTAGATACGGCCCACGAGGGTCATTATCCATCCTAAGACTAAAATCTTCAAAGAACGTGGCCTGTTGCCTAAACGCTTCAATCATCCAGTCAGGGAGGTTCAACCAATTACCGCCAGCATCCTCAACAAACTTTTTAGCCTGGGCAGCGCTAAGACCCCAACCCATTTTTTTAAAAGAGTCAAGCAGGTTTTCTGTACGAGCATTCATGTCTGAATCACTTGTTGATACGCTAGCCACGGTGCTCTTGGCCTGATCAGGAAACCGAGCATCCGTAAAATTGGAAATGGCAGCGTCGTTGACGGCTTTTGCAAAAGAACTGATTTGCATTTCAGCATTGTCGACTGATTCTGCAAGGGACTGCATTGCTATTTCAGCTGAGTTGTTTCTAAAACCGATAGCAAGACCTCGAACGATGTTCTTACCAAATTCGATCATGCGCCACAGTGGCGATTCGGCAACGCCGCCGCCGCCGGCGCTCGAGGTGGAGCCGCCCGCACCGTTGGGGATGATCTGCCCTGACTGGTTCGGGACGAACAGTTCTGGGCCACGCTCACCGACGATGTATGGCATCCCACCCGACACTGGCCCGCCATGCTCCTTGCCGGTGATGTCGATGTCTCCGGGTTTCAAACCGTAAGGGTTGGCTCGAACAGGCGGGTACGACGTTTTAGCGAACGGCAGGTTTATGAACTGGTTCGTCAACGGGTCGATGTCGTAACTCAGACGGATTTTCTTCGGGGCGTTGATAAACTCGTCGACCAACTGTTTCAGATTGGCGATTGCTATCCTAGCCGCCTCCGTTTCAGCAGTTATCTCCGTTGACTTGATCGGCGGCAGAAGTCCGTACTGCACGATCAGGGCAGCGATCTCTGTTTCTGTCAGCCCGGCTTGCCGCATCGTCGCCTTCAAACCTTCAACCAAAAAGGTTTGAACCTTTGTGGCTTCTTCTACCGAACCAGTCTCGGCCATTCGTTGAGCGACAGCGGCCCCGATAGCGTCCTGTTGTTGACGCAGCATCTCAACATTTTTGCGACCCGCTTCCGTTTCCCGGTCGTAGGAATTGCCGTTGTCTTTCAGACCGTCCCTAACATCCCGCAGGGCGTCCTCGTAACCGATCTGGGCGTCGATGGCGTTGGTGACCTCGTCGTACTGCCGGCGGATCGCATTGCTCAACGTGTCGAGTGCGTCGGCGGCCTCCTGCGCCACCGTCTTCTCAGCCTCGATCTCGCCAGTCAGCCCCTCGGTCGCATCGGCTGCACCATCGGTTTCAATACCAAGAGCCTTCTGGTTCGCTGCAAGCTCTTTGTTTTCAACGTTGCCGTTTTTCACTGCTGTTCTTTGGGCCTCTATTTTCTCAATAACCCGGTCATAGGCAAGAGTTAGTTCCTCGGTACCTCCTCCTCCGGCAGGTGAGCCGACTCCAATTCCTAGTTCTGTCTGCAACTCTTTTTTGAAAGATTTGAAATCTGCTTCTGATCCATTGAACGCAGCACCTACGTCGTTGATGTCAATTCCCAACAGATCTAGATCTGACTGAGCGCCGGGCGAAACAAAACCTTCAGCCAGTTTAATCTTTGCCATTTCTGTCAAAGTTTTGCCAGCTGCCTTCGCATCAGCCCTAAGTTCTCTGATCGCCTCAGCGTCTCTTTCTACGGCCCGTTTATGCGATTGCCACAACGCCACAGCCAACCCAGCCGCCAGCGCAGCCAGCCCGAGAACCGTCCCGGCCTGCGCTAACGACAACGTTTTTATCTTTGTAATCACATCCCCGATGCCGTCAGCCACGGATGCGAAATTTGTCCGCATGTTGATTAGCGCACCGATCATGGTCGAAGCGAACCCCACCGCAACTGAAGCGATAGACCCGAACGTAGCGATATACCCGATAGTGCTTTGCACCTCCGGGTTTAGCTTGCTGAAAGTGCTGACCAGGGGATCGATGGCGCCGAGCATTTTTGAGAACGCATCAACGACGCCGACACCGACACCTTCGGCCAGGTCGCCCATCTGGTTTTTTAGCCCCGTGATCGACCCGGCGAACGTCTTACCCTCAGCATCAGCGAACCCGCCGACGCTCGAGCGCAACGCCTCAACCGTCGCACCGAAAGCGTCAGTCTTGAACGCAGCCACATCGACAACGATGTTTTGTTTTTTCAACGCCCCGGCGTTCCCGGCGACCGCTTTCGATGCCAGCGTAAACGCTGATACTTCGTCGATCCCTTTCTTGCGTGCCAGGTCTACGACAAGCGGTGTGAGTTCTTTGATCTGGTCGGCGTTGAGTCTGCCCTGGGCCAGCACCGCAATCCCGGCGACGATGGCGTGGCGGTCGGCAGCGGTCTTCGCCTGGATCGCTGATGCCAGTTCGATAAACTCGTCGGCTGTCGTCCCGGCCAGGCCGGAGTTGTTCGCCAAACTGTTTTCAAGTTTCAACACACCCAGCCCGGCTTCCTCGGAAGCCTGCGCCAATTTGTAAAGACCGCCGGCCATCACCGCACCAGCGGCGATCAGGCCGACGCCAACCTTCGTGAACGACTTGCCCAGCATGTCAATCTTGTTGGTGGACTTGCCGAGGTTCTTTTCTGCCGCACGCCCGACCTGCTCGAAGCCTTTGACCGCACCACGCCCGTCGAGGGTGACAAGTAGCGCCAGGCGTTCACTTAGAGCCATCGGGTATTCCTTTCAGTCTTGGGCGTGTAACAGGAGCATCAGGTCACGGATCGACTGCCCCTTCACAACCGAAGGCGGCCAGCAGTAAGGCGGACGAGAGAAGTGGATTAGCCACCCGTCGAAGTCTCGGCCACCTTCTGAGGGTTTCCGTCCTCATACTGGGTCGGCAAATCGTCGTCCGGGTCATAGACCCCGACGAGCTCCAGAAACTCTGTGACCAGCATCCCGTCCGCCTGCTTCGTTGCGGCCTCCACGTTCATCCCTGAGCGTTGCTGCAACAGGACAACGTAGATGGCTTTGGCGCAGCTGGCGGAGCGAAGCGGGTTCAGTGTCCGCCACGTTTCTGACGTGGCGGCCTCTAACAGTTCGACCTCCCCCAGGGTCAGGTCGTGTTCCCGTACGACCTGACCCTCGACCTTTAGAGTCCACGCCACAGGTCAGCCGACCTTAGTGAACGCCGACGCTGCGGACCAGGAACCGGACACGGCGGAAGCCTCGCTGGTACCGGTGGACATGTTGAAGTCGAACAGGGCCGTACCGAAGAAGTAGGTGCTGCTGCTCGAGGTGTCCGGGTAGATGTAGGTTTTGCGGGCCAGGCCGTCGGTCGCAGCGGTGAACAGCTGGGCCGTGGCGTTGTCGTAGAAACCGGAGAACGACCCGGAGGCGTCAGCGATGCCAGCGACATACACCTTGGTCGATTCTCCGAAGCACGTAACGTCAACCTTGTCGACGGTGAAGTCGATACTGTATTTGTCGAGAAACGTGACCGGCTCGGCTGCCGCCGTGTCGCTGGCGATACCGGCGTACAACCGGCCCCGCCGTCCGTGGATTCTAGCCATAGTAATTACTCCTATTGTTTGCCGGCTAAGTCCCCAGCCGGGTTGGGGATTATGCGCAAAGGTGGTGAAGCATCCTTGCGGCGATGTTCTGAAACGTCCTGCCCTGAACTGCCTGCTGGGCGGCGAACGCAGCGTCTTTGCGTTGGTTGTCGTGGGCGAGCCACCAGCGCAGCTTCTCCTCGAAGTCTCCGGGGCTGTCGAACGTCGGAAGCATCGGGAACAGTTCGTCGCCCTCGCCCCTGGGTTCCCTGAGAAAGAATGTCCGGCAGGCCGCCAGTTCGATCTCCCGGGGCCCTACGGCCCACCCGTCGGACTCGGTGCCTTCTTTGCGGTACAGGTTCGCTGCGACCTTCGCCGACGAGTAGAGCTCGACGGCCTGCTCGTTGTCGCAGCATTCGAGGATGTCGTGGGCCAGGAACTTACGCAGCCCCGAATCTTTCTCAAGTTGCCGCCACTGCCCGGCCAGCGCCACGTCGATGCCGTCCCAGCAGACCTGCTCAAGGAAAGCAATCCGTGACTGGTACCCGGTGCCGACGAACACGAAATCGGATGCGGCTTCGGCGCTGGGTGTTCTCCGGTAGTGGATCTCCGGGTCGAAACAGTGAGGGAGGTAGATAGTCCCTTTCGGGAAGCGGTCAATGTTCGTCGGGTCGTTGACCACGTTCAGGTCGGCGTACTGGGCCCGGGCCACCTGCTTGTCGTCCTCATACGGTGACTCTGTGTGGACCAGGACGACCTTCGTGCCACGGCTACGGATCAGGTCGTACAGGGCCGGCGGCAGGAAGAACCCGGAGATGATCACCACCACGTCAGGGTTGAACTCGTAGCAGGCCGCCTCGACACCTTTCGAGGCGAGCATCGCAGCCTGCTCGACGGTGAACTGGGGGACACCTCGAGCGTGAGGCATTTCGGCTGCGGCGTAGAACTCCATCTGGTCATCGAAGTTTAAATCGACGACGTTGGCCCCGCAGTCGTTAAGTCCTTTGACCCAGCCCCGGTGAACGTCAAGGACGGAGAAGTGGGGGCCGGGGCGCACGACCAGGACTTTCATTTCATTACCGCCCGCCAGGCGTTGACAACTTCGCCGGCCATAACTTTTGGGACTACGACCCGGATCGTTTTCTGTGCGTTGGC
>VFJN01000173.1 GCA_009886035.1 Actinomycetota bacterium
GCCAACCTGTCCGACGCCTCCACCCAATCATCATCCAAGACCTCGCCGCCTTGACATAGGAGTATCGGAGCCGTCGAGGGTTCGGACGGGCCAGCGGCACCGAGCACGACTAGCGCAGAGCGGTGTAGGTTCCGCTCGCCGCCGATAGGTGGCACATTGGGAGGGTGGGACCGTGCCTAGATACCTGTTCGAAGCTTCGTACACGCCCGAAGGCGTCAACGGGCTCAGGAAGGCCGGTGCGGCGAGTCGCGTCACCGCGCTTCGTGACCTGTGTACCGGCCTCGACGGCTCGCTGGTATCGTTCGACTTCGCTTTCGGGGACGTCGATGTCTTCGGGATCGTCGAGTTGCCCGACGACATTGCGGCTGCCGCCGCCGCGTTCACTTTTGGTGCCAGCACTGCGGTATCGGTCAAGACCATCAAGCTGCTGACGGTCGAGGAGGCCGACGCTGCGATCGCTCGTAGCGTCGAATACCGCCCACCGGGTAGCTGATGCTCTCGCCGGCGACGAATCGTCCATGGTGGCGATGACGATGTCGTGGGAGCATCCACGCAAGCGGTGATCGATCGCTAGCGGTAGTTCCACTGGTCGTCACGGATCGCCTGAGAAGGCAACGGGGCGGCCAGGTTTCACCGTCGAGGTGCTCCAGGCCGACGAGGTTGGCGATGGGCTGGGCGCGCGCGGGAGCAACCTTGGTCCCGCCAGCCCTGTTGCCTGGAGTAAGCACCCAAGAAGGTGCCCAGTCTTTTTCGGTCCGGGTCGGGCGCTGCGGTTTCGGGGTGGAGCTAAGGAGAATCGAACTCCTGACCTCTTCCATGCCATGGAAGCGCTCTACCAACTGAGCTATAGCCCCGGGGAATCGATAAGCCTACGGGATCACCCCGCTGCCCTGCCAATGACGCAAGGGTGGCCTTCCTGGGCGCGTCACGTCCGCAGGATGAGGAGGAACTGGCCGCCGCCAAACTCGATCTCGGTTGTCACCTCGAGGTTGGGTTGAAGGCGAGAGATCCGGTCGAGGAGCCAGGTGGCGGCCGCATCGGCGTCGTCTCGGTCCACGCAACGCGCCATCACCTCACGACCCCCCTTGCGCTCGAGCCGGTCGACGCTGGCAATGATGGGGGACGGGTCGACGAGGAACAAGTGGTCGGGCCAGGGCACGGGCCGGGCGGTGGCGCCCTTACCGGTGTTGCAGCCGCGATGGGCGAGACGCAGCGGCATGGCACCCTTGGCTTTCGACTTCGCTTTCGTCATGCGGGTATCGAGGCTCGGCCCTCGCGAATCGTTCACCGACATCGACCGGTCTACGGGCTCATCGCAGAGCCAGCAGCGCCATCCATCGGCCTCGCCGACGTCATCGAGATGAGTCATTCGATCACGAAGTTCACAAGTTTGTCGGGAAGAACGATCACCTTGCGCAGCGTTGTCTCGGCCAGCAGGGGGGTGATCTTCTCGTGCGAGCGGGCGGCCGCTTCGAGGTCGGCGGGAGACATTCCGGCGGGCATGATGAGCCGAGCCTTCACCTTGCCGTTGACCTGGACCGGAATCTCGATGGTGGCGTCGATCAACAGCATCGGATCGGCCTCCGGGAACGCCTCCCATGCGAGCGAGTTGGGATGGCCGAGCCGAGCCCAAAGCTCCTCGGCGGCGTGGGGCGCGAGGGGGGCGAGCAACAAGACGAGCGGCTCTACGACTTCGCGCGGTGCGCCGCCGTCGGGGAAGCGGGCCGTGAGGTGGTTGTTGAGTTCGGTGATACGGGCGATCGAAGTGTTGAACCGCAGCGTCTCCATTCCCTCGCGCACAGCCGCAATGGACTTGTGCAGGATGCGACGGGTGTCGTCGTCGGCGGGGATGTCGGCTACCCGCACCTCCCCGGTGTCCTCATCGAGGATGCTCCGCCAGATCCGCTGCAACAAACGAAACACCCCCACGATGGCCTTCGTCTCCCAGGGGCGACTTTGGTCGAGGGGACCGGTGAACATCTCGTAGAGGCGGAGGGTGTCGGCCCCAAAATCGGCGCACACTTCGTCGGGCGTCACAGAGTTCTTGAGCGACTTACCCATTTTTCCGTAGTGCCGTTGGACCTCTTGGTCATGGTGAAAGAAGCGTCCATCGCGCTCTTCGATCTCGTTGGCCGCCACGTGGAGCCCGCGGTCGTCGGTGTACGCAGCCGCTTGCACCATGCCCTGGTTGAACAGGCGACGGTACGGCTCCTTCGAACTGAGATGGCCGAGGTCGAAGAGGACCTTGTGCCAGAAACGGGAGTAGAGCAAGTGCAGTACCGCGTGTTCCACCCCTCCCACGTAGAGGTCCACTCCGCCGCCATCAGACTCAGATTGCGGACCCATCCAGTAGCGCTCGATGGCGGGGTCCACGAACATGGCGTCGTTAGCGGGATCGAGGTAACGCAGTTCGTACCAACAGGAGCCCGCCCACTGCGGCATCGTGTTCACCTCACGCCGGTAGGGCTTCAGGCCATCGCCGAGGTCGAGGGTGACCGAGCCCCATTCGGTGGCCCGCCCGAGGGGTGGCTCCGGCGCCGAGGTGTTGTCGTCGATCTCAAACTGCTTCGGGGAGTAGTCCACGATGTCGGGAAGGAGCACCGGAAGTTCGGACTCGGGGACGGCGACGGGAAGGTCGTACTCGTCATACACAATCGGAAAGGGTTCGCCCCAGTAACGCTGTCGGGAGAACAGCCAATCCCGCAACTTGTAGGTCACCGTGCCCCGACCGGCGTCGTGCTCCTCGAGCCATCCGGTGATGGCCGCCTTGGCCGCTGGCACCGACAGGCCGTCGAGGGACAGGTCGGCGTTGCTGCTGTTGATGCCCACGCCCTCGCCGCCCCAGGCCCCGTCCCAGGTCTCGGGGAGAGCAGCCCAACCCTCGGGCGGGGAAACGACGGCGGTCATCGGAAGGCCGAAGGCGCGGGCAAAGTCGAAATCCCGTTGGTCGTGGGCGGGTACCGCCATGATGGCCCCGGTTCCGTAACCCATGAGAACGTAGTCGGCCACGAAAATGGGGATTGGTTCCCCACTGACGGGGTTGGTGGCGGTGGCTCCGATAAACACCCCGGTCTTGTCCCGGTCGACGGTCTGGCGTTCGAGATCACTGCGGCGACGGGTGAGGGAGCGGTACTGATCCACCGCCTCGCCGGGGGTGGATGCCCCGCCGGTCCAGCGCGGGTCTACCCCTTCGGGCCAGGTGTGAGCGACCAGGCTGTCCACCAGAGGGTGCTCGGGGGCCAACACCACGTAGGTGGCACCGAAGAGGGTGTCGGGGCGGGTGGTGAACACGGCGATCTCGGAGGCACCGGCGGCGAAGCGCACCTCGGCCCCTTCGCTCCTGCCGATCCAGTTCCGTTGCATCAACTTGATCGACTCGCTCCAGTCGAGCAGGTCGAGGTCGCCGGCGAGGCGGTCGGCATAGGCGGTGATTCGCATCATCCACTGCTTCAGGGGGCGGCGGAAAACGGGGAAGTTGCCGCGGTCGGAGCGACCATCGGCGGTCACCTCTTCATTGGCCAGCACCGTGCCCAACCCGGGGCACCAGTTCACCGGGGCTTCGTGCAGGTAAGCCAGCCGATGAGCGTCCACCACCACTCGGCGTTGACGGTCGGTGAGCTCAGACCACGGCTGCTCGCCGGGATTCGTTCCGGAATCAGGCTCCCGAGTGCCGTTGGCTAGTTCGGTCTCGAGTTCGCTGATGGGCCGGGCCCGATCGGCGTCGCGGTCGTACCAGGCGCCGAATACCTGGAGGAAGATCCACTGCGTCCATTTGTAAAACGCCGGGTCGGTGGTGTTGACGCTGCGGCGCGGATCGTGCCCGAGTCCGAGTCGCCTGAGTTGGCGGGCCATGTTGGCGATATTGGCGTTGGTGGTGTCGCGCGGGTGTTGTCCGGTCTCCACTGCGTACTGCTCGGCGGGTAGTCCGAAGGCGTCGTAGCCCATGGCGTGAATGACGTTGTGCCCATTCATCCTCTGATAGCGGGCGTAGACATCGGTGCCGATGAATCCGAGCGGATGGCCGACGTGTAACCCCTTGCCCGAGGGGTAGGGGAACATATCCAGCACGTAAAGTTTGGGAAGGTCGGCCACCCGGTCGAACCCGGCCCCGAGGGCCCCGGCGGGATTGGGAGCCAGGAACGTACCCTCGGCCTCCCAGCGATCCTGCCAGGTCCTTTCGATCTCGGATGCCAGGGCCGCGGTGTAGCGGTGGGCCGGAATCTGGTCGTGGCCGGGGGCGTCCGAGGGGGGGTTGTCAACGCTCATAGGGCGAACGGTAGCGGTCGCCCTCAACTTCCCGGAACCCCGGTGGCCTGTAACCCATCGGCCGCCCCTCGGGTCACATCTCCGTGCTGACTCTCCCGCAACGGATCGAGGCCGGCGCCGACCGCGGCCACGACCTCACCTTCGTCGTAGGCGGCGACCCCGCAGTGGTCTCCTACGCTCAATTACACGACGAGGCCCGGGGCTTCGCCGCCAACCTCCAGAGCCTCGGGGTGGCCCCGGGCGATCATGTGGCGCTGCTCGGCCCTACGTCACGGCCGCTGGTCACCGCCCTCCAGGCCATCTGGCTCGCCGGGGCTACGGCGGTGGTGTTGCCCCTGCCGATGCGACTCGCCTCCATCGACGAGTTCGTGCTCCAAACTCGGGTGCGGATCGCCAACTCCGACGTCTCGCTCGTGCTGGTTGATCCCGAATTGGCGCCCTTCGTGGAAGCCGTCGTGGGGGAGCCGCCGATGGTGGGCTGGGACGCGGTGCAACCCGGGCCCGGCCGGGTGGGGCCGGAAGCCTTCGCCCGCCCCCTTGACGACCCGCAGCGCCTCGCCATTTTGCAGTTCACCAGCGGCTCGACTTCGGATCCCAAAGGAGTGATGCTGCCGCACCACACCGTGGGCGCGAATCTCGACGGCATCGCGGCCGCTACCTCCCTCGATCCCGACGACGACGTGCTGGTGTCGTGGCTGCCGCTCTACCACGACATGGGACTCGTAGGGCTCTTCAGCCTGGCGCTCACCACCGGTACGCCGCTGGTGCTGGCCGCCCCCACCGACTTCATGGCCGGGCCAGGCCGCTGGATGGAGTGGATCTCCACCTACGGAGGCACCGCCACGGCCGGTCCCAATTTCTCCTATGTGTTAGCGGCCCGGGCACTGCGCCGCGGTGACCCGCTCGACCTCTCCCGTCTCCGGATCGCCCTCAACGGCGCCGAGCCGGTGGACCCCGTCGCGGTGGCGGACTTCATCGATGCCGGGGAGCGGCACGGCTTGCGTCCCGGGGCCGTGTTCCCCGCCTTTGGCATGGCCGAGGTGGCCATCGCCGGTACCTTCCCCGAGCCGATGGCTGGCCTGCGAACCGATGTGGTGGACCTTCGCTCGATGGAGGGTGAGCGTTACGCCGCCCCCCTCGACCGCGACTCGGAGTGGGCCCGCCCCTTCGCCGTTCTGGGCCGTCCCGTGAAGGGGCTAGAGATCCGGGTGGTCGACCCGCGAGGCGGGGACGTGCTGGAAGACCGAGAGGTTGGCGAACTGGAGATCCGGGGCACATCAGTGACCCCCGGCTATTACAAGCGCCCCGACGCCAACCGTGACCTCTTTCACGACGGATGGCTGCGCACCGGCGATCTGGCCTACCTGATCGAGGGCGAGATGGTGATGTGCGGTCGCATCAAGGACATGATCATTGTGGGCGGTCGCAACGTGTTCCCGGAGGACATCGAGCGGGCGCTGGTCGGGGTGGATGGAGTGCGCGCCGGCAACGTGATCGCCTTCGGCGTGGACGGCGTTGGAGGCAAGGAAGGCCTCGTGGTGGTGGCCGAGTCCAGGGCTGATGATCTGGTGGAAGTGCGGCGTTCAGTGGCGCAGCGAGTGAGGGAGTCGGTGGGTCTCCCCGCCCGGGACATTGTCTTGGTTGCCCCCGGAACCCTTCCCAAAACCAGTTCGGGCAAGCTCCAGCGCTCGCTCTGCAAAGTTCGCTACCTCGGGGCTGAACTCCAGCACGCATAAACCGGTTGCGTCAGATGGACTGGAGGTCCTTCATGACCTGGTGCCAACGCTCCGGGTCGGAGGCATACGGGGCGTAGAAACTGATTCGCTGCACGATGCCGCCGTAGCGCGCCCGCAGGCCGGCGGCAATCTGCTCCGGTTCGCCGATCACCGCGAAGGTGTCGAGGATGTCGTCGGTGATGAGCTCGCCCATTTCTTTCCAGCGACCCTCTTTGGACATTTTATTGAGGTCGTCCTGAAGGCCACCCCACCCGTGGAGTTCGAGGACGCCTCGGTACGCCGGCGTGGAGCCGTAGAAGGCGATCTGCTGCTTCGTGCCGGTTCGGGAGGCCTCTATCTCCTCCTCGTTACTGCCAGTGACCACGAACGCGGGGCCGGAGATCTCCACGTCGGCTCGGGTGCGGCCGGCTTTGGCCGCTCCCCGATCGAGCGCCGGCAGGGTGACCTCGCGTAGATAGCGTTCGGTGGTGAAGCCGTGACAGAGGAAACCGTCGCAGACCTCGCCGGCCACCTCGGTCATCCCTTGGCCCACGCCCGCCAGGAAGATCTTGGCGTCGCCGTAGGGGTTGGGGCCGGGGTCGAAGAAGGGGGTCATCAGGGTGTGCGTGTAGAAATCGCCCTGGAAATCGAGCTTGCTGCCGTCGTTCCAGGCCGCCCAGATGGCTCGGATGGCGAGGATCATCTCCCGCATACGCGGGGCCGGATGGGTCCAGGGCATCGAGAAACGTTTGGTGATGTGGGGCTTGATCTGGCTTCCGAGCCCGAGGATGAAGCGCCCCTCACAGGCGGCCTGCATGTCCCAGCCGAGTTGGGCGAGGTTCATCGGATTGCGGGCGAAGGCCACCGCGATCCCGGTGCCCAACTCAACCCGTTGGGTCGACTGCGACGCCAGCAGGAGCGGGAAGAACGGATCGTGGGCGGTTTCGGCGCTCCAGAGGCCGTCGTAGCCCTGCTCTTCCTGCACCGCGGCGGAGCGCGCCGCGCCGGTCAGATCTCCTCCAAGGCCCCCGTCTACTTTCATTCCTCCGACCTTAGCCACTGCCATCGAGTGGTCGGTCCAGGGGGGCCCGAGGGGTTACTGGTCGCGAAGGAAGCGCTCCAGTTCCTCCGCCAGATCGTCGCCGGTCGTTGCCGAAAGTTCCGAGGTGGCGGTCTGCTGGTCAGCGTTTTGCTCAAGCTGATCAAGCATGGCGGTGTGCTCGGGGTTCTGGGCGATGAGTTCATCGATTCTCGATTGACTCACGGCGGCCCGATCAACCAGATCGCCGATGGGGAGGTCGAGCCCCGCCACCGAATTGGTGGTCTCGATGAGCGCCAACGACGCCGCCGGGTAGGGCATTGTCGCCACGTAGTGCGGCACCTGCGCCCAGAGACCGAGAGTGGGCAAGCCGCGCAGGGCCGCTTGTCGTTCGATCATGCCCTGTACCCCCGAGGGCACCTCCACGGTGTTGCGCACCAAGCCGAGAGTGAGTTCGGCTTCCGAGGCCGAGGCGGCAACGAGCGGGGGTCGGGTGTGGGGTGCCGGAGTGGGGTAGGCCCCCAGGCCCAGCACCATCCGGGTGCCAAATTGAAGGGCGAGGTCCACCACTTGTTGCGAGAACGCCATCCAGGCATGGTCGGGTTCGTTGCCCAACAACAAGAGGATGTCTCGGCCGCCGTTGTCCTTGGCCCAAGAGAGCTCGGTCTCCTCCCAGGCCAGGTGGGTATTGATGCCGTCGACCAAGCGCATCGTGGGGCGGCGAGCGCGCCAGTCGAGCAACTGATCGGCATCGAAGCGGGCCACGGTGTGAATTTCGAGGTTCCGAGTGAGCACCTCGGCGGCCCCGTCGGCCCCGAGGCCGGCATCGATCCAACCTTTGAGGATCATCACGAGGACAGGAGCCTCAAGGGCGGGTTGGTCCACCAGGGAATAGAGCGGGTTCATGGGGGGGGTCCTCATTCGAGTCGGCTCATCGCGTCAGTAGCGGCTTCGGCGCACCGCTCGACCTGGACCTTGAACCCGTCGAAGGTGGCGGGGTCGGTACTGCCCATGGAACCACCCACATAACGGGCGTAGACCCCCTCAACGATACAGGCGAGTTTCCAGTAGCCGAATGCCGTGTAGTAATCGATCTGGGAAAGATCCCGTCCGCTCATCTGTGTATAACGGTCGAGCACCTCCTGACGGGTGAGGAACCCCTCCTGCGCGGTGGGGGCCGTGAGCAGCATCGGCACCGCATCGCTGGCCTCTGTCCAATAGACCATCAAGAGGCCCACATCGGCCAGTGGATCCCCGAGGGTGCAGAGTTCCCAGTCCAGTACGGCCACGATGTTGCCGTCGTCATCGGTCATGCAGTTATCGAGGCGGTAGTCGCCGTGCACGATGGCGGCTGGCCCCTGTTCGGGAATGCGAGCTTGGAACTGATCGTGGAGCTCGTCGATCAGGGGAAGGTCCCGCGTCTTCGACTGGTTCCACTGCCCGTACCAGCGCTTGAGTTGCCGAGGGAGATAGTCCGCTTTTTTACCCAAGTCGCCAAGACCAACGGCATCGGGGTCGATGGCGTGAATGCGAGCGAGCGTGTCGGCCACCGACCGACTGGCCTGGGCTCGTGCGGGGGGCGGGATGGCGGCGGCGGCGACCTGGTCGCGCAGGACACGACCATCCACGAAGTCCATGACATAGAACGGGGCGCCGTTCACGTGCTCGTCGAGGCAGAGGCCCAGGGCGGGGGCTACCGGTACCTCGGTGGGTCCGAGGGCCGAAATGATCTTGTGCTCACGACTCATGTCGTGAGCGGTGGCGAGAACCTGGCCCAGCGGGGGACGGCGCAGCACGAAGGCCTGTCCGGCTGCGTCGGTCACGCGGTAGGTGAGGTTCGAATGCCCGCCGGCGATAAGGGTGAAGGTAAGGGGGCCCTTGGCCTTAGGGATGTGATCAGCGAACCAGGCGGTGACGCCGCTGTCGTCGATTCCCTTGATGGTCTCGGTCATGTCGGTGGCCTCCTTCCGACCTTGGGGTTGTGGTGGGCGAGGGTACCGCCGCCGGTAGATTGACACCTATGTCTCTTGACGTTACCGATGCCACCTTCCCCACGGAGGTCGTGGAGCGATCGAAGCAGGTCACCGTGGTGGTGGACCTGTGGGCCGAGTGGTGCGGCCCCTGCAAAACACTGGGCCCGATCCTGGAGAAGGTGGTGGACGAGACCGCCGGCGCGGTGGTGCTCGTCAAGGTCGACGTGGACTCCAATACCCAGATCTCCGAGGCCTTCAAGGTCCAGAGCATCCCGGCGGTGTACGCCATGCGCGATGGCAAGGTGATCGATGGCTTCGTGGGGGCGCTCCCGGAGGACAAGGTGCGCGAGTTCATCAACCGAGTCCGTCCCACCGAGGCGGAGGATGCCCTCACCACCCTTCTGGCCGCCGGCGACGAGGCATCGTTGCGCGCCATCCTCGCAGAAGAACCCGGCCATGCCGAGGCGGTGGTGGCCCTCGCGGCGCTTCTGGTGGTGCAACCAGATGAGACGGCGAAAGCCGAGGGGTTGGCGCTCCTCGAACGGATTCCCGAGTCGGTGGAGACGCGGCACCTGGCTGCGCTGGCCCGGGTGGGGCCGGCGGCCGAGGTGGAAAGCGTGCGGATCGAACTCGACGGCCTGCTGGACAGGGTGAAGGACGACGAAACGGCGCGTCAGCGGTTCCTGGATCTGCTCGAGGTGCTCGGTCCCGACGATCAGCGCACGGCCGAGTACCGCAAGCAACTGACGGCTCGCCTCTTTTAATCCGGGACGGGCCTCGCCTAGTTGCCCCCTGTTGGCGGCAACGGTGTGCCGATAACATTTGTCCGTCCTTCCCCCGTTGTGGCCGCGTTGTCGCGTCCCTGGGAGGGACAGTGTCTGAGATCTCCGACGTTTCGCCCCGCGAGGGCGATGTTCCCATCCGTCCGCAACCGCCTCGCTCGTGGCGAGAACGCATCGAGCAGGTGGCCGATGCCACGGGAACATCCCCGGGGCGCATCGGCCTCGGCGCCGCGCTGGCTCTGGTGGCCCTCCTGGGGGTGGCATGGCTCGTGCGACCGGCGGCGGCGCCACCGGAGGTGGCGCTGCCCTTCACCGCGTCCACCGTAGCCACCCCCCTCACCACGACGGCTCCCGCGCCCCTGGTCGTGCATGTGGCCGGCGCCGTGATCACGCCCGGTCTGCACGAGTTGGCGGCAGGGGCTCGGGTGGCGGATGCCCTGGCCGCCGCAGGCGGCCTACGCCCCGACGCCGACGCCACCAGCATCAACCTTGCGGCCCCGCTGAGCGACGGCACGCGCCTGTATGTACCGGTCGCGGGGGAAGTGCCGCCGCCGGTGGCGCTCGGGGCCACCGGGCCCGGGAGTGCGAGTGGAGCCGATTTCCCCGCGGCCGCCGTGAACCTCAATACCGCCGACGAAAAAGAACTGGATGGGTTGCCGGGAGTGGGTCCGGCCACGGCCGCCGCGATCATCACCTACCGCCAAGAAGCGGGCGGCTTCGCGTCGGTCGACGAGTTACTCGATGTGCCTGGCATCGGTGACGCCAAACTCGAGCAATTGCGTCCCCTGGTGACGGTGTGAGCCTCTCCCCGCCGGCGACCGTGGCGTTGGCGCTGGCGGCCGCGTTCGGTGCGTTGCATCCGTCCCGGCCGAGCCTGGGGGTGGGGCTGGGCCTGGTGGCCCTGGCGCTGGTGGGGCGACGGAAGTGGTTGTTGATCCTGGCGGTGGCTCTCGTGGTGAGCGGGTTGGCGCAGCGCAGTCTCGACGGTCTGGGGGAGGTGCGCCCGGGCCGGTGGGTGGGGGAGGTGGAACTGGTGAGCGATCCGGCCCCTTCCTACGGTGGGGTGCGGGTGGATGTGCGAACGGGGGGGCATCGGCTGGAGGCGCGGGCCGAAGGGCCCGCCGCCCAGGCTCTCCGGTGGCGACTCGCCGGTGAGGTGGTGGCCATTCGAGGCGTGGTGACCCCGGTGCCCCCTGAAGCCGGCTGGCTTGTCCCGCGCCATATCGGCGGTCGCCTGCACCTGAGCCGGGTAGAGGGATGGCGCCCGGGGTCCTGGCCGAGCCAGGTCGCCAACGGTCTGCGCCGCAGGTTGATGGCTGGTGCTGAGTCGATGTCGCCCCGGTACCGGTCGCTCTACACGGGCCTGGTGATCGGTGACGATCGGATGCAGCCGGCCGGGTTGGCCGACGATTTTCGCGGTGCTGGGCTCACCCATCTCCTGGCGGTTTCCGGGCAAAATGTGGCGTTTGTGTTGGCGTTGGCCGGTCCGGTGGTGCGCCGGTTGCGGCTATGGCCTCGTTGGTTTTTTACCCTGGGGATGATCGGCATGTTCGGGCTGGTGACGCGTTTTGAACCATCGGTGTTGCGGGCCTCGGCCCTCGCCGCATTGGCAACTCTGGTGATGACTACCGGTCATTCCCCGGCCCGGGTCACGTTGCTGGGCTGGGCCACTGTGGGGCTGTTGGTGATCGACCCCTTGCTCGTGCAATCGGTGGGGTTCCGGCTTTCGGTGGCGGCGTCGGCAGCCATTGTGGTGTTGGCCCCCCGGCTCCTGGCGGTCCTGCCGGGTCCGGCGCGGCTCCGTGAGGCAATGGCGGTCACCGTGGCGGCCCAGTTGGGGGTGGCGCCTGTGTTGCTCGCCACCTTTGGTCCCATACCGGTGGCTTCGCTGCCCGCCAACCTTCTGGCGGTGCCGGTGGCGGGGGCGATCATGGTGTGGGGTCTTACGGCGGGTCTGCTGGCGGGGCTGGCCGGTCCCTCGGTGGCCTGGCTGCTGCAGATACCTACGGGGGCTGGACTGGCGTGGTTGGAGGGGGTGGCTCACCACTTGGCCCGGGCCGGGTTGGGCGAACTCGGCGGTGGCCACGTGGTGGCGCTGGGGGCGGGCCTGGCCGTGGCGGCGGTGGGGGTGGGCCGGGGCCCGTGGGTGCGCCACGCGGGGCTGATGGTGGCGGGCGGCGCCGTTCTCGTGGCGGTGGTGGCAGGGAGGGCCCCGCCGCCTTTACGGGCTTCGGTGGCGACGGGAGTGACGGTATGGCGAGACGGGTCTACGGCGCTGGTGGTCCTCAGCGATGCGGGGGGTGGACGCTCGGTGGGGTCAGCCGGAGTGTTGGAGGGTTTGCGGCGATCGGGCATCGATCGGATCGGGCTGCTCGTGGTGGCCGATTCGTCGGTGCCGCCCGAGGTGGTGGTGGATGTGCTCCAGGGGCATCCCACCACTGGCGTAGTGACGGCCAATCCTGGCTCTCTGGGCCCGGTGGGGGTGCCGGTGGCTCGACCCCCGCTAGGGGGTGGGATGGAGGTAGGCCACCTGGCGCTGCGGATCACATCCCTGGCGGACCGACTGGTGGTGGATGCTCGGCCCCGCTGACATCGGTCGAGGAGGTGTCGTGACAACAAGGTAGGTTCCTGGCTCGTGGAGCCGATGCCGTGGCGCGTGGGAGATGACCTGGCTTGTCCGGTGGTGGCTCTCGGCGACCGTCGCTTCGACATCCGGTATCGCGCGCTGGTGATGGGCATCTTGAATCGCACCCCTGATTCGTTTTTCGATGGCGGTGCCTATTACGACTTCGACGATTTTCTCGGCAAGGCCGAGCAACTCGTGGGGGAGGGCGCTGATTTTCTCGACGTGGGCGGGGTGAAGGCCGGCCCCGGTCCGGAGGTGGGGCTGCAGGAGGAACTGGATCGGGTGATCCCGGCGATCGAGGCATTGCAGCAACGCTTCGATCTTCCCCTGTCGGTGGATACCTGGCGGGCGTCGGTCCTGCAGGAGGCCATCGCCGCCGGCGCAGTGGTGGGCAACGACATCAGCGGATTCGAGGACCCCGCCTACCTCGCGGTGGCGGCGGCGGGCGGTGCGTCGGTGGTGGCGACGCACATCCGCATCGGTCCGCGGGTGCCTGATCCGAACCCGGTGTACGACGAGCCGGTAACCAAGGCGGTGGCGCGCTTTTTGCGGCAGCGGGCCGAGCAGGCCGAGGCCGCGGGAATCCCTCGAGAGCGAGTGATGGTGGATGCCGGACTCGACCTCGGAAAGAGCGAGCCGCAGTCGCTGGCATTGCTGCGTTCCCATGACCAACTCGCGCAACTCGGTTGGCCGCTGTTCCTCTCGGCCTCGAACAAGCGGTTTCTGGGGGCGCTCGTGGGGCAGGAGGTGGGCGACCGTCGCGAGGTATCCCATGCCGCCCATGCTTTCGGTATCTCCCAGGGGTGTCGCGTGCTGCGGGCGCATGATGTGCGGGGGGCGCGCCGCACCGCTGATGTGATGGCGGCGGTACTAGAGGCCCGGGCGGCCAGCGGATGAGTGCCGTCCCGATCACGCTCCTGAAGGGCGACAACGACGCGGTGCTGCGCGATGCGGTGCGCGCCTTTGTGGACGATCTCGTGGGCGATGAGGAACGTTCGCTCGTGGTGGAGGAGATCGACGTGGGGGCCGTCGACGCTGATGGGCTCGATCCGTTGCTCGTGCTCGTGGACGCTGCCCAAACTCCGCCGTTCCTCACCGACTTCCGAGTGGTGTTGGGCCGCGTCACGGAAAAACGGGAGCGCAATGACCTCGTCCAACCCCTGGTGGACTACCTCCTCGACCCGCTCCCGAGCACCCGTCTGGTGCTGGAATGGGGCACGGGGAAAGTGCCCAAGGCCCTCCTCGAAGCGGTAACCCGCTGCGGCGGGGCCCAGGTGGATTCAAGTCCGGGTCGGAAAGTTACCGAGTGGGTGGGCGAGCATCTGGCGGAGTCGGGTTTGAAGGTGGACGCCGATGGCCGCCAGAGGTTGGTGGTGTGGGTCGGGGATGATCCGAGCCGCCTTCTCGGCTTGATCGACCTCCTCACCTCCACCTTTGGGGTGGGCCGCAAGATCACGGCGGCGGAGATCGAACCGTTTCTCGGCGACGATGGCAGCGTTCCCCCGTGGGATCTCACCGATGCCATTGATCGCGGCGATCGGGCCACGGCCCTCGATCTCCTTCAGCGCATGGTGGGGCAAGGGGAGCGCCACCCCTTTCAGTTGCTGAGCACCCTGCACACCCACTTCGGGCGGATGCTGCGCCTTGATGGTGCGGCGGTGGCTTCCGAGAGCGATGCGGCGGCCCTGCTGGGGATGAAGGGATCCACCTTCCCGGCTCGTAAAGCCATGGGGCAGGCCCGTCGTCTTGGTCATGAGCGCATCGTCCGGGCAGTAGATCTGCTGGCGCGGGCCGATCTGGACCTGCGCGGTGGCAAGGCCTGGCCCGATGGGCTCGTACTCGAGGTGTTGGTGGCCCGACTGGCCGCGCTCTCCAAGTAGTGCCCGAACGCGACCGTGCCGGGCGCTCGGCCCGGCACGGTGTCGCGATTGTGGTGGGGCCTGGCTCAGGTGGCGGAGACGGCGCCCTGGTTCAGCTTCTTGGTGAGGCGCGACTTCCGGCGGGCGGCGGCGTTCTTGTGGATAACACCCTTCTTCACGGCGGTGTCGAGACGCTTCTGGGCCAATCGGTTCAGTTCGACAGCGTCGTCGGCACCCGACGTGGCGGCCGCCGCCGCGATCTTGGTACGGGTCTTCA
>VFJN01000014.1 GCA_009886035.1 Actinomycetota bacterium
AAGGCCGGCCCCATGAGCAAAAAGGCGGCGGCGTAACCGAGGGGGCGATCGATCCACACGGCCAGTCCGATGGTGCCCAGGGCTTGTCCCCAGGTGGCCATGACGGTTCCGACATTGCGAAGGTTGTTGATACGGCGCAGATCGGAGCGCACCGCGAGCACGGGCATGCCGCTCGCAGTGAGGCGTTCGGTGGGCAAGACGGCGGGCAACAGCTCGGTGGGCGGGAGCATCGTGGAACGGGTATCTCGCACGCTCACCATCCCCGTACCTTACAGTTTCTCTACACATGTCGTCATTTAGTAATGCTGCCACGCCCCTCACCGCTCGATCCGTCATCGCCTCGGTACTCCTCGGTACTGACCCGCCCTGGCTGCCCACGAATCGGCTCGTTCGCACGACGGCGCTGTTCGGCATCTCCGAGGGCACGACGCGTACGGCCCTGTCGCGCATGGTGAACGCGGGCGAAGCGGTGGCGCAGGAGGGTGGCTACCGCCTCCACGGTCCGCTCGTGGCCCGTCAGGTCCGCCAGATCGCCAGCCGCCGGGCCACCACCCGTGCGTGGGACGGCACCTGGGAACTCATCACCATCAACCCGGCCCCGCCTCGCCCCGCCGCCGACCGGGCGGGCTTGCGCCACGCGCTCCGCGCCCACCGACTGGCGGAAATTGGCCACGACGGATGGGGCCGCCCCGACAACCTCGACCCCCAACGCGCTCCTGATGCCGCCACCATCATCCAGCGGTGGTGCACCCGTTGGGACGGAGCGCACCCGATCCCCCCACCCCGGGCCGAGGCCCTGTTTGCCCTGAAAGCCTGGTCGCGGCAGGCCGGCGGTTTGCGCTCCGACATGGCCCGGACCCTCCCCCGGCTCGAGGCCGGCCGCCCCGGGGCACTAGCGACGGGCTTCGTTACCTCCGCCGCCGTCCTGCGCCACCTGCAGGCCGATCCGCTCCTGCCCGAAACCCTCCTGCCTCGCCGCTGGCCCGGCGTTGCCCTGCGCGCCGACTACGACCGCTACGACACGGCGTATCGGTCGCAGCTGCGGGAATGGTTCCGGGCTGCCCTCTAACCCTCGGGCGATGACCCGCCACCCCGCATCAACCACCCACTCTGGGCGCCCAAGCAGCGCCTAGAGCCAATCGAGCACCTCGCCGAGCATGCGGATGTGGCGGTGATCGGTGGACGCGCACACATCGAAAGGGTCCATGTGGGCCACCTGCATCCCCACGGCGGCACCGCCGTGCACGTCGT
>VFJN01000009.1 GCA_009886035.1 Actinomycetota bacterium
CCTTCGTATCGGGCCAAGTCCTCCACGTCGAGCCGCCGATAGCGTGCGCCCGATGCGATCACCACGGTGCGGCTAACGATTTCGGTGCCGTCTTCGAGTTGGATCACCCGGTGTTCATCCGCCACCCGCAGACCGACGACCTTGCTGGGGCTCGTGAGGCGGGCGCCGAGGCGCTGGGCTTGCAGGGCGGCGGAGGTGGTGAGTTCCTTGCCGGAAATGCCGTTGGGGAACCCGAGATAGTTCTCGATGCGCGAACTGGCGGCCGCCTGTCCACCAACGGCGACGGCTTCGAGACAGACCACGTCGAGGCCCTCCGACACCGCCACGATGGCTGCCGCCAGGCCGGCCGGGCCGAGGCCCACGATGACAACGTCGCGGACATCGGTGAGAGCGGGGCCATGGTCGAGGCCGAGAGAACGAGCGAACTCGACGGTGGTGGGCTGGTCGAGCCGAGACGCGGGCGTGATGACCACGGGAACAGCAGCCGGGTCGATTCCCAACTGGGCGAGGAAGCCGATGGGGTCGGGGTGCCTATCGAGATCGATCCACTGGAAGGGCACATGCGATCGCGAGGCAAACACCCGCAGCGCCATCGCCTCCGCGGAGAAGCCGCTTCCGATGATCACCACATTGGCGGTGCCGGAGCCGCGATGCAGCCTCGATCTGCGCAGCATGAACTCGTCGAACACCAGGTCGGCCAGTTCCGGTGTGGCGCGCAAGAAATCGGTGAATACGGGCAAGGGGATGACGAGTACCGAGCCCGCTTCGGTGACCACGGCGCTGACGAAGGGGCGCTGTCCCACCAGCAGGTTGAGCTCGCCGAGAAACTGCCCGGCAATGTGAGTGGTGATGATGGACGGTCCGTTGAGGCCAGCGCCGACGATGTCGACCTTTCCGTCGAGCACCACGACGAACGACTGGGTGGCGTCACCGGCGGCAAAAATTACTTCCCCGACGAGGGTGGGGTGCACCGTTCCCAAGGGCATGAGGGCCGCGATGTCATCGGCGTTGAGGATGATGTAGTTGTCGAGCGATCTCCTGTGGGGATCCGGCGGAGGGCTCACAACCCCGATGTTACGTCAGGGTCGTGGCCGGGATCCCGAAGGCGTCGCGCCGGGGGAGCGGCCATTGCGGTCGGAGGCGGTGCGCGGCCCTGGGTAGAGTCGAGAGCCGAGGTGATCGCCCGCCGTTCCCTCGCAGGGCAATGCCCAGCGTTGCCCTCCGCGAACATCACCGAAACGAGGAACCCGCCCCATGTCCGATGCCGGCCCGGTGCATTTTGTCGCCCACCTCACCGTCAACGACCCCGATGGCTATCGCCAGTATGAGAAGGGGTTTTTCCCGATCCTGCGGGCCCACGGTGGGCGCTTCATCACCTACGACGACCATCCTGTGGTCCTGGAAGGCCAACGAGCGGATGGTCGCACCGTGATCATCGGGTTCGACTCCGAAGATGCCTGCCTGGCCTGGTGGAACTCCCCGGAGTACGTCGAACTGGCGAGATTCCGCCGGGCCGCCACCACCACCCACTCGATTCTGATCGTCCACGCACCTCCGACGGCCTGACCTCATTGGCGGCGGTGGCCCAAGAATTCCGGCGGCTCGAGCGGAGGGGTGTTCCGGACGACACCGTCCGGGCACTTCGTGTTCGACCACCGCAAATCGGTGAGGTCGGCCCGGCGCAGGTACGCATCGGTGAGGTCGGCGTCGGTGAGGTCGGCGCCGCCCAATTCAGCGTATTTTAGATTGGCCTGGCGCAGGTTGGCCCCGGTCAGATTGGCGTCGGTGAGGTTGGCGTAGCGCAAGTTGGCCCCGGTCAGGTTGGCCCCGGTCAGGTCGGCTCCGGTCAGGTCGGCGTCGAGCAAGTCGGCGCCGGCGAGGAGCGCGCCCGTGAGGTTGGCGCCGGCGAGGTCGGCGTAGCGCAGGTTGGCACCGCTGAGGGCGGCACCGCTGAGGGCGGCACCGCTGAGGGCGGCACCGCTGAGGGCGGCACCGCTGAGGGCGCCACCGCTGAGGGCGACGTCGCGGAGATCAGGCCGGGAAGCCGAGGCTCCAGGGCGGTGCCACCATTTATCGTCGCTCCGCCCCGGACTGTTCATGCGGCCCCCGCCGTCGAGTGATCTCTGCCGATAATACGCCAGGGCCGGTCCCGCCGTTCGACTCATTTTGGGCCGACCGGCGAGGCGGGACGTGAGCATCGGGGACGGTGGCGTCGAAGGTCGTCGGTGGTGCCGGCGGGATGGCCAGCGATGAGGAGTTCTATCTATCGGTAGTCGCTGGTTCCGGCCGTCTCGGCGGCACTGGCCATGAGGTTCACAACGATGTCGCCAAACGCGAGAAGTTTGGGGTCGTCCCCGGCGCGTTGGAACCCCTGTTCGAGCACGATGGCGAGTTTCCAACGGGCGAGCACCAGGTAATAGTCCATGTCGTCGACCTGACGACCCGACCCGGCGGCGTAGCGGGCGAGGAGTTGGTCACGAGTGGGCATGCCGGTGAGGTCCACGTAGCCAATATCGGGTACGTCGTTGGGGTGTTCGGGCCAGGACTGAATGACCCAGGCCAGGTCGAGTTTCGGGTCACCGACGGTTCCCATTTCCCAGTCGACAATGGCGCGGAGACGGGCCGGGCCGCCATGGGCATACATCACGTTGGCGAACTGATAATCGCCGTGCATGAGGCCGGGAACGAAGTCGATTGGTCGGTGGGTCCGCAGCCACTGTGAGGCGTCGTCGAGGCCAGGAAGGTCTCGACGCTTGATGCGGTCGAGGAAGGCCAGCCACCGGTCCACCTGCCGGTCGTGGAAGCCTTCGGGGTGGCCAAGATCGTGGAGACCCTTGGCTCTCCAATCAACCTGGGCCAGCCGGGCGATGCCGTCGATCAACTCGTAGGCCAGGCCCTGGCGGGCCTGGAGGTCGGATCGGAAGGGCTCGGGCCACTCGGTCACCTCGATCGGCGACCAGCCGTGGACAAAACCCATCAGGTAGAACGTGCGGCCCAGTACCGAGTGGTCCTCGCACACGGCGATGGCATCGGTGTGGGGTACGTCGGTGTCCGCCAGCGCGTCGATGATGCGCCACTCGCGCACGATGCCGGCGTCACGGCTCGGCGGGGCGGTGGGCGGAGGAATCCGCAGCGCTGCGTGCAGATCCCCCCGGCGGATCTCGAAGATCTGGTTCTGGCTGCCGCCGGAGAGGTAACGCCACTCGATGGTTGCCCCGCGTCCAGGCAGGTCGAGGGTGTCGAGCCAGCGGCCGAGGCGCTCGACCTCAAGAACCGGGTCACCGGCGCCCGCGTTGGTGCCACTCACAGGTTTCCCACCTCCAGTTCAAGGTAGGCGGCCAGTTTTTGTCGGGCGGCCGCCAATTTCTTGGGCCGATGTTCGGTGGGCCACAGGTCGTCACTGGGGCGGTAGTCGCGCAGCACCTGACGGGCGACGGTGACCTTGTGCACCTCAGTGGGTCCGTCGGCTAACCCCAAAATCGGTCCGGCCAGCCACATCCGGGCCAGGGGCATCTCGTTGGACACGCCCAGGGCGCCGTGTACCTGCATCGACCGCTGCACCACGTTGGTGATCAGCCCCGGCATGAGCACCTTCACCGCGGCAATGTCTTTTCGCACTCGCCGGTAGTCCTGGTAACGGTCGATCGACCACGCCGTGTGCAACACGAGCAGCCGGAACTGTTTGATCTCGGCGTAGGAGTCGGCGATGTAGCCCTGCACGAACTGTTTGTCGGCCAGCAGGGACCCCTGGGTTTCGCGGCTCAGGGCCCGCTCGCACATCATGTCGAAGGCCCGGTTGCACATCCCGATGGTGCGCATCGCATGGTGGATGCGCCCCCCGCCCAGGCGGGTCTGGGCGATGGCGAAGGCCTCGCCCTCCCCACCCAGCAGGGCCTCCGCCGGTACCCGCACCTGGTCGTAGTGGATGAGGGCGTGGCTCCCCTCGTCGGCGGCCTCGCCGCCGAGGCCAGCGTTCCGCACGATGGTGACGCCGGGGGTGGCGGTGGGGACGAGGAACATCGACATGCCCCGGTAGGCGCTCACGTCGGGGTCGGTCACGACCATGACGATGAGGAAGGCGGCGGTACGGGCATTGGACGAGAACCATTTCCAGCCCTCGATCACCCACTCGTCGCCGTCACGAATGGCCCGGGTGGTGAACATGGTGGGGTCGGCCCCGGCATGGGGTTCGGTCATCGAGTAACACGAGAACACCTCGCCGGCCAGCAATGGCTGAAGGTAGGTGGCCTTCTGCTCATCGGTGCCGTAGTGGGCGATGATCTCGGCGTTTCCGGTGTCGGGTGCCTGCGTGCCGAACACGATTGGTGCCCATCCTGATCGGCCCAGGATCTCGTTCATCAGGGACAGTTTCAGTTGGCCGTAGCCCTGGCCGCCCAGTTCCGGGCCGAGGTGAGCGGCCCAGAGACCCCGCTCCCGTACCTGCTGTTTCAGGGGGTCGATGGCCCGGCGGCGGTTGTCGTCCAGCGGAGTGAATTCGAGCCCCCCCCACACGAGGTCGAGGGGTTCGATCTCCTCCTTGACAAAGGCCTCCACCCAGTCGAGGTGCTCCTGAAACTCCGGCTCAGTTTCGAAATCCCACATGGGCTGGTCTCCTCACGCGATGGTGTCGCCGCCGGCAGGGGCGGCGCTGGATCAGGGGGCTAGAGGTAACAGACGGCCGGGAAGCTGGAGGTGACGACCAGTCGTGGGGGAGCACGGGCCCACCGTAGCCTTCGGGTTTCGAATCGCTCGCCGGTTGCTGGGGCGCCCCGAGGCTCCACCAGCCCGTGGGGGTGGCGGACCATCTCCTGCGGTCACCAAAGTTTCCGCCTACCATCTCCGAGGTTCGGAAAACCAGGCTGTACTCAGCTCGTACAGATAAGCATCTACCGGAGGTTTTGACAGAATGACCCGACGAAAAAACACGTTTGCTCTCATGGTGGCGGTAACTGTGGCGGGATCGTTGCTGCTAGCAGCGTGTTCCTCCAAAGACTCCGACAGCATCACCACGACGAGCACTGATTCGTCTCTCAAGGTGGGAACGGTGCCTGAGGACGAGGTGTGGATCGGGCTTGAGGCGCCCCTCACCGGCGACCAAGCGGGCGTCGGC
>VFJN01000043.1 GCA_009886035.1 Actinomycetota bacterium
GTGGCCTTTCAGGGTCTCGACGACATCGTCGTCGCCGGCTTGGCCAGCAGTACCCGGTCCGGCCCCTTCGTTCCCGCCTTCCCGGCGATCGAAGCCGCCGCGGCGCGCAATGGCTGTAGCGGAGCGCCCGAAACGGTGGCGGTAACCCCCACGGTGGAGTCGATCCGCTGGACCGGATGCTCGGCCCCCACGCTGCTCTATCAGCTGACGAACCATGGCCACGCCTGGCCCGGGCATCCGCTGCCCTTCAGCGAGGACCTCCTGGCCACCGTCCTGGCCGGGAACGCCACCCAGCCCCCCAATGCGCTCGTCGCCGCCCTCGGTCGCACGCCCACCGAGCTGGCCCAGAACACGCTGCTCACCAACGTAGACATCGATGCCACCGAGCTCATCTGGGACTTTTTCGCGTCTCTCCCGGGCGGGACCCGGTAGGGAGGGCACCCGTCGGGCGTCAGGTCCACGGGCGCCAAATCTCGGTAAACGGTGTTAACCTGGGCCGGTAGCGGCCCCGTCGTGGCCACCACTCAGGGAGCCTTCATGCACGCAGCCACCACCCTCACCGGAAACGTCAGCCGCCAAGAGCACCAGCCCGACTTGGAGGGCAATCTGTTCCCGGTGGACGCCGAGGTAGACGTAGCCGTCCTGGCCATCACGGGTGCGCTGCCCGTCGGGCTGGAGGGCTCGTTCATCCGCAACGGGCCGAACCCGCTGTTCCAACCGGTGGGCCGATACCACATGTTCGACGGCGACGGCATGCTGCACGGGGTGACCTTCGACGGTGGCGGAGCGTCCTACCGCAATCGGTGGATCCGGTCGCGCGGGTTGCAGGCCGAAGCCGACCTCGGGCGGGCGGTCTATCCCGGTCTGGGCGATGTCATGAACTTCCCGGAACCGTCCCTGGTGGGCGACGCCGGACCGGTGAAGAACCCGGCCAACACCCACATCGTGCGCCACGCCGGGCGGTACCTGGCGCTGTGGGAGGGAGGGCTCCCCACCGAGGTCACCGCCCAGCTCGACACGGTGGGCGAGTACACCTTCGACGGAAGTCTCAACGGCGCCATGACGGCCCATCCTCGGATCGATCCGCGCACCGGCGAGATGTTCTTCTTCGGTTACTCGGTGTTCGAACCGGTGATTCGCTACTACGTCGTCGACGCCCACGGCGCGCTCGTGCACCGCACCAAGATCACCCTGCCGGCGCCGGTGATGATGCACGACTTCATCATCACTGAGCACCACGCCGTGTTCCTCGACTCCCCCATCGTCTTCGATATTGCCAACCTGGGGAAAGGGCCCATGGTGCAGTGGCGTCCGGAAAATGGTGCCCGCATCGGCGTCATCCCCCGCCACGGCACCGGCGACGAGGTGCGCTGGTTCGATATCGACGCCGGGCACGTCCAGCACTTCTGGAACGGCTGGGCCGACGGCGACCGTATCGAGTTCTCCGGTACCCGATTCGAGCACCCCGACTTCGGCATCGACCCCAATGCCCCGCTGGATGCACCCGGCGGCGACAACACCCCGCCGTATCCGGCGCGCTTCTGGGTTGACCTCGCCGCCGACAAAGCCGGCTGGGATCAGACCGACGACCTCGGCGGCGACTTTGCCCGCTTCAACGACGATTTCAACGGGGTGCGCTCGCGCTATCACTACATGTCCGCCACCGTCTCCCCCCAACGGAGACTGGGCGACTTCGACAGCATTGTGAGATACGACGATGCCAGCGGGGATCGTCAGATCTGGAACTCTGGGCCCACCGGCCATGTGGGGGAGAGCGTCTTCGCGCCGAACCCGCAGGGAAGCGGCGAGGACGACGGCTGGCTCCTCAACGCCGTGTACGACGACTCCACTGATCGCACCGACATCTGCGTACTCGATGCTGGCAATGTGACCGCCGGGCCGATCGCCCGGGTGCACCTCACCCAACGTATGCCCTTCGGGTTCCACACCAACTGGTTCGCCGCCCGCTGAGCGGTAGGCGGCGGCCTCAGAAGAGTTCGTCACACTCCGCCGCTACCTCGCGGATCGCACCGTGCAACTCCTCGGGCACGCTGGCCATGAGGTCGTCGCTCAACTCATCGGAGAAACGCAGCCGCTCGGCGTCGACGAGGTCGTGGTAGGAGGGCATCCACGCCGAGTGAAGGACCATCGGCACACACTCCCGGTTCGTGCCCTTCAGCACGGCGATAGGTCCCTTCCCCACGGCGGCCGCATCGAAGAGCTCCACGCGGAAGCCGTCGTCGGACATCACCGGTTGCAGCACGTAGCCGTCGTGGCCGCCGGGTTCCCCACCCGCATAGGCGCTCTGGGCGCCGGAACTCCCGCCCCCCCGAGGGGCAAAGGTGGGAGAGGTGATGTGATCGTCCAGGTTGGGGTAGTCCCACTTGGCCTTGAGTTCCATCGAACCCCGCTCGAAGGTGGCGAGGGCGCCGGGGGTGGCCTCGCGGAGTTGATCGAGGTCGATGCGGTCGGCGTAGAGCGTGGCGGCCCGGAGCGAGATGTTGTGGGGGCGGCAGCCCTGGTAGGTGACGTGGTGCAGGGTGGGCTTGGTCAGACCTTCGGTCGACCAGTCCATGGCGGAAAGCTGCAGGTTGAACGTCCAGTCTTCGCGATAGATGCCCCGCTCGATGGCCTTGCCCGACTCGGGATCGAAGAGCACCTCCACGATGGTCTCGGGGGCCATCGCCATGTTGTAGAGACCCACCGAGGCGGGGTCGATGGGGTTGCCGTTGACGTCGAGGTCATCGGCCTTCAGGTAGAAGGCGAGGTCCATGAGGTCCATGCCTTCCCACACCACCGAGATGCCGTCGGAATCGTCCCACCGAGCGTAGAAGTGACCGGCGGGGGGTGCCATGGTGAGGGTGATGGGGGTCACCGGCGTACCGGTGGCGAGGCCGTCGAGTTGGTCCTTGCGGATCAGCCAGACGGGTACCTCGTGGTCAATGGTCAGCACGCGCTCGCCGCCGAACATTTCCGCCGGGTCGGGCTTGAAGTTGCCGGAGTCGGCGAGGATCAGCCAGTCGCGGGTCTGGCTCACCGTGTGGGTGGAGCCCAAAAAGGAAACCCCCTCGAGCGGCCAGTGGCGCACCTGGGTGCCGTCGGCAGCGTCGTAGCGCACCACCGATGGGCGCAAACCAATGCTGGGTTCCATCACGAATTCCAACTTCACCGACCAGAGGCAGTCGCGCTCGGGGTCCACCACGGGATGGGCGGTCGACAACAGGAACGGCATGATGCCGGGCATTTCCAGCGAGTTCCCTCCCCAACTGTCGCGGTGGCCCACCTCCGCCACGAACTCGAGGGTGTCGGGGTGCAACTCGATCGGACGTCCGGCATCCCAGGTCGTGTAAAGACGTCCCCCCCACGGCAGCGGGGCGGTGTTGGCGGCGTTCGCCGGGCCCAGCGGGGACTGGTAACCGGTGGCGGTGGTGGTGAACTGCTCGGGCAGTCGATCCCACAGTCGCTTGCCGGGCGACTGAATCGAACGTGTCTGCCAGGCGAAGCGCCCCGGGCCCGCCCCGCGCGTTCCGGCGGCGAGGGACAGGCGGCAAATCGAGCCCCAGTCGAAGATGGAGTAGTCCATCGGCGTGCACCGCTGGGGGCTGGAGAACACCATTTCCCCGCTGATGTCCTCGGGCCAGACCCCCTCCACCACCTCAAGTTCGAAATCGGCGTGCGGCGCGGTCGTCAAAGAGTGTGGGGTCGACATGAGTCCTTCGTGGTGGCTTCGCGCCGCCCGCAAAACTGCGGCCTAACGGTGTTCACCACCCTACCGGAGGAGATCAACTCTGTCTCGGGAACACCCCGGTCACAGCAGGCCGCGGGCGGCGCCCCCGTCGACGGGGAGGCAGGTACCGGTGATGAAGCCGGCGTCAACGCTGCACAGGAACGCCACCGCCGAACCAAAGGCGGCCGGGTCGCCGAGCGCTCCGACGGGAACGTCGGCCATCAGCGCCGCCAGGGCGGCGGGCGGCATCGACGCGAGGCGATCGGTGGCGTGCACGCCGGGCTGGAGGGAGTTCACTGTCACCCCATCGGCGGCCACCTCGGTGGCGAGCACCTTCAGGAAGCCGGTGACCCCGGCACGCGCCGTGGTGGAGGCCATCAACGAGGCGATGGGCTGACGTACTGCGATGGAGGTGATGGCCACCACGCGTCCCCAGCGGGCTTCCTGCATGCCCGGCACCGCCTGCTTACACATGGCCACCGTCGAGAGGAGGTTGAGATCAAGCGCCTGGCGGTAGGCGTCGAGGGTGGTGGTGGCGAAGGTGCCGGGTGGGGGTCCACCGGCGTTGGCGATGAGGATGTCGACGCCACCAAGTTCATCGATGCACGAGCCGACGAAGGCCTCGGCCCCAGCGGGAGTGGAGACATCGGCCGCCACGGCCACGGCGTCGATGCCCTCGGCTCGCAAGGCGGTGAGGGCGGCGGCTCGCCGGGCGTCGTCGCGCCCGCTGATGGCCACCCGTGCCCCCTCGCGACCCAGGGCGCGAGCGGCTTGGAACCCGAGACCGGCCGATGATGCCGCCACGGCGGCCCGCCGGCCCGTGAGCCCAAGATCCATCGGATCAGCCCGCCTCGTCGGTGGGCAGCGCGGGGTCGGCGATGATGGCCCCATCGCAGCACTCCGCCGAGGCGGTCGTGCCGATGGCTGTCCCTGCAACAAGCGACATGTGGGTCTCCCTCGGTTCCGCTGGGCACACCGTAACAGGAGCCCGAACACCGTTGACCGACCGTCACCCCAGCGATACCTTCACGCCATGTTTCGCCACGTCGTGATGTTTCGGTGGGTCCCCGAAGCTACCGAGGCCCAGAAAGTGGCCGTCAGTAACGGCCTCCGTTCCTTACCGGGAATCATCCCCTCGATCCGGGCGTTCCGCTTCGGTCCCGACGCTGAGGTCAACGCCGGAAACTTCCACTTCGCCGTCGTCGCCGACTTCGACGACCTCGCCGGGTACGAGGCGTACCGGGCCGACCCGACCCATCAGGCCATCATCGCCGACTACATCGCCCCCATCTCGGCCGAGCGCGCCGCGGTGCAATACGAGACCCAGGCCTAACCCCGGCGTACTGATCGATAGCCCGATCCGCGGAGCGCCCCGGCCCGGTGACCTTTCACACCGCCCCTCGGCCACGTGCCCTACTCGGCGAAAACCCTTCGGACAAGGTCAGCCCCCGCTGAGTTCGGGTCTCCGGCGCCCTCAGTGGTGGTTCCAGGATCTGTCTTCACATCAAAGTGACCCTTAGCCCCGATGGCTTCGATTGCGAGGAACTGGCCACCCTGGGTGCCTATTTCAAGTGCGAAAAATTGGGGCCAAGATAAGCCCACACTCGCAAGTTCGCTGATGAGACCATTCATCTGTCCGTGTACGGCAGCGGTCAAACCGCTTACTTGTGCGACGAGGTGTCTATCAGGATTTATTTCAGCAAAATCACCGGTGGCCATGGCCTGCTGAAGCTTCCATAGCGCGGCATCTTTGGCACTGTTTGCATTATCTACAGCCGTTTGGACGATGTCCATCTTCCCCTGTATCGCCACCATTTTGGTTTGCAACATCGCGCTCTTTATCCCGCCCTTCAGACCTCCCATCGCCGCACCCACCGCCATCTTTATGCCCGCGGCTTTCCAGTTGAAGGCTGTCACGAATCCATCGTCTATTCCGTGCTCCACCACAGAACCCGCAAGGGCTCCGACGGCACCGGCAAACATGCCCTTGATGATCATTGCCGCCAGTGGGGCCCCGGAGCCCTTAGTCGCCGCGATAATAAACCCAGCCACGATTATTCCGACGGCGATCCCGATTATTCTACCCAGGGACATAGCCCCGCTGGGATCACCAAGGTTGACTGGATCGCCATTGGCGTACTCGTAGGTATTCAGGGATCCACCATTGACAGGATCCGGCTGAAGAAATCGCCCCGACGCCGGAGCGTACTGACGGGATCCGATGAGATAGGCGTCGTCCGTATTCGGTAGCCGTAGGGATCCCGACCAACTTGCGGTCATGGCGAGCGCCAAGTCGTCGGCGCGGGCGATCACCGGCTGAACCGGCGCAGAGATTTTCTGACCCCAAGGGTCGTACACGGTCGTCGCGGAGGGAGCCGCATCACCCGAGCTCTCCCAAGCGATGCTGCCCTGAAGATCCGGATACTGCCATCTACGGGGAGCACCAGCCCTATCAAGGGCGACGATGACACCTCCCGAAAGGCCGAAGAGCTGTGCTTCGATACGCCCAGCGGCGTCCAAGAGCAGGCTCCCAGAACGTCGCACGACAACCGCGGAGCTGCCCGTTCGGCGGAGATTGACGGAACCGTCACCACCAAACGCGAGCGTCCCGGTGGGGCTCGACGCCGAAACGAAGTTGCCCCCGGCATCGTAGGAAAGGGCTGTTTGCCCCATCGTCAAGGTTCGTCCGGCACCGTCATAGGTCGGGCTGCTCGTGATACCCGGTTTTGAGGAGCTGATGAGCCGGTCGTCCGGGCCATATCCATACGACCAGGTCGTGGCACTGCCGTTCGTGGGCGTGACCGTCTCCGATTGACGGTTCCCGTTGGCTCCTGACGGTCCAGAGAAGTCCAGCGTGGTCGATCTCGTTGAGACCGGGATCGAACCCTCGACAGTGGAGCCGACCAATCGGTGGTCCTGGTTGTAGGTGTATCGGAACTGGCTATATCCGTCGGGGCCGAACAAGGTTCGGCTCAGTACCGCCCCTTGGTCAGACATAACCCGCGATTCGCGCGCGGTGACGTTCCCGGAGAATCCGGAGTATCTGAGATCATTGACAATATTGTTTCGGTTGAGGTCCCAGGATGCACGGGTGCCATTGGCGTAATCGGAGGACAACAACGCCCCCTGACGGCTGTAGGTGTTCCTTACGAGCACGTTGCCGTCTACGGCCATTGATGTTTGCTCGCCCAATGAATTGTAGGTATACGTCGTCGTCCGAGACTCACCGGCAGCCGTGAGTTCGCGACTGGAGGTGACATGGTTGGTCTGCGGGTCCAGGGCGAGCGTGGTCGTCGTTCCCCACGAATCAATCGCCTGGAATAAGAGGCCCGTAATCGAGACGGACGTTCTCCTCGTTTGGACGACGCCCTGTGAAGTAATGGTCCCTCGGGTAAGGAGTGGATTTCCGCCCACCATCTCCTCCCGGGTCTGCCCGTAATCGGCCCCGGGACCGGTGACCAAACCTGCCTCGGGTTGGCCGGCTTCGTCGTAGGTGATGCATGTCTGTGCTCCCGCACCACCGGCCTGCACTGTCTGGCCAGCATCGTTGTACACCTGCGTACTCGGGGCGGCGCCATCTCGAGTCGTGGACTTGAGGAGACCGCCCTGGATGGCCGAGGTCGAACAGCCCGTCGCTGACTCTGATCCTCCATAGTAGGTGTCGTTGGTGATGCGGCCGGATGGATCCGTCACGCTGACGCGCTGTCCGTGGTTACTTCCCTCGCCGGTGTTCGGCGCCCATCCAAACGAAACGGTGGTTCCCTGAGCCGAGGTTTGCCCGGTTATCCGCTCACCGGCCTGATGGTCGTAGGTGAAGAAGCTCTTGGTAAGGGTCGGAGGCCTTCCCGCACCCAACTGATCGAAGCTTTCCGTCTCAGTGGTCAGATTCAGTGCGGGCCGGAGTCTCGCCGATGGGATCGGCACAGCTGGCCCTCGATCCCGCGCCACCAGCAGGTCAAAACTGACGATGCCAGCTTCAGTTGAGGTGAACGCCACCCGTAGGTCCACGTCTTGTTCCGGCTGCAAACGCAGTTCACACCCGGGGCCATCACAGGACTGACCATTCACCCACATCCGTGCCGGTGCGGTCGCGGTGAATCGGTAGTTTCCCCCCTGCTCGGAGGTGTACACGCCAGACATCCGGGCACTCCACCGACCGTTATTGCCGGAAGGATTCGAACGCCAACGGAGGCTCATCGAGGCCTGGGCCCGCCCATCAATCAGTGGCCCCACGGATCGTTCAGTGGGTACACCCGACA
>VFJN01000089.1 GCA_009886035.1 Actinomycetota bacterium
CCCACCAGTTGCACACTGGATGACAGGCGTTTCGTGATGCGCGCCCAGCCGTCCCAGTCCTCTTCCGCCATCCCATCTTCGATCGACACGATCGGATAGGCGTCGCACAGACGGGCATACTCGTCCACCATTTCGGCGGGAGTGAGGGTGCGACCCTCGCCCACGAGTTGGTAGGCACCGTCGACGAAAAACTCCGAGGAGGCGGGGTCGAGGGCGATAGCTATCTGCTCACCGGCAACGAAGCCCGCTCGCTCGATGGCCTCCACGAGGAAGCGAAGCGCCTCCTCGCTACTGGCGAGATCGGGGGCGAACCCGCCTTCGTCGCCCACGGCGGTGGACAGCCCGCGCTCGTGCAGCAACGCCTTGAGGGTGTGGTAGGTCTCCACGCCCCACCGCAAGCCCTCGGAAAAACTGGCGGCACCGATGGGCATGATCATGAACTCCTGAAAGTCCACGGTGTTGTCGGCGTGCGCTCCTCCGTTGAGGACGTTCATCATCGGCACCGGCAGCACGTGCGCATCAGCCCCACCCACGTAGCGCCACAACGGCAGCCCCACCTCACCGGCGGCCGCATGGGCTACCGCCAGGCTGACGCCGAGCATGGCGTTGGCTCCGAGGTTGGCCTTGTTCGCCGAACCGTCAAGATCGATGAGAGCCAGGTCGACGGCCCGCTGATCGAGGGCCTCGAAACCTTCGAGGGCATCGCCGATGGTGTTGTTCACATGGGCCACGGCCTGCAACACGCCCTTGCCGCCGAAGCGCGCCCCGCCGTCGCGTAGTTCCACGGCTTCGAACTGCCCAGTGGACGCCCCCGAGGGAACAATGGCGCGTCCCGTGGCTCCCGAAGCAAGGAAGACCTCCACCTCCACGGTGGGATTGCCCCGTGAATCGAGGACCTCGCGACCGTGGATGTGTTCGATAGACGACATGGGGGTGATGTGGCTCCTGTGACAGGTGAGGCGCATGTTATCCCTGGGAGCGGGCCGAGCAAGGGCAACCGGGCTACTGCGGCCCGGAAGCCTCCCCGTTGCGGTACGCATCTCGGAGGCGGAGCGCCGCGCCGCGCAACTCATTCTCCGGGTCGCGGCCCGCCACCCGCGCCTCGTCGACCAAGGCCAAGAGGCGGCCTCCGAGCGACGCGGGATCTCCCCCCGGCAGGTCCTGCCAGGCCACCCCCTGAGCGGCGGCCTTCTTCTGCACTTTCAGCGCATAGGCCAAGGCGGGCAGCGCCACCGGAATCCCGTCCATCACACTGGCGCGTCCTTTCTCCACCACCTTGCGCCGCTCCCAGTCCGTCGCCAGTTGGGTTACGTCGGGACGATCACCCTCGGGCTCGAAGACGTGGGGGTGACGCGCCACCAGTTTGTCGTGGATGCCCCGGGCCACATCAGCCAAGGTGAACTGGCCTTCCTCGGCGGCCAACACCGAGTGGAACACCACCTGAAAGAGAAGATCCCCCAGTTCCTCCTCCAGCGCATCGAAACCCAACCCGGCGGCCACATCCACCCCATCGATGGCCTCGAGTACCTCGTACGTCTCCTCCAACAGGTGCCGGGTGAGACTGGCATGGGTTTGTTCAGCATCCCAGGGGCACTCCGTGCGCAGGCGGCGCACCAACTCGTGAAATCGCTCCACCTCGCCGGCCACGGGGTCGCCAAAGGTGGGGAACCACAGCGACGTGAGGTGGTCGGGATCCACCTCACGATCGAGGTCATTCCAGGCCACCGTTCGGACCACCTCCTCCGGCAACCCCAGGCGCTGTAACACCACCACCGGCGGCCCATCCTCCACGGCCAGTTTGATCTCCGACAGCACGTGCTGCTGGTCGCACTGACCCACCAACAACGGGCCCACCACCCCCGCGGTCTCCACCGCAAAACGACGACCATCCACCAGCCTCACCCCGAGCGCCACGGGATCAACCCGCAGCCGGGCCCAGGCGAGATCGAGGAACGACAGGGCGGGCAGCACCTGCACCGCCACCCGCTCGTCGGCCACCAGCAACTCGACCGCCCGCTCCGCCACCACCGGGGAACCCGGTACGGCGTAGAGCACCTCGCCGTGGGCGGCGGCGGCGGCCACCACCGTCTCCACGATGGCGGCGTACACCTCCTCGAAGGACGCCGCCCCCTCGTAGTGACCGTCGAAGTCGGTGGCGCGAGGCAGGGCCTCCGCCGCCGGGTGGCGGCGGGTGCGCAGGAACTGCACGGGAATGGAGTCGATGGCCGCTCGGGTACCGGTGGTCAGCAGATCAACGCCGGCCGGACCGAGCCCGGCGATCACCACCCGCGGCCGGTGCCCCATCGCCGCCTCAGGTTCCGCTCGGCACGCCAACCGACGGTGCTATCACCGTGGCCGTACCGCTGTCCCAGCGCCCGTAACGGGGGCTGACAGCGATGTCGGTATCTTTGAGAGCGGCGACGCGCCAGGCCGGATAGTCATCCTCGCCGAGCGCGCTGGACAGCCCGATCTGACGAGCGAGGGAGTCGATCAGCGCCACCCGATACGAGGCAGAGAACCCAGCCAACTGTTGATCGGCGGTGGCCTGATCGCCGAACACCACGGTGACCACCTCGGCGCGCATGGCGTCATCCAACACCAGGCCCTGGGCCTCGAATTCGCGGCGGGTGAGTTCGAAGTCAATGCGTTGGGCAGCGAGGCCCCGCACGAGATCACCCTGGTAGGCCCCGGGAGCCGGCGCCTCGATCAACAGGGGGTCGAGCAGGGCGGTGGTGGCCACCCATTCGTCGAGTTCCTTCTGAAACTCGGCGTAACTGATCCGGGTATCCCCCACCCGGATGGCCGAGTCGGCTTCGTTGCCACAGCCCGCCGAGAACAGCAGAACCAGGGCGAAGGGGGCGAGCATCAACAGGCGGCGGGGCACGATCGGCGAGCCTAGTGATGGGTCAGGCCAGTGTGGGAACCGGGTCCAGTTGGCGCAACAGATCCACGAGAGCATCGGCCGGATGAAGTTGCTGAGGCACCGGCACGATGAGGAGTTGCTCCGCCTCTTTGTAGATGGCCCGAGGATGGAGACGGGCCAAGCGGATCTGCTGACTGGTCTTGAGGGGCAGCGGCGACAGCCGGGCCGAGTAGGGCTGCCCGCCGTAGCCCGAGGGCTTCACCACGGTGACCTCCCGCAGGCCGGTACGGGAGGCCTCCGCCCGCAGGCGCGCCACGGCGAGGAGCTGTTCGGCCTCAAGAGGCAGCGGGCCATAGCGGTCCTCCCATTCGGCCCGAATATCGGCCACTTCGGAATCGGTGGTCACCGCCGCCAGGCGTCGATAGGCCTCGAGGCGCAGTTCTTCCTTCGGCACGTAGTCACGGGGCAAGTTGGCGGCCAGGGGAAGATCCAACTTGATCTCGGCTGGTTCCCTCACCGGCTCGCCCTTCAGTTCCGCCACGGCCTCGCTAACCATCTGGCAGTAGAGGTCGTAACCCACGGCGGCGATGTGGCCCGACTGGCCCACCCCCAGGAGATTGCCGGCCCCCCGTATCTCAAGATCGCGCATGGCGATCTTGAAGCCCGAACCCAACTCGGTGGCCTCGCCGATCGTCTTGAGGCGTTCGTAGGCAGCCTCGCTGAGCACCCGATCAGCGGGGAGAAACAAATAGGCGTAGGCCCGTTGCCCAGAGCGTCCCACCCGGCCACGGAGTTGATGCATCTGGCCGAGTCCGAGCAGATCGGCTCGATCCACCACGAGCGTGTTCACCGTGGGCATGTCGATACCGCTCTCGATGATGGTGGTGCACACGAGCACGTCGTAATCCCCCTCGGAAAACGCCAGCACGAGTTGTTCAAGGGTGCCTTCGTCCATCTGCCCGTGAGCAATGGCCACACGAGCCTCCGGCACGAGGTCGCGCACGTGCTCGGCGGTGCGCTCGATGTCCTGCACCCGGTTATGCACGTAGAACACCTGCCCCTCCCGCAATAACTCTCGCCGGATGGCCTCCGCCACGGCCCGGTCGTCGTACTCCCCGACGAACGTGAGGATCGGCATACGGTCCGCCGGCGGCGTGTGCAAGAGGGTGAGGTCCCGGATGCCGGTGAGGCTCATCTCCAAGGTACGCGGAATCGGGGTGGCCGTGAGCGTGAGCACATCCACGCCGGTCTTGAGTTGTTTGATCTGTTCCTTGTGACTCACCCCGAAACGCTGCTCTTCGTCCACCACCAGCAGTCCCAGGTCCTTGAACTTGATGTCCTCGGAGAGCAGTCGATGGGTACCGATCACCACATCCACCTCTCCGCTGTGCACCGCTCGCGCCACCGCTTTGGCCTGCGCCGCCGTCAGGAAACGCGACAGCACCTCCACCCTCACGGGATAGCCGGCGAAGCGATCGGCGAAGGTGGCGTGGTGCTGTTGGGCCAGCAGCGTGGTGGGCACCAACACCGCCACCTGCTTGCCGTCCTGCACGGCTTTGAACGCCGCCCGGATGGCCACCTCGGTCTTGCCAAACCCCACGTCGCCGCACACGAGGCGATCCATGGGGTACTCGGCCTCCATGTCGGCTTTCACATCGGCGATGGCAGTGAGCTGATCGGGGGTCTCCTGGAAAGGAAAGTCATTCTCCAGATCGCGCTGCCAGGGCGAGTCCGGGGCGAAGGCATGGCCCGGTGCGCTGATGCGCGTCTGATAGAGCACCACCAACTCCTGCGCGATCTCCGACACCACCGAGCGCACCCGAGCCTTGGCCCGTTGCCACCCGTCGCCCCCGAGACGCGACAGAGCCGGGGAGTCGCCACCGGTGTAGTGGCGCACGGCATCGATTTGATCCGACGGCACGTAGAGCTTGTCATCGCCTCGGTATTCGAGGAGGAGGTAATCGCGCTCCACTCCCCCAATCGCCCGTTTCACCATGCCGGAGTACCGGGCCACGCCGTGCTGATGGTGCACCACATGATCGCCCGCCTTCAGATCGTCGAAGAAGCCCTGGGCATCGCGACGCGGCGGTCGCACCTTCCGATGAGCGCGGCGGCGGCCGGTGATGTCGTGTTCAGTCACCACCGCCACCTTGATGGCCGGCAGAATGCAGCCGCGCTCGAGTGGGCTGATGTCGATCGTGGGCACCAGGCCGTGTTCGGACAACAACGTGGCCAGCCGAGCCGCCGAGCCCTCCCCCTCGGCGGCCACCACGATGCGGTAGCCATCGGCGGCCAGGCCCGCCAACTGGCGCACGACCCGCTCGGGATCGCCGGCGAGGGCATCGATGCCCATGGCCGTGACGGTGGCCACCTCGGGGCCCACCGGCGCCGTGGTGACCGTCCACACCGGGGCGTCGGAATGGGTGAGCAACCGATCAAAGGGCAGGTGCAAGCGCCCGAAGCCGTGCTCCCCACCAGCATCGGCCGCCCCCCAGGTCTTGGCCAGCGTGCCGGCGAGATCGGCTTCCTCCGCCAGGAGATCCGCCGCCCGATCACGCATTCGCCGCGGCTCCACCAGCAGTATCAGGGCCTCGGAACCCACGAGATCGAAGAGCACGTGTTCGCCGTCGGCGAGCCACGGCAACCATGACTCCATGCCGTCGAACCGCTGACCTTGAGCGAGGCGCTCCCACTGCTCGCGACCCCAGGGAGCAGTGGCGATCAACGCCTCGGCGCGGGTGCGCACCTCGGTGGTCGGCAGCAGTTCCCGGCAGCCGAACACTTCTGCGTGGTCCAGGTCGTCGGTGGAGCGTTGATCGCTTACGGAAAACTCGGTCAGACGGTCCACCTCGTCGCCCCACAAGTCGATACGCACGGGGCGATCGGCGGTGGAGGGGAAGACGTCGACGATCGAACCGCGCACCGCCACCTCACCGCGGTGCTCCACCACCTCCTCCCGGTGATAGCCAGCGTCCACCAGGGCCCGCACCAGGTCGTCGCGATCGCGCTGTTCCCCCCGCCGCACCACCAACGGCTGCGAGTCTTCTACCTGCGGGCCAAGGCGCTGCACCAGGGCCCGCACCGAGGCCACCAAGACCCGCGGGGCGCGTTCGGCATCCTGCAGACGCCACATGGTGCGCAGTCGGCGTCCCATGGTCTCCACCGAGGGTGATACCCGCTCGAACGGGAGCGTCTCCCAGGCCGGAAACGTGTCGACGGCATCGTGGCCGAGGTAGGCGCGCAGGTCGTTCGCCAAACGATCGGCATCACCGCTGGTGGGCGTGGCCACCACGATCGGACGGCGAGCCGACTGCACGGCCAGGCCCGCGATCGCCAACGCTCGCGCCGGTTCGGGAACCGCCAGCAGGGCCGACGAACGGCCGAGGACCGACGCCAAGCCGGGCTCATCACGCAGCAAGGCCGGGAGATCGCGCAGCAACATGGAGGCGTTCCTCAGCCCAACGGACCGGTACGGAACCAGTCCACGGTGTGACGAAGGCCCGCTTCCAGACCCACCGGTTCGATCACCGGATCAGCGCGGGCGACCAGCGCCCGCAGGGTGGTTTGATCGGCTTGACTATCCCGTACGTCGCCGACCCGGGGGGCGGTATGGATGCGCTCGAGGGGGTGCCCGAGAATCCCTTCGAGGACGTCAAGCACCTCGAGCAGGCTGGCCCGACCGCCGAAGGCGAGGTTCACCGGGCGGTCGCTCACCAGGCGATCGCGCACCACCGCGCTGAGCACCTCACACACCGTGGCGACATAGGTGAAGTCACGCGTCTGGCCGCCGTCACCGTGCACCACCACCGGTTCCCCGGCCAGCGCGGCCGACACGAAGGCCGGCACCACCGCAGCGTAGGCGTGACCAGCGGCCTGCAGCGGCCCGAACACGTTGAAGAACCGAAAGGCCACCGCGCCGAAACCGAAGCAAGCCGCATGGGAGAGCGCGTAGGCCTCGGTCGCGAGTTTGGAGACGGCGTAGGGAGAGGCCGGCATCGGCACGAGGTCTTCGGTCTTGGGCAGGGCGGGGTTGTTCCCGTAGACCGATGACGACGACGCCACCACGATCTGACCCACGCCATGACGCCGGACAGCCTCGAGCACCTGCAGGGTGCCGGTGGCATTGGCGTGGTGCGACGCCAGCGGATCCTCCAGCGACCGCGGCACCGATGGCAACGCCCCGAGGTGCACCACGGCGTCGGCCCCCGGCAGCACCTCATCGAGCACCGCGGGGTCTACGAGGTCGCCAACCACCAGGGCGGCGGCGGTTCCCTCCAGGTTGGCCGCCCGGCCCGTAGAGAGGTCGTCGAGGGCCACCACCTCGACCACCCCATCGGTGAGGAGCAATTGACGGCACAGATTGGCCCCGATGAACCCAGCCCCCCCGGTGACAACAACCTTCACGAGTGGGCCTCCATGATGTCCAGGATGCCCTGAATCACTCGATCCTGGTCGGGGGCGGTGAGCGAACTGCCACTCGGCAAGCAGAGGCCGGATGAGAACAGCCGCGCCGAGGTGCCGTCGAGCCGGGCCGGACAGTGGGCGAACACCGGCTGAAGGTGCATCGGCTTCCAGGTGGGACGGGCCTCGATATCGAGGGTTTCAAGATGTTCCCGGACCGCATCGGGAGTGCACCCCACCACCGTCGCATCGATGGTCATACACGTGAGCCAGCGGTTCGTCCGACCGGTGGCCGCCTCGGGCATGAAGCCGATACCCGCCCGGTCCCCGAGGGCGGCGACGTAGCGATCGAAGATGGCTCGGCGGCACTGAACCCGCCGGTCGAGATCGGCGAGTTGCGCCCGTCCAAAGGCGGCCAGGATGTTCGAAAGGCGGTAGTTGTAGCCCACCTCCACATGCTCGTAATGCACGAGCGGCTGGCGGGCCTGGGTGGACAGATGTCGCACCCGCTCCGCCACCGCCGCATCGTTCGTAACGAGCATTCCCCCGCCGGTGGTCGTGATGATCTTGTTGCCGTTGAACGACAGCGCTGCCGTCTCCCCGAACGAAGCGGCCGGAGCGCCGTCATAGGTAGCCCCCAGGCTCTCGGCCGCATCGGAGAGGTGCAACACACCGTGGTCGGCGAGGTGCGGGGCGATGGCATGATGGTCGGCCGCCTGCCCGTAGAGGTCCACGAGAATGGCCGCCGCCGGCGGCGCCGCCCGGCGAGCCTCGAGTTCTTCGGCGAGCAGCCCCGGGGAGATGTTCCAGGTATCCGGATCACTGTCGATCAGCACCGGGGTGGCTCCCACATAACGGATGGCGTTCACCGAGGCCGCAAAGGTGAGATCCGATACCAGCACGTGGTCGCCGGGGCCCACGCCGTGAACGATCAAGGCCAAATGCAAGGCCGCCGTGCCACTGCTGAGCGCCACTGCGTAGCGCCGGGCCACCACCTGCGCCACCTCCTGCTCAAAGGCCTCCAGGTCTGGCCCCGCGGGCGCGAGCCAGCCCGAGTCGATGGCGGCGAGCACCCCTTGGCGTTCGGCGGGGCCCGCCTCAGGGGGCGAGAGGAAAATCCGTGACACGGGTTCCCTTCCAGATCGGGGTCAAGGGTGGGTATGATCCCACCTCATTGGTTGGGTCCAGGCCCTGTTCAGAATGCCAGCATCTCGACGCTCGTGGCGACATTCGCTCACAACAAGCGCCAAACAGCGAGAACGGAAGCAGAGTGGAGCGGGAACACGCTACGCCCGGGGGGGCCGATCAAGAAACGGGCCAGGAGGCTGCGATCGCGCCCCGGTGGGGCTACCAAGCCCTGATCGAGTACCGATTCGCGTGGCTGTCGGCCTGGGATTCACTGAGTTGGGTCATGGCGATCTGGTTGGCGATCTGGGTGCGCTACGAATTTAGTGTCGAACGCATCGATGGTGCCGGAGTGTGGTTCGCCATCGCCCTGACCGCGTCGATCCAGGTGCTCGTGGGGGTGTGGCAGGGGCTCTACCTGGGTCGGTGGCGCCTGGGTTCCTTTGAGGAGATCGAAGCCCTCCTGAAGACTGTCGTGGTGGCGGCCGGCGGCCTCCTGCTGGTCGACATACCCACCCGTTGGGTGCCCATCAGCGTGCCCGTGGCGGCCGTGTTCATCGCGCTGGTGGCCATGGCCGCCGTCCGTTACGCATGGCGTGTGCTGATCGATCGTGGCCGACGGCCCAACGGCATCGGGGCGGCCCGTGTGCTCGTGTTCGGGGCCGGCGAGGGGGCCGATCAGGTCATCACCGCCATGCTGCGAGACCCATCGAGCCCGTATCTCCCGGTGGCGATTCTCGACGATGACCCCCGCAAGTCACAGTTGCGCATCCGGTCCGTGCGCGTGCGCGGTACCAAGCTCGACATCGCCACCGTGGCCGCCGAGCTCCGCGCCAGCGTGTTACTCATCGCCATTCCCTCCGCCGATGGTCCGCTCGTGCGAGAACTGGCAGCCATTGGCACGGCGGCGGGATTGCGGGTGATGGCCGTTCCCGCCATGAGCAACCGGTTCGACGACACCATCGGCGTCGGGGACATTCGTCCCCTCACCACCACCGACCTGCTGGGCCGACGAGAGATCGACACCGACATCAACGGCATTGCCAGGTACCTCACCGGCCGCCGTGTGCTGATCACCGGCGCCGGCGGGTCCATCGGGTCGGAACTCTGCCGGCAGGTACACCGCTTTGGGCCCAGCGCGCTGGTGATGCTCGACCGCGACGAGAGTGGCCTGCATGCCGTGCAGATGTCGATCGAGGGTCGGGCCCTGCTCGAGAATCGCGAACTCGTCGTGGCCGACATCCGCGACGTCGAGCGCATGGCCGAGGTTTTCAATGAGCACCGCCCCGATGTGGTGTTCCACGCGGCCGCTCTCAAGCACCTTCCACTGTGCGAAATGCACCCCAGCGAGGCCGTGAAGACCAACGTGTGGGGCACCTCCACCCTGCTGGAGCTGGCCATGCGTCACGACGTGGACACGTTCGTGAACATCTCTACCGACAAGGCCTGCGATCCGGTCAGCGTGCTGGGTTCCACCAAGCGCGTGGCGGAGCGCCTCACCGCCGCCGCCGACGAAGCGGCGCGCGGCGCTTACATCTCGGTGCGCTTCGGGAACGTACTCGGCAGTCGTGGCTCGGTGCTCGGTGCCTTCCGAGCCCAGATCGCCATGGGGGGTCCGATCACCATCACCGATCCCGATGTCACCCGGTATTTCATGACGGTGGAAGAAGCGGTGCAACTCGTGATCCAGGCCGGGGCCATCGGCGACCACGGTGGGGCCATGGTGCTCGATATGGGTGAACCCGTGCGGATTGTGGACGTGGCCCAACGACTCATCGCCGAAGCCGACCGCCGGATCGAGATCGTGTACACCGGTCTCCGCCCGGGTGAAAAACTCCACGAGGTCCTCGAGGGAATCCACGAACATCCCCGCCCCTCGGCCCATCCACTCATCGCCTTCGTCCAGGTTCCCCCCCTGGCCGCCAGCGACCTGGTGGGCCTGACCTCCTCGAATCCCGAGGCCCTCCTGGCCGAGCTCCACCAAAACATGGATCAACCCCCCGTGACCGCCCCCCGGGATTAATCCCGAGCGCGCTCAGTGGATCGGCCGCGCCGGTACGCCCGCCACCGTCGCCCCCGGCGCCACATCGGCTAGCACTACCGCTCCCGCGCCCACCACGGCCGCCTCACCCACCCGCACCCCCGGCAGGATGTGGGCGCCGGTGCCGATGGACACCCCGCTCGCCAGATGGACCGCGCCGCTCACCGTCGCCCCCGGCAACACCGTCACGTAGTCGTCCAGGATCACGTCGTGGCCCAGCGTGGCGTTAGGCCCCACGTAGCCGTGGCGACCAATGGCGATGTGGGTGGTGAGGCGCGCCCCGGCGCAGAGCACCGTGCCCACCCCCAACTCCACATCGCTGCCGGTCGAGGCCAAGGGGTGCACGAGGGCGGGTGACCAACCGAGGCCCCCGCGGGCATCGAGGGCGTGGCCCACCTCGCGCCGGGTGGCACTCTCACCAATCCCGAGAAGCACCAACGCGTCGAGTTCCTCGAGGAATCCGAGGCCACCGAGCAGTGACACCGCCCGTTGGCGCAGCGGTTCGAGGTCGGGGGAACCGTCATCCACAAAACCCAGACACGATCCGCCGCACGCCTCCACCACATCGAAGACCTCGCGGCCATGGCCGCCTGCTCCCACGATCACAATGCTCATGAACCGCTCCCCTGGAAAGGTGCCATGGTGGTCGAACCCTCGCCGCTTATGCCCTCCCGGCGAAGGACCGCCCCCACCGTACGGGCGATGATGGCCAGATCGAGGGCCAAGGAGCGGGTCTCCACGTAGTGCACGTCGAGTTCGAATCGATCCTCCCAGGCCACCAAGTTCCGCCCTTGGACCTGGGCCAGGCCGGTGAGGCCGGGGCGAATTTCGTGACGACGGGCCTGCCGGGGGGAGTACCGGTCCAGATATTCCATCAGGAGCGGGCGGGGGCCCACGAGGCTCATGTCGCCGCGCAACACATTCCACAGTTCGGGCAACTCGTCGAGACTGCTGGACCGCAACAGGCGCCCCACCCGCGTGAGGCGCTCCGCATCCGCCCCCAGGCCAGCGCGCATCGTACGAAACTTCATGATCGTGAAGGGGACTCCGTGCCGCCCCGGCCGACGCTGCCGGAACAGCACGGGGGAACCCATGGTGACGAGCACCGCCGCCGCGATGATCGCCATCGGTACCGACGCCAACAACAACGCCAACCCGGCGCCAACCACATCGAATATCCGCTTCACCCGCATCAGGAACTGGCCCCGGCGTAGCGTCGGCGATTGACCAACCGACGGGCGGAGTCCTCGAGGCGCAGACCGCCACTGGCCTTACGCCGGAACCAGCGCAGGCCGTCGGCCACCTGGATCGGGCTGCGGTGCAGCCGGTACCGATCCCCATCGCCGGGGTTGGCCCGAGTCCCCGCCACGACCGCCGACCGAAAGCGCGCCCGCACCTCAGCCTCTGCCGCCGGCGATCCCAGCAAGGCCTTGGGATAGGCAAAGTGCGGGCAGGCCACGCCGAGGCGCTCACCGATGAGGTCAATGGAGCGGTCGAGTTCTTCCGCCGTGCTCGGCCCGTCGGCCCGATCCAACAAGGCGTGGGTATGAGTGTGGGAGCCGATGGTGGCGAGGCCCGATGCCATGATTTCCTGCAGGCCACCCCACGACACCGGAGCACCCTCCCCGGGGAAGGGACGGCGGCCCTCAACGAAATCGGTGGCCACATAGAACGTGGCGGGCGCCCCGTGACGAACCAGGACCGGGAGGGCCTCACTCACCCAGTCCGTGGTGCCGTCATCAAAGGTGAGGACGACGGGTTGATCCGCCACCGCCCCCGCCTCCAGACGGGCGATGCCCTCATCGAGGGTGACGAGTCGGCCCGAGGCCGCCAACTCCCCCACCTGCGCGTCGAACAAGGCGGTGGTGAGATCCACCGCCGAGGTCGTATGCCCACCGACGCGGTGGTAGATGAGGATGACCAGGCCGGGGGCATCGGGTCGCAGCGCGTCGGCCCCGGCGGCGGCCACCTTCACCGCCGCGCCGATCCCCTGCTTGACCATCTCCCGGGCTCCCACGCTGGCGATGTTACGACCGGCTCAGTGGGCGAGGAGGCCGCCGTAGCGAGCCTCCACGATCCGAGCCGTCCGAGCGATGTCAAAGTGCTCCACCCGGTGCTGCGCAGCGGCCGCTAATCGGGCCCGATCCGGGGCCGATCGAGCGAGCCGAAGGTAGGCCCCGGCCAGCGCCGCAGGGTCGCCCGGAGGAACGAGGAGACCGTCCACGTCGTTCGTCACCACCTCCACGTTCCCACCCACCCGGGTCACCACCGGGGGCACCCCCAAGGCCATAGCCTCCAGCAGGCTGATGGGAAGACCCTCATGGCGAGAACTAAGGGTGAACACATCCGCCCCCACCACCACTGCCGCCGGATCAGCGTGGTAGCCGAGCATCACTACCCGGTCACCCAGGCGATAGGACGCCAGGCTGGCGCGCAGTTCGTCTTCGAGCGGACCCTGCCCCACCGACACGAACCGGAGACGCTCATCCTCGGCGCACGCCTGCGCCGCCGCCGCGAACCACGTGGGGTAGTCCTTGTTGGCCCGCAGGTTGGCCACGATGGCCACCACGATGTGATCGTCTTTCCAACCCTGCCGAGCGCGGGCGGCGGCGCGTTCCGCCCGTCGCGCCACCAGGGGGGCCAGCGGCACCCCGTGCACGAGCACTTCGGTCTTGGCCCGCCACGGCGACCACTCCGAGGCCACCACCTCGCGCGATACGGCCCAGCGCACCCGGTCGAAGGGCAGCGTGAGCGCATTGGCCGTCCTCGTCGCCAGCCCGTGCGACCCCCAGAGGTTGTGTTCGGTAGACACCAACACCGGACCCGCTCCCATCGTCCGCAACGCCGGCCGGGCCACCGCTGCCACCGCCGGGGAATGGAGATGGACCACGTCGAAGCCACGGGCCAGGGTCCGCAACCGCCCCGGCCACCGATAGTCAGCCATACCGCGCCGACCGGCCAGCCGATGAGACCGAACCCCGAGCGCGTCGAGTTCGGGGATGAGGTGCTGCTTGCGCTCCAGCAGGTACGCCACCTCGTAGTGCACCGCGGCGGGGTTGGCCACCGCCGCCATCGACACCACCAGACGCTCCGCCCCCCCCGGACCAAGACCCTTGATCACATGGAGGACGCGCACAGCCCGAGACGAATCCACGGCCGAACCGTACCCGCGCTGCCTATGTCACAATGGCCGAGTCGTGTCCCGCAAGATCGCTCACCTCACCACCGTCGACCTGTCCTTGCACTACCTCCTCCTGGCGCAGATCGACGGGAGCCTCGCGGCCGGCGACGAAGTGCTCGGCATAAGTGCCCGCGGACCCCACGTGGCGTTCCTCGAGGAACGAGGAATGCGCTTCGTTGAACTTACGGGCTCCACCCGATCCATGAGCCTCCGCCAGGACCTGCGGGCGATTCGATCGCTCTGGCGCATCCTGCGGCACGAACGACCCGACGTGCTCCACACGCACAATCCCAAGCCGGGCCTGTACGGCCGCATCGTGGGTCGTCTCGCCGGAGTGCCCCTCGTGGTGCACACCACCCATGGCCTTTACGCCACTCCCGACGACCCGCTTCCCAAACGGCTCCTCGTCTACGGACTCGAGGCCATCGCCAGCCGCTTCAGCCATGTGGAGCTGGTCCAGAACCCCGAAGACCTCGAATTAATGGGTCGTTGGCACATCGCCCCTCGCCGCAAGCTGCGGCTCCTGGGAAACGGTGTCGACCTCGAACGGTTCCAGCCGGTCGATGAGACCCAACGGCAGCACGAACGCGCCGCCCTTGGCCTCCAGGCCCAGGACGTGGTGGTGGGCCTCGTCTCCCGCCTGGTGGCCGAGAAAGGCATCGAAGATCTGACCAACGCCATGGCCTTGGTGGGGCCGCCGTTTCGCCTCCTCCTCGTCGGGCCCCACGACCCCGACAAATCCGATGCCCTGGCCCCCGCGGTCCTCGACCGGGCCGCCGCCGCCGGCGCGGTCCTCACCGGGCACCGAGCCGACGTGGAGCGGCTCTACGCCGCCATGGATCTCTTCTGCCTCCCATCGCATCGCGAAGGGTTCCCGCGTGCCGCCATGGAAGCCGCCGCCAGCGGCCTACCGGTGGTGGCCACCAACATCCGCGGCTGCCGCCAGGTGGTGGACCCGGGAGTGACCGGGGCCCTCGTGCCCGTGCGGGATGCCAAGGCCCTGGCCGACGCCCTGCAGACCTGCGCCGCCGAGCCGACCCGCCACACGCTCGGCATCGCCGGGCGGGCCAAAGCCATCACCGACTTCGACGAAGCGACCGTGGTCGCCCGCGTGTTGGCCGCCTATAACTCCTCGTCGGATTGAGCCGACCGGAACAACGCCACCGCCGCCACCGCCAGCCCCACCACCACCGCCACCCACCCCGGTGTGCCCGCCCAATCTCGGTCGACGGCGATCTGGCGCGCCGCCACCAACGCCGCCAGGAGGTGCACCGCCAATCCCCCGCGCCACCGCCATCCCGCCATCGTCCGCGGCGGCGCCACCACGGCGAGGACCACGAGGGTCGTCACGCACAGGCCGCCGCCGACAAGGGCGTGGACATTGCCGGCCGCGCCCTGATACGCGGCCACCACCGGCAGGACACTCATCGCGAGGGCGGCCGGCCCGGAGAGCCTCAAACGGCCCAGGGCCAGCACCGCCGCCATTCCCACCCCCACGCCCGCCGCCACGATGGCGGCACTGGTTTCGGGCACCCCCGCCCACACCCCCACCAGCGAGGCCAGCACGATCCACAGGACCGGAGGTACTCGATCCACGGGCTCCCCCGGCAGGCGCCACCCCCCCCGGCCCACCACCACCGCCAGGACCACCGCCCCCAGGCCGGCCACCACCCCCAGTTCACCCAGCGCCGGTGCCGGGACTCCGCCGACCACCCAGCGGTCGACCGCCAGGGCTGAAACCACCGCCCCGATCACCGCGATCACCCCCACACGGGATCGACTCCTGACCACCGCGACCGCCGCCGCCGCGCCCCCCGCCACCATGGCCACCGCCGCCAGAGAAAGGTCGATCTGGCGCAGCATCACACTTAGAACAGTTCGAGGTCGCCGAGCGAAAAGGAGAGGTCGCCGAGCGGGGGAACCGCCGGGCGCGCCAGCGGTCGCCACGTCACGATGGGGCCCTGACGGCGCAGGGGCAGCAGACCATGGGCCACGCCGAGGCCGATCCCCATGGCGTAGTCGCCCGCCTCCCGCACGAGCCGACCCAAAGCCGCCCGATCAGGCCGGGGCGCCAACCACTCCACAATCGCCACCTCGCGCGCCGGACCGCGGCGGCGCACCCGGAAAATCACCAGCCCTCCGCCCGCCTCGATGGCGCGGTACTGGAGCGGCTCGAACCGGTAGCGCCAGGCCAGATAGGCCGCCGAGCGCGCCGTGGACCACCCTGTGACCGGCAGGCCCGCGACGAGAGAGGCCACCGCGGGATCCTGGAGCGCCTGGGCGGCGGGCTCCCCAATGGCGCACGGCTCCGACCACTTCTCCGCCGCCGTGCGGGCCTGACGCAGGATCGGCAACCGCCACAGCGTGGCCGGGCGCATCCCAATTGTCGGCCGCCCCAACTCGTGCCACCCCATCTTCAGGTAGCCCGGCCGACTCTGTTCGTTGGGGGTATTGAAGATCGCATCCACCCCCGACGCGGTGAGGTCTTCCACCGCCTGGAGGGTGAGCCGCCGGAACAGACCCCGGCCCTGGTAATCGGGATGCGTGGCGGTGTCGACCGCCCGGCCCATCTCGAGCCTCTCCGTGCCGGTGCGAAAGGACCAGCGCAGGAACGTCCGAAACGCCACTACTTCGCCAGCATCCTCGGCCACCCACGCCGGCGAAGGCCCCGCCGGGTTCTCCTCGTGCTTCCACCGAAAAAACTCACGATCACGCTCGTCGTCGGCCCACCCCAGGGCCATCGCGGCCACGGCCAGCACCTGCGCCCGGTCCCCCGAAACACTGGGCCGGATCGTCAGTTCGTCAGACGCCATCTGGTCTGCATCATGCCCGACGGCCCTCGGCTCCGGAGCGACCCCAACCAGGCGGGTAGCATCAGCGGTGTTATGGCCAGCCGTACGACCGACCCCGCCGCGCAGGTTCTCGCCATCGAGGATCATCGCTGTGCCGTCATCGCCGAGGTGGCTCAGGGCCACGACGGCAGCCTGGGCCTGGCCCACTCCTTCATCGATCTCGCCGCCGAGGCCGGGGTCGACGCCATCAAGTTCCAAACCCACATCGCGGCCGCGGAGAGCACGCCGGAGGAGCCGTGGCGGATCAACTTCAGTTACGAAGATGCCAACCGCTACGCCTACTGGCAGCGCATGGAGTTCACCGAAGCCCAGTGGCAGGGCCTGCGCGACCATTGCGATGAGAGCAACATCGGCTTCATCTCCTCGGCTTTTTCCACCGAGGCGGTGGAGTTGCTCCGCCGGGTCGGGGTGGCGGCCTGGAAGATCTCCTCGGGGGAAAGCCTTTCCTCCGACCTCTTGCGCCACCTCGGCCACGAAGGCGTACCCGTGCTCATCTCCACCGGCATGTCCACCTATGCCGACATCGCGGCCGCCGTGGATCATTGCCGCGCCGCCGGGAGCGAACCGGTGCTCCTGCAGTGCACCTCGATGTACCCCACCCCGCCCGAGCGAGTGGGGCTCAACGTGCTCGCCGATCTTCGCACCCGCTTTGGCTGCGCCGTGGGCCTGTCGGATCATTCCGGCACGATCTACCCGGGCCTGGCGGCGGTGGCCCTTGGGGCGGTGGTCCTGGAGGTGCACATGACGTTCTCGCGGCGCATGTTCGGCCCCGATTCACCGGTGGCCCTCGAACCCGACGAGCTGAAATCGCTGGTGGAAGGGGTGCGTTTCCTCGAGCGGGCGCGGGCGGCCCCGGTGGACAAAGACGCGGTGGCCGCTGAGTTGTCCGGGGTGCGCAACCTCTTCGGTAAGTCCCTGATCAGCACCCGAGCTCTGGCCGAGGGAACTGTGCTCACCCACGACGACCTCACCGCCAAGAAACCGGCCTCTGGCATCCCCGCCGCCGAGCGGGAGGCCATCGTGGGTCGCACCCTGCGCGTGGCAGTACCCGCCGGCCACCCGCTCTCCGTCGACGACCTGGCCGACCCACCCCATTGATCACCGCCGCCCGCCACCGTGTCGTGATCGCGGAGCCCGTCCACTACGCCCCGGAGGCCCGCGCCATCCTCGCCGAGATCGGTCCGGTGAGAGAAGGTCCTTTCGACCGCAACGGTCTTCTCGCGGCAGTGGGCGACGCCGGTGTGCTCGTGGTGCGGCTCGGGCACGAGATCGATGCGGACGTGATGGCGGCCGGCCCGCACCTCCGATACATCGCTTCGCCCACCACGGGCACGGATCACATCGACCTCACGGCGGCGGCCGAACGGGGCATCGAGGTGATCACGCTGGGGGGCGAGACCGAGTTTCTCCGCACGGTGCGCGCCACCCCCGAGCACACCTGGGCCCTGCTGCTGGCACTGGCCCGCAAAATCCCCGTCGCCGTCGCCAGTAGTCATACCCGCTGGGATCGCGACGCCTTCCGAGGCTGCGAACTGGCCGGGAAAAGACTGGGGATCTTCGGCCTCGGGCGGGTCGGCCAGATCGTGGCGAGCTACGGGGTGGCCTTTCAGATGCCGGTCATCGCCTACGACACGGAGCCCGTGGCTACCCCGGGGGTCACCCTGGTGGCCTCGCTGCCCGAATTGCTCCGCCAAACGAACATCCTCACGGTGCACATCCCTCTCAACGAGCACACCCGCCACGCCATTGGTGCGGCCGAACTGGCGCTGCTTCCCCCGGGGGCGCTCGTCATCAACACGGCCCGAGGCGCCATCATCGACGAGGCCGCGTTGGTAGAGGCGCTGCGCGACGGCCACGTCGGCGGGGCGGCGGTAGATGTGCTCGAGGACGAACGCAGCCCCAACGGCATACCCGGCGGCCCATTGCTGCGGTTCGCCAGCGAACACCCGGACCGGGCTATCGTCACTCCTCACATCGCCGGGGCCACCTGGGAATCGATGCACCGCACCGAGGTATTCCTGGCTGAGCGCCTGCGGGGGCTGGTCTCCCAGGAGGCCTGAACCCATGGTGCACCCATTGTCTGCCCATCAGGAGGCCTCGTTGCGCAAGGTGTGCGTTGTTGTCACCGCTCGACCGAGTTATGCCCGCATCAAGAGCGTTCTCGAAGCCGTGCGCGATCGCGCCGACCTCGAACTGCAGTTGGTCGTCGGAGCCTCGGCGCTTCTCGAACGCTACGGCCCGGCCATTGATGTGATCCGGGCCGACGGCTTCGAACCCGACGCCGTGGCCTACATGGTGGTGGAAGGCGAAAACCTCGTCACCACCGCCAAATCCACCGGCCTGGGGGTGGTGGAATTGGCTTCCATCTTTGATCGCCTGCAGCCCGACGTGGTGGTGAGCGTGGCCGACCGCTACGAGACGATCGCCACCGCCATCGCCGCTTCGTACATGAACATTCCTCTCGCCCATGTGCAGGGGGGTGAGATCACCGGCTCGATCGACGAGAAGGTCCGCCACGCCGTGACCAAGCTGGCCGACATTCATCTGGTGGCCACCGAACTGGCTCGCCAACGGGTGGTCCGCATGGGTGAGGTGCCCGGCAGCGTGTTTCTCACCGGCTGCCCGTCGATCGACCTCGCCGATCGAGTGGCCCGGGAGACCGAACCGTTCGATCCCTTCGACCGTTACGCCGGGGTGGGCCAGGAGTTCAGCGTCGATCAGAACTACGTGGTGATCATGCAGCATCCGGTGACCACGGAGTACGCCGATGCTGCCCAACAGATCGATGAGACACTCGCTGCCCTCACCCAGATGGACCTGCCGGTGTTCTTTTTTTGGCCGAACGTAGATGCCGGTTCCGATCGCATCTCCAAGCGCATCCGACAGTTCCGGGAGGAACACGATCTCCCCCATGTCTACTTCTTCAAGAACCTCCCCCCCGAGGACTTCCTCCGTTTGATCAGTCGGGCCCGCTGTGTCATCGGCAACTCCAGCGTGGGCATTCGCGAGTGTTCCTACCTCGGTGTGCCCGTGGTGAACATCGGCACTCGACAGCACGGCCGGGAGCGCGGGCCCAACGTGATCGACGTCGAGAGTTCGAGCAAGGAAATCCTGTCCGCCCTGCAACGCCACTTGGACAGCGGAATGGCGCCGGGCGTGCACCTCTACGGCGACGGACAGGCCGGCCAGCGGATCGCCGAGGTGCTCGCCACCTGTGCGCTCACCATCGAGAAGCGCCTCACCTATTGAGGATGGAGAATGACGTCGGATGAAGGCCACCGCTGAGGACTTTGAGTACTGGGAAGCCTCTGGCCTCCGGTCCCTGTTCGAGAACCTCCCCGCCGACCCATCGGCGCTCCGCCCCGACGTCAACGACCTCGTTCGGCTCCATCGCCTCGTGCGCACCCGCCCCTGTGTGACCGTTCTTGAGTTTGGGATCGGCTGTTCCACCATCGTCCTGGCCCACGCCCTGGACCAGAACGAACAAACCCACGGCGAGGAACTCCGGGAGCGGATCACGCGTAATTCGCAGTTGTTCCAGGTGTTCAGCGTGGATGCCAACCAGCGCTGGATCGACCATACGGCCGAGCGCATCCCCGCCGATCTTGCGGCCCGCGTGCACCTGAGACACAGCGCCGTGTCGGCCACCACCTTCGGCGGCCGGCTGTGCCACACCTACGACACCCTTCCCAATGTGGTCCCCGACTTCATCTACCTCGACGGCCCTGATCCGGCCGATGTCACCGGGGCCGTCAACGGCCTCGATTTCTCCGCCCCGGAGCGCACGGTGATGGCCGCCGATATTCTCGTCATGGAGCCCACACTGCTGCCGGGAACCGTGGTCGTGGTGGACGGACGGGAGAATAACGTGCGCTTCCTCACCCGCAACCTGCAACGCCCGATCTCGCTCTCCGTCGAGGGCGACGCGTCGATCATCGAATTCGTGGAGCCACGACTCGGCCATGTGGATGTCATCGGCGTGGACGTGCGGGGCCGACCCGGCCAGCCATGAGGATCTACTGGTACGCCCCGTTCGACAACGCGTCGGAGATCGAACTGGCCCAGGCCGTGGTGGGTCAGGTCTCCGACCTCGTGCTGCACTCGGTGTACAGCCGATTCGGGGTTCGTCTTCCCCGACGGGACGACGAGCTCACCCTCGTGCGCGACCTCCCCGCTCCCGCCAACGAACTCTTTCGGAAAAGTACCCGGTTCCGGCGAGCGAAGGTGGCCGCCAACCGTGCCCGTTTCCGCCAAAAAGAAATCTCCAACGGCAACTTTGATCTCGTCCACCTCCACACGTTCAACATGTTCACGGACTGGATTGCCCTCCCCCTGCTCCGGCGGAAAGGGCGGCCATTGGTGCTATCCATCCACAACGTGCGCCCGCACGATCAACGCGGACCCCGCGCCCTCGAGACGCTGATTCATCGATTCGCGTACAGCGTGCCCGACCGTCTCATCGTGGCCCATGAAAGCCTCCGCACCCGACTCGCCGACGAGTTCGGGATTGCGCCGGAACGGATCTCGGTGGTGCCGCTCCCGAGCCCCCGGGTGGAACGGGCCAGCGACCACCCCGCCGAAGAACCCAAGGAAATACTGTTCTTCGGGACCCTGCGTCACAACAAGGGACTCGAGGTGTTGCTCAATGCCATCGCGTCGATTCCTCGCAGTACCCCGATCCTTTTTCGGATCGCCGGGCGCGGTGATCCCCAGATCGAGGAACTCATCGCGCGCCATGCCCAACATGATTCGCGTATCCGCGTCGAGATTGGCTGGATCACCCCCGAACGCCAAGCCACCCTCTACGCCCGCGCCTGGGCGGTGGTGGTCCCCTACCTTCCTGCCTTCGCGGCCCAGAGCGGCACCGTCCGGGTGGCCTACAGTTTTGGTACGCCGGTCATCGCGTCCAACACCGGAGCGCTGGGGGAAACCATCCGCCAGGACGGGACCGGATGGCTGGCCGAGCCCAGCGATTCGCGTGCCCTTGCCGAACAGATCCTGGTGGCGGTGGCCGACGTCGAGGGCCGGAAGGCCCGGGCACTGGTGGCCAAACGCCTCGGCCAGGAACGCAACGCCGACGCCCTGGCCCCGCTCGTGCTCCAGATCTATGCGGAGCTCGGCGTCGTGCCATGAGCGATCCCGGTCTGCCGGTCGAGTGCACGAGCGCCGATGGGCTCGAGGGGGTAGCCGATGCGCTGTTGCGAACGATCGCCAGCGATGGTCGGGGGCGGGACCTGCTCTGGTCGGCTGCGCCCACCGCGCTCCTCGACCATGCCCGGGGGTCGGTGGCCCCCCCGGAGCGAGTCCGAGGCCGAGCGGCCCGCCCGACCATCGCCACCTGGCTGGCCGCACTGGCGACGACACGCGGGTCGTCCCTCATCACCGTGGACGATGTGCTGTTCGCCTACGAAGGGGCCAACCCGCAGGCCACCCTCGCCCCGGTGATCCACTCCACCGCCCAGGCTCGCGGCGTGGCGCCGGTAGTCCGCGCCGTTCGCCCGGCGCTGTCGCTGCTCATCGCGGGAACACGCGACCTCCGCTATTTACGCGTCGCGTTACACCAGTCGCTTCCGGACGGGGTGCCCCAGGCCGTGGAGCGGGCCCTCCAGGCCGCGGTGCGGGCCCGTGCCCGCGCCGAGGTCGCGCTCGACTCCATCGCCCCCCGCTTGGTGGTGCTGGCCTCCCAGCACTCCACCAGTTCTCGGGCGCTGATCCAAGCCGCCCGGTCGCGCCAGATTCCCACGGCCTACCTCCCCCACGCCCCGGTGGCCAACACATACCAGTACCGGGATCTCCCCACTGATTTTGCCGGGTTACGGGGGCCCCGGGAGGTGGAGTTCTACCAGTCGCTGGGTGCCCGAGGGGCCCTATCGGTGGTGGGCAATCCCCAGGCGCATGTGGTTTTCCCCCCGCACCTGAATCCCGAGGCGGCGGTGATCTTCGCCCCGCGGCCCCAACCCGTCGCCGAAGTGCGCGAGCAGGTGGCGGCGGTGGACGCGGCGGCGCCGGCCGTGGTCGTGTCGCCCCACCCTCGGATGCGCCACCAGCAGCACTACGCGGATCTCTGGCCGGCGCACTGGGTGGTGCACGACGGCTGGACGGCCGAGTTGCTGCGGGGCGACCACCCGTGCGTGATCCAACGCTCCAGTGGGGTGGCGTGGGAGGCGATGGCCCATGGAGTTCCGGTGATTGAGCTGGCCTCCCCTACCGCCGGGGATCCGTCCTACCTCGTGATTCGCGAGCCCTACGCTCGGCTGTGCGCGTCGAACACCGATCTGCCCACGGCGGTTGCCCACGCCCGCCAATCGGCCGCCGACCCCCTCGCCCGCCAGCAACTCGTAGCCTGGGCGCAGGAATGGTGCGCCGTCAGCGGTAACGAATCGGTGGCTCGAGCCACCGAGTGGATCGAGCGGTGCGCGTCAACTCCCTCCCCCGGGGAGCCCCTGCTCGACTATTGGGTGCAGCCCTCAGGAGTGACATGACCGATCCACGACCTCTCGTACTGGCGGTGGTCCCGGCGCGAGGAGGGTCCCGCGGCGTCCCGCGGAAAAACATTCGGGTGTTGGGAGGCCACCCACTCCTCGCCTACACCATCGCGGCGGGCCGAGCGAGTGAACGGGTAACCGACCTCGTGGTGTCGACCGAGGATCCTGAGATCGCCGACGTGGCTCGCTCGTACGGGGCCGAGGTGATCGACCGACCCGACGCCCTCGCCACCGATGAGGCCCCCACCGCCCCGGTGATTCAGCATGCCATTGAGCGCGTGGAGCAAGCCACCGGACGCACCTACGACTACATCCTCACGCTCCAACCCACCACACCGTTTCGCCGGGGCTGGGATATCGATGCGGCGGTGGATCTCCTGGAAGCCACCCCGAACCCGGCCGCCAGCGTCACGAGCGTTGTGCGGATCTTCGATGCCCATCCGCTGCGGGTAAAGCGCCTGACCCAGGACCGCCTCCAGCCCTACATCGCCGGCGATGACGTCCCCACCCGTCGTCAGGACCTTCCTCCCGCCTACCTTCGCAACGGAGCCATCTATCTGGCTCACCGGCCCACGGTGACCGGCGGTTCGGTATGGGGGAACCCGGAGATCCCCTACCCGATGCCCCCTGAGCGGTCGGTCAACATCGACGAACCACTGGACTTCCTGCTCGCCGAAGCGGTGGTACGGGCAGGCCTCACGGAGATCGACCTTCTCCTCGAATCCCACCAGGACGACTGACCATGCACCCTTCCAACGACTACTACGGCCACGAAATGATCCTGTCGTGGGCCGCCTCGATCCATCGCCCGAAGCGAACCTTCGGCTACATCCAGCACGGGTGGAAGCCCGAATCGGGATTTCCGGCCGACATGCGTCTGATCCCCAGGGCACCGTTGTTCGTCTGGTCCGAAGCCAACCGCACGGCCACCGCAACGCGTCATCCGGGCCACGCCGTGGAGGCCATCGGGGCGCCGTTCTTGTACTTGCATGAGTTCTTGAAGCCCGCCTTGGCCCGTGAACCCACCAAGGACCTCCTCGTCTACCCGTGTCATCAACTCCGCAGCGCCCCCCTGGCCAGCGAGGTGCACTCAACCCTCATCGATCAGGTAAGGGACCTCGATGCCACCTCCACCACGGTGAACCTTCATCCCTATGAGTTCGACGATGGGCACACCGGCGCGCTCTACCAAACCGACCTCCCCGAGGCGACGATCACCACCAATTGGCTGCGACCCCCGTGGGTGGTGAGCGACGATCCCACCATGTTGATCCGCCAGATCCTGCAGATCCTCGATCATCGCCGCGTCGTGTCGAACTGCCTCACCACCGCCCTGCTGTACGCGTCGTACCTCGGACGCGACGCCCAACTACTGCGGCACCCTGAGCGCCGCCAGCCCCCTACCGAGGGCCGGGGCAAGGCGCTGCACGAGGAGCTCGAGCAGGCCACCGACGGCGAGCCGCTGCGGGCCATCGCCGGTGCGGAACTGGGCGCCGACCACCTCCGCACCCCCGACGAGCTCCGCGCCATCATGGGCTGGGACTCCACCGTTCGCACCACCGTGGCGGCCGTCATCCGCCGGTTCAGCACGCGCCGGGGGGCCTGACACCGCCGCCGCCAACCGGCCACAGATGGCGACGATCACATCGTCGTCGTCGCCATCCGAGCCGCCAGATCGACGTCGGTGGCACCGCCCTGGGCGACGACCCGGCCCTGCTCGAGCACGAGGAAGCGGTTGCAGCGGCGCAGCAGCGCTTCGCGGTGGGACACGACGATCACGATGGACTCGGAGGAAATCTCGCGCAGCGAACGCTCCACGAGGGCTTCGTTGGCGGCGTCGAGGGCGCTGGTGGGCTCATCGAGGATCAGGCACGTTGGCGAGGCCAGCAACGCCCGGGCCAGGGCGAGGCGTTGCCGCTGGCCGCCCGACAGGGAGGCGTGCCCCTCGCCGACGAGGGTGTCGTAGCCCTCGGCGAGGACCTCGATCTCCCGATCGATTCCGGCCCGGGCGGCGGCGATCCGCACCTGCTCCAACGTCGCCGGTCGGTGGAAGGCGATGTTCTCCTCGATCGTCGCCGCCAAGAGAACGGGTTCTTGGGACAGCAGACCGAGTTGCGCCGTCCACGACTGCGCCGAGTAGGCCTCGGCGGGCCGACCGTTGATGCCCATGGTGCCCGCGGTCGGCGAGAGCAGCCCCGCCAGGATATTGGCCAGCGTGGTCTTGCCACCGCCCGAGGGCCCGATGATCCCCAACCAGTCACCGGCCGACAGCTCGATGTCGATCCCCTGCAGCGCCTGCGTCCCGGACGGATAGCGATAGCCCAGCGAGTCGAGCGAGATGGTGTGCACAGCGTCGAGTACCGCATCGCCGCGCGGGCGGCGCAGCTTGCGGTTTTCACTCACCGACTCGAGGAGGTCCTCGAGGAACGGCCGCGTCTCGATGTAGATCTGCGTGGAGGAGTTGAGCTGCTGGATGTAACTGAGGGAGCGCACCGCCAGGATGGCGGCGGTGCCGAACTGGACGGCATCGACATCGAGGATCCGTCCAACGATCACCACGGCGACGACCGCCCCCAGCAGCACCTGCTGGTAGATGTTGGGCAGCAGCCGCTGGATGAACTTGAGCCGGGCGTAGCTGTCGGCCGTCATCACGCTGAGGTCCTTGAGGTGCTCGGCCGCCGCCGCCTCAACACCGAACACGTGGAGCTCACGGTTGAGATTCACGTAGGAGGTGGCGTTGAGCTGGAGCTCGCCGAGCATGGCGGCCTGGGTGCGCGCCAGCCCCTTCGAGGATCGCCGCAGCGGCTTGAGCATCGCCGCCGAACCGACCGCCACCACCGCGAACAACAGGGCGATCGTCGGTGCGCTGATCACCACGATGACGAGGTACACGGCCAGGCTGATGAGCGACACCGAGGCGACGCCGAGGAGCTGGACGGGCACGACCGCTTGCTGGGCGTTCAGGCCGAGGAGCTGCTGGAGGTGGCCGAGCCGAGACGCGTGCAGTTGCTCCCAGTCCGCCGCGAACCAGGTGTCGATCACCAACGAACGGGCCTGGCGCAGCGCGAAGGCTTGGTTCCGGGCCGACACTCGGGCTTCGGCCACTCGAGCGAGCAGCGTGATCAGCAGGCTGACGGCCGCCACGCCGGCGAGGCCACCAAAGGACAACGAAGCGTTGAGCGGCCCCCAGGTGAGATCGGCACGGTTGTCGTCCTCCACGAGGAGCAACAACAGGCGAATAATGGTGAGGAGCGACACCGTCTCCGAGAGCGCGATGACCGCGCCGAGGATGGGATGTGCGATGAGTCGGCGGCGGCGGCGGCCGAATAGTCGGCCGAGGATCTGCCAGAGGCTCAGAACGGTGTCGGGGACCACCGCCGAGACCGCCCGCTTCAGGGTGGTCATAGGGTCACCGGAGGGTTGACCACCAAGAGAAGCGGTAGCGGCACCGGAGGGAGGTCGTCGAGAAGGGTCATAGCGCGTGGGGGCACCAAGGGCCCACCGTTGCGGGTAAGCCTACGCCAGCGGGATTGGCTCCCCCGGCACCGGAGGGGGAATCGACCCCCCCACCACCGGCCCGGGAATCAGGGGAGACGTTCTAGTCTGTGACCCTGGCCGTTCTCCCGTATCCCTCTCCTGGCATTCTCCGCTCCACGCTGGCCGAGTGGTCCGTGGCGTATGACCTCGCTACCGAGGCCACTCATATCTTGAGTCCCGAGGCGGGCTGGGTGTTGGATCTCTGTGACGGGGAGTCCTCCACCGAAGGGCTCGTGGCGGAGATCGCCGCCATCAGCGGCGGTCCCGCCGATGACGTAGCCGCCGATGTGCACGCCTATTTGGAGATGTTGAGCGAGATCGGGTTGGTGAGTTCCCGCGATGTGCTGGCCACCCCGGTAGTGCCGGAGAGCACGATCGCCGTCGATCGTGCCGGTCCCTATGCCAGCGCAGGGCTGCGGGTGCTGACCACCGGGGTGGTCATCCAGAGCAACGACGCCGCCCTCCTGGCCCAGGCCGAGGCGCTCGTGGCGTCGCTGCGGGCTTCCGTGCCGATCACCATGACCATCGGCATGGAGGCCCACCCCGGGGGTGGCGTCACCCTCACTGGCTGGGGTCCGGCCTGCTCTTACCCCTCGCCGGCCGAGGCGCTCGACGCCCTGCCCCCCCTCCTCCGCTCGATCGCCACCCACGCCCACGATTGTCTCGTCCTGCGTTCGGGGTGTGTACGTTCCCCCGCCGGGGAGGTCGTCTTGTTGCCCGGTCCGCCCGGATCGGGGGCCACCACCCTCGCCGCCGCCCTCGTTCGCCTCGGCTGGGACTACGCCAGTGACGCCATCGTAGGCCTCCAATCGGGGCCGACGGTGGCGCTCGCCTACCCCGCCCCACTGGCTCTGAGCGACGAGAGTCGACGAATTCTCCGGCTCGATCCCTCCCCGTCCTCCGCCACCAAGGTCACCGACGTGCGGGCGGACGTGACGATCCTTTTCGGCCCCATCGGCCCGGTGGAGCGGGTGATCATCGCCTTTTTCCAACCCGGAGCACGGCTGCATCTCGAGATGCTCGACCCGGCATCGGCCGCGGGGGCACTGCTCGAGCACGCCCTGAACCTGACCGAGATCGGTAACCAAGGCCTCGACATCGTCTGTGATCTCGCCCAACACGTGCCGGTGCTGGGCATGGTGCACAGCGACATCAACGAGGCCGTGGCGGCGGTCAACGATTCGTCGCCCCGGCCCGGGCCGTAGCCCCCGCCGGGTGGTTTAGAGACGTTCGACGTTGACGGCGTGGGGCAGGCTGGCCTTGGTATCAAGCACATAGCGGGCGTGGGCCAGGATCATGGCGGGATCAAAGGCGGCGTGGTCCACCAACAGCACCACGGCGTCGGCTGCCGCGATCTCCTCGGGCGTGGCCTCTACGGGACGCACCCCGGTGGGGAAGCGATCGGGGGCCACGTGCGGATCGGCGGCCAGCAGTTCCGCGCCCAGATCGGCCAGTAGATGGGCCACTCGGTGGCTCGGGCTCTCCCGCCAATCCCCCACGTTGGCTTTGAAGGAGACGCCCAGGAGGAGGATCCGACTCCCCCGAATGGGTTTGCCCTGGTCGTTGAGGGCACTGAACAGGCGTCGCACGACGTAGTCGGGCATGTGCTCGTTGACGTCGTTGGCCAATTCCACGAAGCGGAAACTCTGGCCCAGTCGGCGCTTCACCTGCCAGGAGAGGTAACTCGGGTCTACCGGGAGGCAATGGCCACCCACCCCCGGCCCGGGCGTGAAACGCAGGTACCCAAACGGTTTGGTGGAGGCGGCATCGATGGCCTCCCATACGTCGATTCCGAGATCGTGGGCGAACATCGCCAGTTCGTTCACCAGGGCGATGTTCACGTGCCGGAACGTGTTCTCGAGGAGTTTCGTGAGTTCAGCTTCCTTCGGGGTGGACACCGGCACGGTGGTCTCCACGATCCGGTCGTAGAACAACTGGACGGCGGCGAGGCTGGCGGCGTCGATCCCACTCACCACTTTCGGGGTGTTCACGAGGTTGTAGGTCTGATTACCCGGGTCGATGCGCTCGGGGGAATACCCGAGGTGGAAGTCTGCCCCGGCCCGCAACCCCGAACCGGCCTCCAGGATGGGGGCGAGGCGCTCCTCGGTGGTCCCGGGGTAGGTGGTGCTCTCCAACACCACCGTGGCCCCTGCCCTCAGCAGCGGGGCCAGATCGGCACCGGCCTCGTCGATGAAGGTGAGGTCGGGGATGCTCTCGCGCAGCGGCGTCGGCACCGTGATGATGGCCACATCAAAACGGGTGAGGTCCTCGAGGGTGGAGACGGCGCGATAACGACCAGTGGCCAGGGCAGCCGCCACATCGTCATCACTGATGTCCTCCACGAACGACGTGCCCGAGGCCAACGCCGCCACCCGCGCCTCGTCCACGTCGTAGCCGATCACCTCGTACCCAGCGGCCACCGCCCGCATCGCCAGTGGCAAGCCCACGTATCCCTGCCCCACGATGATGGCGATCTCATTGCTCATCCCCCCATGATGCCCCCTCGGCGACCGCCGCTGGCGTTGCGCACGTCGTGGCGGCGGCAGAACTACCCCAGCGGCTGGGTGTTGTACCGGTTCATGGCTTGGTCGGGGTCGCCTCGCAGGATGAGTTCCACGGCGTCGGCGGCCTCCTGCACCACGACGTTTAGTTCGGCGCGGTCGGCTTTGCCGGGCTTCTTCAGGACGTGATCCACGCCCTGGGCCTTGCCCGGTGGCTTGCCGATCCCGATCCGCACCCGCACGAAATCGTCGGTGTGGAGGTGTGCCTTGACGGACTTGAGACCGTTGTTGCCAGCCAACCCGCCCCCTACCTTCACCTTCAGCGTGCCCACGGGGAGGTCGAGTTCGTCGTGCACGATCACCAGGCGGTGGGGGTCATCGATCCCATGGCGGCGCACCAACGGCGCCACCGCCTCGCCCGAGAGGTTCATGTAGGTGAGCGGGATAGCCAGCGCCAGCCGCTTTTCCCCCACCGTCACTTCGTCCACCAGGGCGCGTTCCTTGCCCTTGCGGAGGGTGGCGCCGTGGCGTTGCGCCAGCAGGTGCACCACCTCGGCTCCTACGTTGTGGCGGGTGCCGTCGTATTCGGCGCCCGGGTTGGCCAGCCCGACCACGAGCAGGTCCGCCGGGGTGCCGCGACGCAACGTCGCGCCACCCCGTCGCCCAAACATCAGCCTTCGTCGCCGCCGCTGGCGTCAGGGCCGCTATCACCGCTGGCCTCGCCGCCCTCAACCGCCTCGGCACCGTCGGCCCCGGGGGCGTCGTCGCCGGCCGCCACCGCGTCAGACACCTGACGACTGGCGGTCACCACGGCCTCGTCGGGATCGGCGGTCGTGGTCACCCCGGCGGGCAGCGCGATATCACTCACCCGCAGGGCGCTCCCGATCTCGAGAGCGGAGATGTTGATGGTAAGGCCGGCGGGGATGTCGGCTGGCTTGGCGGTAATAAGCAGGGAAGTGAGCACCTGATCCACCACGCCGTCGTCGTCGGCCACATGCTTGGCTTCGCCTTCGAGGTGGATCGCCACCTCGACCTCGACGGTCTTGTCGAGGTCCACTCGAATGAAGTCGACGTGCAGGATGTTGCGACGCACCGCATGACGCTGCATGTCTTTCACCAGGGTGGGCATCCGCTCACCGGCGACATCGAGGTTGATGACCGCGTTGAGGCCCTGCTCGGTGATGAGGGCGGCCCGCAGTTCGCGCCACTCCACCATGAGGGGGATCGGGTCGGCCCCGAGGCCGTAGACCACGCCGGGGATTTTGCCCTCGTTGCGTAGACGACGGGCGGGACGGGTGCCCTGGGGAGGGCGCGGGGTTGCCTGGAGAATGATCTCGGCCATCGGATGCTCCTACGTCTGAGATCGCGCCGGAGCGCGGTTGGTTCGGTGGTTGACCGGGCCAGGGTACTTGGTCGGCCCGATCCCGAGCCACCTGGCAAGATCTCGTCCCATGCGAATCGGACTCGCCCTGCCCGCCATGCTCGACGGCCTTGACCGCCGGGGGGTACTGGAGTGGGCCCGGCGCATCGAAGCCGACGGGTACTCCACCATTGGCTTCGGCGAGCGAATTTCGTACCGCAACCTCGAGATGTTCTCGGTGCTGAGCGCCGCCGCCGCTGTCACCGAAACGGTCGCCATCGCTGCCTCGGTGGTGGTGCTCCCCATGCATTCGGAGGTGTGGGTAGCCAAGCAGATGGCCACGATCGATGTGCTCTCCGGGGGGCGGGCGGTGCTGGGGGTCGGTGTGGGTGGCCGGTCGGAGGACTACGAGGCCCTCAACATGCCCGTTGCGCAGCGCTGGGACCGCCTCGACACCCAGGTGGCCCGCCTGCGCCGCCTTTGGGACGGAGAGCCAGCGGTGCCGGGGCACGCGCCCCTCGGCCCACCCCCACTTCATCGGATTCCGATCATCTCGGCGGGGGTAGGACCGCGTTCCCTGGCCCGGAGCGCTCGGTGGGCCGACGGCATCAACGGATTCGAACTCGACCCCTCACCGGCGGCTCTGGGGGGTGGAGCAGATCGCATCCGCTCGGCCTGGACAGTCGCCGGGCGAACCGAGCCGCCCTTCCTCATGACAAGTTGGTGGTTCGCTCTCGGCGCCCAACCCCTTCCCCAGCTGCAGGCGTATGCCCGCCACTACCTTGGCGTGTTTGGCCCGGCGCTCGCCGATGCCCTCGCCGAGTCCTGCACGGCGGCAGGGCCGGCGGCCGTGCGATCAGCAGTGGATGCCGCCGCCGCCGCCGGCTACGACGAAATCCAACTCGTGCCCACGGTCACTGATCTGGCCCAACTCGATGAACTCACCGACGTGCTCTCCGACTATCTCTGACCCGAGGCAACGCTGACGAGCAGAACCGTTAGTTCTGGTTGGCGCCACCAAAGATCTCCGAGACGGAATTGTCTTCGAATACCGCGTCGATCGCCTCGGCGAGGATCGGGGCCACCGACAACACCTCGATCTTGTCGATCTGCTTTTCGGGACCGAGGGGCAAGGTGTTGGTGACGATCACCTTGCTGATCACGGAGTTCTTGAACCTGTCGATGGCCGGCCCCGACAGCACTCCGTGGGTGGCGAGGGCGTAAATATCGGCGGCCCCCCGTTCCCGGAGTTGGTCGGCGGCGGCGCAGATGGTGCCGCCAGTATCGATCATGTCGTCGATGATCACGCAGGTCCGGCCGCCGACGTCGCCCACGATCTCCACCGCCTCCACGCTGTTCTTCACGCCCTTCACCCGGCGCTTGTGCACGATGGCGAGGTCGGCCTGGAGTTGGTTCGTGTAGCGCTCCGCCACCTTCACCCGGCCGGCATCAGGCGACACCACCACAAGGTCATCAGGGAGGTTGTTCTTGATGTAGTCGACGAGGACCGGCATGGCGGTGAGGTGGTCGACGGGGCCGTCGAAAAAGCCTTGGATCTGTCCGGAGTGCAGGTCCACCGACATCAGCCGGTTGGCCCCCACCGAGGCAAACAGGTTTGCCACCAACTTGGCCGTAATCGGCTCACGGCCCTCGGCCTTGCGGTCCTGGCGGGCGTAGCCGTAGTTGGGGATCACGGCGGTGATGCGCTTGGCCGAGGCTCGCCGGGCGGCATCGATCATGATCAGTTGCTCCATGATCACATCGTTTACGGAAAGTTCCTCGGTGGAGCCGTGCGTCTGGATGATGAACACGTCGGCGCCGCGCACATTTTCCCCGAGCTTGGCGTGGATCTCTCCATTGGAAAACTCCACCAAGTTGGGATGGCCGAGTTCCACGCCCAACTTGTCGGCGATCTCGGTGGCCAACGGCACGTTCGATCGGCCCGCCAGTAGATGCAGCCTCTTCTTGGTAATCAGCTCCATGGGTTCCTTTACTGCGGGGCGACGGTAGGAGTGTAGAACGCACCGGTGTGGGTACCTGACGAGATTTCGGAGCCTGGTTCCAAAACGGCGTAGGGACCCACCACGCAATCGTCCCCGATGCTGCTGTGTCGAGCGACGGTGTGCTCGAGAGTGGTGTGCTCGCCCACGGTGCAGTCCACCAGGCGGCAGCCCGGGCCAATCTCGACACCCCGGCCGATGGTGGTGAGGCCCTGGAGCATCACGCCGGGGAACAGTGTGACGTCGGCGGCGAGCACCACGGTGGTGTCGATGTAGGTAGTGGAGGGATCCACCATCGTGACGCCCTTGGCCAGCCAGGCGGCGTTGGTGCGGCGGCGGAGCTCGGCTTCGGCGTGGGCGAGTTGGGCACGGTCATTGATGCCATGGGTCTCATCGGGATCGCCCGCCATGAGGGTGACCACTCGATGGCCGGCGTCGGTGAGCACCTCCACCACATCGGTGAGGTAGTACTCACCCTGGCTGTTGTTGGGGTGCACCAGCCGCAGGGCGGGGGCCAACAGACTGCGCCGGAAGCAGAAGATCCCTGTGCTGATCTCGTGGATCGCCCGTTGCTCAGGGGTGGCGTCGCGGTGCTCCACGATCCGCGCCACGCGCTCGTCCTTGCCCACCCGCACGATGCGTCCATACCCGGTGGGATCGTCGAGGTGGGCGGTGAGCATCGTGCAGGCCGCCCCGGATTCGCGATGCTCAGCCACCAGGGCATCGATGGTGGCGGGACGCAGGAGGGGGGTGTCGCCGGGGAGCACCAGCACATCGAGATCGTCGTCGAGGTCGTCGTCGGACAGGCCGGTGAGGCCCACCGACACTGCGTCGCCGGTGCCCTGCTGACGGGATTGTTCCACGAACTCGAGCCGGAGGCCGGCACTGTCTTCGGTCAGTTTCTTGGTCACTCGCTCGGCCTCGTGGCCCACCACCACCACGGCCCGACCGATCTCGGCGGCGGGGAGGGCATCGAGGACATAGAGCACCATCGCTCGACCGCAGAGAAGATGGAGGGGCTTGGGACGGGTGGACCGCATGCGCGATCCCGCCCCAGCAGCCAGTACGACAGCGGATAGGTGGCGTTCACTCACCCCTCAGGTCTACCCCGCGTGGGCCACCCGGTCCCGTTATCTCGTTTCGACGGCCTCCGCCACTGCCCCATCGGCGCCAAAAACAACGGTTTCTAGGGGGCGAACCCTTCCGCATCCACATCGCCCGGCACCACCTGCACGTAAAAGCGACCGTCGAAACCGGCGGCTCGCTGAGTGTCGATACTCACTACCTTCCCGTCGGTCAGTTGGAGCGACACCGCATCAGTCGTGCCCGCCGACCGGCCGAACACCACCGTCTGGTCCCCGAAGGTGGCGTCTTGGGGCGTCAGGGTGCAGGCGCCGGCGACTTGCTCGCCGGCGGCGTAAAGGAAGGTGCATGTCTCACCCTCGATGTCGCGCTCAGCCGTCACGCGCCAATCGGTGGCCTCGAGCGTGCCCTCGGCGAGGGTCAGGGATTTCTCACCCTGGGGATCTTCCTGCTGGTTGAGGACCGCCCCGATGACGATGCCCACCACCATCACCACCGGGAGGAGAAGGGCGATGATCAAACAACCCGGGCCTGACCGCGGCGGGCGCCCGATGGGCTCGGCGGGATCCATGGCTCGGGGGGGAGGGATCGAACCTCCAACATCCGGCTCCAAAGGCCGGTGTTCTGCCAATTGAACTACCCCCGATCGGTGGCGCCAGGATACGCCTAGTGAACCCAAGCGCACGTTTCCGCCTGGATCACCGCCGCCCGAGCCGCTTCCGAGCGGTCGCCGGGGGGGTGGATGGGCCAGCGTTGGCGCCAACCCGGGCGGCACCGGTAGCGTGGCCATCCTCATGGGTTCATTGATCAAGAAGCGCCGTAAGCGCATGCGCAAGAAGAAGCACAAGAAGATGCTGAAGCGCACGCGTTTCAAGCGCAGAGCAGCCGGCAAGTAGCCGGCTCGCTCCCCCCCACAACCGATCTCGCTGACCGACCGCCCCTCCCCAGGGGCGGTCGGCGCGCAGAGGGCCCGAGGCCACGGGCGGGTCGGTCAGGCCGGGATCGTGCGGGCCACCACGAAGCCGTCGCCCTCGTACTCGCCCTCCACGAACCAGGTACTGCCACTGCCGGTGAGCACTGGGGTGTGGCCGGTGGCGTCGCCAAGACGGTCGCGCCAGTACGCCAGTTCGGGGGCCACCGCGAGGGCGGCGGGTTCAAGATCGTTGGGGCCGTCCCCTCGGGGTCCCCCGAGGTCGTCCCAGGCCCGGTACACCGCCGGGGTGGCGCAATGGACCGGCGGGGTGAGCAGGGTGAAGGTGATCGGCAGAAACGCCAAGGGCTCGAGACATTCCCCTATGCCAGTGACCTGAGCCCGGCCGCCCAGCAGACAAAACGGCACGTCGGCCCCGAGAGTGGCCGCGAGGGTCCGGTCGCTTTCACCGGCCCAGCGCAGAACTGCGGCGGCATCGGCTGAACCCCCGCCCAGCCCCGCCCCCGAGGGAATGCGCTTGACCACCCGCACGTGGGCGGTCCGCCCCACCGCCGCCAGGGCTTGTCGCACGAGGTTGTCATCGCCCGGCGACACATCAGCCCCGGCACCGGTCAACTCGAGGCCATCGCCCTCGGCGAAGGTCACGGTGTCGGCGAGGTCGATGGTCACCATCTCGGCCTCGATGAGGTGCATGCCGTCGGGCCGCATCCCCACCACCCGCAGCGAGCGGGTCAGTTTCGCAGGAGCGAGCACCCCGTCAGCGTAGAGCCGACGGCGGGCGGGCCGGTAACGAGCCGGTCAGGGGGTCGCCGCGGCGGCCAGCCGGAGCCAGTCGGCAATCACGAGTTCCTCCGCGCGCGCCTCAGGACGAATCCCGGCCATGACGAAGGCCTCCGGGGCCACCATCGCGGCCAGGGAGCGTCGCAACATTTTACGGCGCTGACCGAAGCCGGCTTCCACGAGGCTGAACACCGCCTGCCGTTGGGCATCATCGCCGGCCGGTTCGTGTCGGCGGATCGACACGAGGGCCGACTCCACCCGCGGTGGGGGGATGAACACCCCCGGCGACACCTTGCCCACCACCTCGGCGTCGGCCCACCACGCTCGACGGACCGAGGGGATCCCGTAAGCCTTTGTCCCCGGGGTGGCCGCCAGGCGCTCCCCTACTTCGAGTTGCACCATCACGAGCATGCGCTCGATGGCGGGAACGCTGGCCAGGATATCGAGCACCAGTGGAGTGGCGATGTTGTAGGGCAGGTTCGCCACCAGCGACCACGGCCCCTCCCCCAGGTGCGTCGGCCAATCCATCTCCATGGCATCGGCCTCCACCACCGTTGCCCCCACCGGCTCGGCCACCGAACGCAGAATGGGAACGAGGCGACGATCGATCTCGATGGCGGTCACCACCGCGCCCGCCTCCGCCAAGCCGAGGGTGAGCGACCCGAGTCCGGCCCCGATCTCCACCACCCGGTCACCGGAGCGCACCCCGGCCAGCCGCACAATCTTGCGGATGACGTTGGCGTCGGCCAAAAAGTTCTGCCCCAGAGCGCGCGATGGTTCTACCCCACCGTCCGCCAGCATCGCCCGGATCTCCGTCGGCGAGTGCGTCACCCTCTGAGCCTGCCAGAGTCCGGTGCGGCCTTCCGAGTTGAGCGGCGGCATCCCCGACGGTGAGCCACGACCAGCGGCGCCGGGATCAGAGGAAGCCGAGGGAGCGAGCGCACGTGGGCCACTGGGCCCATCCGCCGCGTGCCTGCAGGATCATGCCGCGCTTGATCTGTTCCTCACGCGACGCCTCGTGCGGATAGCCCACCCCGCCCGTATCGGTCCAGACGCTCAACGAGAACTGCAGGCCACCGTAGTAGCCGTTGCCGGAGTTGATCCCCCAGTTGCCGCCAGCCTCACACTGAGCCATCCGATCCCAGTTGGCCGGATCGTTCGGGTCGGCGGGGCCGCCGGTCGCCGGGGGCGTCGTCGTGGTCGGCGCGGCCACGGTGGTGGGCGGGGCGGCCACCCGCGCCCGCACCGGCGCGGTGGCGGCGGTGGTGGGCGGAGCGGGGGCCACGGTGGTCACGGTGGTCACGGTGGTGGAGGGCGTCGGCATGGTCGTGGTGGTGGAGGACGCGGCCAGGTCACGCGCGGCCACGGTGGCCACACGCACATCTTCGGTCTCGGCGGTGGCGGGGAGGTTGTCGATCACCAACAGCGGCAGCGCCGCCAGGGTGATGGCGAGGGCCAACGCCATCCGACTGCGCCGCCCGCGCCCCGCAGGGGGCCCTTGGCCGGCGTGGGGATCCCCGCCCGGCTCGCCAGGGAGGTTCGGAGGATCTACCCCGTCCAGGTGAGTCTGGGGGCGGCGGGGAAACTCGGCTGACATGACGTTCCAACATTACGCGCGCCCGTAACACAACCGCAAACTACTACCTTGTGATTTATTGAACGACTGGTAATAGGGGTCAATCGGGGGGTAGCCGGTAGACGGTGTGGGCCGTTTCCCAGGTGGCCGCCGCAACATCTTCGACGGCGAGGCCCTTGAGCTCGGCGATACGAGCCCCCACCTCGGTGACCCACGCCGGCTGATTCCGCTTCCCGCGATGCGGCACCGGAGCCAGATAAGGACTGTCGGTCTCCACCAACAACGCATCGAGGGGGCACAGGGCAACCGCATCGTGGAGGGCGATGGCGGAGGCAAAGGTAACGATCCCGCTGAAGGACAACACGGCGCCGAGATCAAGACAGCGGCGGGCCTCTTCGGGGCCGCCGGTGAAGCAATGGAACACGGTGCGCTCGGGCACCCCTTCGGCCGAGAGAATGGCGAAGGTTTCCGGCCACGCCTCCCGGGTGTGGATCACCAAGGTGAGGTCGTGGGTATGGGCGAGGGCGATCTGGGCGGCGAAGACCTCCGCTTGCCGTGTTCGCGGCGAGTGGTCGTAATGGAAGTCAAGACCGCACTCCCCTACCCCCACCACCCCGGGTTCGCCCAGCAATGCCTCGAGACCGTCGATGCCCTGGCGGGCGTC
>VFJN01000022.1 GCA_009886035.1 Actinomycetota bacterium
GTGGGTAGTAGTGGTTGACCATGGTAGGAAAGTGGCATAGTGTGGCTTACAGCGGCACAGGAGAGGGCTCTTGTGGGACCCGCTACCTAGCGAGGCAGTAACCCCCATGGCCACCACAAGGCCCCGATTTGTCGGGACCCACGAGCACGGATTGGACGACAAGGGCCGCATGGTCCTGCCTGCCAAGATCCGAGCCCAACTGGGGGAAAGTGGCATGGTCGGGATGGCCGACGGATGTCTCGGCCTCTGGACCATTGATGGGTTCGACGACATCGCCGACCGGTTGTCGGTGGCGGTGGGTGAAGGCACCGCCGATGGAACCGTGCTGCGCACCTTCATGGCCTTTGCCGCCGAGGTAACCCCCGACCAGCAGGGACGGGTGGTCATCCCCCAGGTCCTGCGCGATTACGCCGGATTAGGAAGCGACGTCGTGGTAAATGGCCGGCGCGACCGAGCCGAGATTTGGGCCAAGGCCCGTTGGGATGCGCTGGTCGAGCCGATGACCATTGTGTCTGCCGAGAGTTCCACCGTGAGCGATGCGTTCGCCGCCCTACGCCTTTGATCTGGACCGACCAACCAACAGAGAGGAGCGAGACCACAACCGAAAACGTGCGGGGAGCAGTATCGCTCCCCTGCAGTTCCCCGGGCAGCGGGATGGAAGGCCCCCTCTCCACCCGCTTCCCATCGAGTCCGTTCCGGGGAAACACCTCGACGGACAACCGCGGTCCGGGGAACTGCAGGTGAGCGATACCAACGACGAATCCGACCACGGGTTCCGGCACCAGCCGGTCCTGCTGGAGCGGATCGTTGCGCTCTTCACCCCGGTACCGCCTGGTTGGGTGGTCGACGCCACTGTTGGTGGTGCGGGGCATGCGACGGCGCTGTTGGAGCAGCACCCGCACCTCAAGGTGCTGGGGCTGGACCAGGACGGCGACGCCCTCACGGCGGCCGCCGAGCGGCTTCGTCCTTTCGGGGACCGAGCGCTCCTTCACCGCAGCCGGTTCGACGCTCTAGACGACATTGTGAAACAGCTCGGGACAACTCCGGTGAGCGGCGTGCTCTTCGATTTGGGGGTGAGTAGCCCCCAACTCGATCGCGCCGACCGTGGCTTTAGTTACCAGCACGACGCGCCGCTCGACATGCGAATGGATCAGCGCCAACCGCGATCAGCCGACGACATCGTGAACCACACCGACGAGCGCCAGTTGGCCGGTCTCCTGCGCGCCTACGGCGACGAACGCTTTGCCGGCCGGATCGCTAAAGCCATCGTGCGGGAACGTCCCGTGGGTACCACCGGGCAGCTCGCGGAGATCGTGCGGGACGCCATCCCGGCCCCGGCCCGTCGTACCGGTGGCCATCCCGCCAAGCGCACCTTCCAGGCCATCCGTATCGCCGTGAATGCCGAGCTGGATGTGTTGCCGTCGGCCATTGATGCCGCTCTGGCGGCCCTGCAGCCCGGCGGGCGCTGCGCGGTACTGGCCTACCACTCCGGGGAAGACCGAATTGTGAAGGCGCGCTTCCGCCATGGCGTAACCGGCGGGTGGAAAGGTCCGGCGCACCTTCCGCCGCCGAGCGATATCCACCCCACGATTCGGCTGCTAAAGGCGGGGGCCTGGACCCCCGATGCCGGCGAAATCACCGCCAACCGTCGCGCCGCCAGCGCCCGGCTCCGGGCCGCCGAAAAACTCGCCCCGGCGACGGCTGATCACGATTCGACATCGGTCGCATGAGCCCGCTCAGCGCCCGCGCCCAGGTGTCGTCGGTCGCGCCGTCGCGAGCCCCGGCCGCTCGACCCAAGGCTCCCTCCCGTCCCGGCCACCTCCGCGTGGTGGTTCCCTCCAAACGCCGACGCCTTCGCGTCAGCCCAGCTCTGGTGGTGGGGTCGCTGTTGCTGGTGGTAGCGGTGGCCTTCGGGGTAGCCATCGCCCAGGTCTTCCTCGCGCAAGGCCAGGTGCGGCTTGATCAGATGGAAGCGGAACTCATTAGCGAACAGAGCCGCTATCAGACACTGCGCAAGGATGTGGCCGAGCTTGAGTCGCCCAGTCGCATCGTGGCGGCCGCCGAGAAGCAGGGGATGGTGGTTCCCGACGACGTGGTGTATCTCCAGCCGTCCAACCCAGACGCCGAGGTGGCCCCGCTGAGCGGTGGGGTCGAAGCGGCGACTGCTTGGTCCACGGTGAAGCCGTTGCTGGCGGCGCCTGCTCCATGAAGCCAGTGCGCTCCGCAGCCACCCGGCGTCGTCCCCATCTGCGGATCGGCATCATCTTGGTTGGGCTCCTTCTCGGCTTTGGCGGGATCTCGGTGCGGCTCGTGCTGATCCAGGGCCTCGGCGGAGACGAGTACACCTCTTTTGGCACCTCGCAGCGGATGCAGACGATCGTTTTGCCCGGTGCGCGAGGGTCCATTTTTGACCGCAATGGCAACGACTTAGCGGTAAGTCTGCCGCAGCGAACGATCTGGGCTAACCCCACGCTTATCGACCGTCCGGTGGAGGTGGCGGCGGCCCTTGCCGGACCGTTGGGCTTCGATCCGGCCGCCACCGCCGTGCTCGCCGGCCGACTTGATGGTCGGAGCTCGGGTACTCAGTTCGCCTACGTGGCCCGTCGGGTCGATGAATCCGTGGCCGACGCTGTGGCCGAACTCAAACTTCCCGGGATCGGGTTTCTCGAAGAATCGAAGCGGTTCACCCCAGCTGGTGTGCTCGCCCACTCGGTACTCGGTTCCGTGGACGTTGACAACCTTGGTCAGTCGGGGCTCGAGATGCAGTACGACAAGGCCTTGAGCGGCACTGAGGGCGAACTCGTCATCGAGACCGATATCCGACGCCGAGCCCTGCCCGGTGGAGAGTACGAACTCAAAGCCGCGCAGCGCGGTAATGACCTCGTGCTCACCATCGATCGCTCGATGCAGTATGAGACCGAGCGGGCCCTGCGAGCCCAAATCGAGGCGAAGGGGGCCCAAGGCGGCATGGTGGTGGTGTCACGTCCCGCCACCGGCGAGATCCTCGCTCTGGCCAACTTTCAGCGCGATGCCGAGAGCGGCGAACTGGTGGCCACCGGCAACAACATGGCGGTCACTACCGTCTACGAGCCCGGATCGGTGAACAAGGTGATCACCGTGGCGGCGGCCCTTGAGGAGGGCCTCCTCACTCCCGAGACGCTCATCAAGGTGCCCGACTCGCTCCAGGTGAGCGACCATCGCTTCAGTGACCACGATAACCATCCCACTGAGGACTACTCCGTCGACAGGATTTTGACGGAGTCCTCCAACGTCGGCACCATCAAGATCGCTCAGATGCTCGGGCCGGATCGAGTCGACTCCTACCTAAGGCGGTTCGGCTTTGGGAAAGCCACCGACCTCGGGTTTCCCCACGAGGCGGCGGGCATTCTCCTTGATCGGGCGGACTACAGCGGCACATCGATCGGGGCGATCCCGATTGGGCAAGGCATCGCCGTCACCGCCATGCAGATGCTCGAGGCCTACAACGTGCTCGCCAACGGTGGCCTGTACGTGCCTCCGCGCCTCATTTTGGCCACCGTGGATTCGGCCGGGCAGCGCCATTCGACACCCTCGGGTAAGCCCCGCCGGGTGGTTTCGGCGACTACCGCGAGTCAAATGCGTGCGATGCTCGTGAACGTGGTGGCCGAAGGTACGGGGAAGCGCGGGGGCATCACCGGATACGACGTGGCCGGTAAGACGGGTACCGCTCGCAAGCCCTTGCCCCAGGGCGGGTACCAGGATGGGGCCGGCAACTACCACTATGTGGCGAACTTCGTGGGCTTCTTGCCCGCCGAGGATCCGGAACTATCGATCATCGTCGTCATCGATGAGCCCGTCGGCGACATCTTTGGCGGGACCGTGGCGGCCCCGGTGTTCGCCGACCTCGCGCAGTACGGCATGCGCCTGTTGCGGATCCCCCCGCCGAGGGTGACCACGGGGGGCACCCTCGCCGGTGCGGCTGATGGGTCCGCCCGAGAGATCGTTGCGGTGGTGGAGCAGGAACGGGTGCGGGCCACGGCCGCTACCTCCACCGCCATCGCTGTCGGCGGTTGAGCGGTGCGACTAGACGCGCTACTCGCCGCTACCCCTCAGGTCACCGCCACCCTGACCGATCCGCGGTGGGGTGCCACGGAGATCTCCAACGTGATCCACGACAGCCGGGCCGCCGCTCCCGGCGCGCTGTTTTGCTGTGTGCCCGGCGCCCACGTCGATGGACACGATCTGGCGGCGACGGCGGTGGGAGCGGGAGCCGTCGCGATCATGGCGGAGCGGTCACTGTCGTTGGGAGTGCCGGAGGTGATCGTTCCCTCCGTGCGCGATGCCATGGGGCCGGTGGCCGCCGCCTTCTGGGGACACCCGTCGAGCGACCTGACGGTGATCGGCATCACCGGTACGAGTGGCAAGACCACCACGGCCCATCTGCTGGCGGCCGTGTTGGAAGCCCACGGGTGGGGCACCACGGTGTTGGGCACGCTCAGCGGCGCTCGTACGACGCCAGAAGCGCCCGAGTTGCAAGCCTTCCTGGCCGGGGAACGAGATCGGCATCGCCAGGTCATCGCCATGGAGGTGTCTTCCCACGCCTTGGCGATGGGGCGGGTCCGGGCCACGCAGTTCGCGGTGGCTGTGTTCACGAACCTGTCCCAAGACCACCTCGACTTTCACCACGATCTCCATGACTACTTCGAGACCAAAGCACGCCTGTTTACCCGGGACTACTGCGAGGTGGCGGTGGTGAACACTGATGACGAACACGGACGCGAGTTGGTGCGGCGGAACCTGGTTCCCACCGAGGGGTATTCGATTCTCGATGTCGATGCCCTGGCGGTAAGCGCCGACCGGTGTTCGTTTCGGTGGCGGCAGGCGCAGGTAGATCTTCCCCTCGGGGGGCGGTTCAACGTGAGCAACGCGATCGCGGCGGCGGCTACGGCGGCGCAGTTGGGGGTCCCGGTCGATGTGATTGCGGCCGGGCTGGGCCAAGCCCGGCCAGTGCCCGGGCGTTTTGAATCGATTGATGAAGGCCAACCGTTCTCGGTGCTGGTGGATTACTCCCACAAGCCGGGAGCATTGACGGGCGCCCTTGACGCCGCCCGCGACGCCGCTCAGGGGGGCCGGGTGCTGGTGGTGTTCGGCGCGGGAGGCGATCGGGATGCCACCAAACGCCCCCTCATGGGTGCCCTGGCGGCTCGCATGGCTGATCGGGTAGTGATCACCAGCGACAACCCGCGCGGCGAGGACCCCGATGCGATCATCAGGGAGATCCAGGCCGGGATTGCCGACTCGTCCAATGTGAGCGTGCAAGCCGATCGATCACTCGCCATCTTCGAGGCCTTGAGTGAAGCGGTGCCGGGTGACGTGGTGCTCATCGCCGGGAAAGGTCATGAAACCGTTCAGGTGGTGGGCGATAAGGAGTATCCCTTCGACGACCGGGTGGTGGCCCGTCAGGTGCTTTGTGAGCTTCGGGAGGCCCGCCGGTGGTAGCCCTCCTCATCACCGCCTGCCTGGCCGCCGGTATTGCCATCATTGGTACGAAACTCCTCATCAATCTCTTGATCGCCCAGCGCATGGGACAGCCAATCCACGAGGACTTACCGGCGGGCCACACCATCAAGGCCGGCACCCCCACGATGGGTGGGCTGGCCATCGTGACTGCGGCCGCGGTGGGGTACATCGCCGCCCATGTGCGCAGTGGTCTCTTCTTCACCCGCTCGGGACTGCTCGTCATGGCCTGCATCGTGGGGGCGGGTCTGGTGGGCCTGGTCGACGACCTCATCAAGGTCCGGAACGAACGGAACCTCGGTCTCAGCAAGCGGGCCAAGACGGCGGGCTTGCTGGTGGTGGCCGTCTCCTTTGCCGTTCTGTCGGTGAACTGGACCGATGTGGAGACCACGTTGTCTTTCACCCGTTGGGACTATCCCGGGTGGGAGTTGGGCACCTGGGGTTGGTGCGTGTGGGCAGTCCTGATGATCTACGCCACCACCAACGGGGTGAACCTCGCCGATGGCCTTGACGGGTTGGCGGCGGGGTCATCCATCTTTGTCTTCGCCTGCCTGATGGCCATCGGCTTCTGGGCCTTCCGCCACCCCGAGCAATACCAGGTGAGCCACGCCCTCGATCTCGCCGTAGTGGCGGCAGCCATGGCGGCGGCGTGCGCCGGTTTTCTCTGGTGGAACGCGGCCCCGGCGCAGATTTTCATGGGCGACACCGGGGCCCTGGCGATCGGCGGAGGATTAGCGGCGCTCGTTCTGATGCTGAACACCCAACTTTTACTCCCCATCGTGGGCGCGCTCTACGTCATCGAGTCGTTGTCGGTCATTCTGCAGGTGGGTAGTTTCCGGCTGTTCAAGCGGCGCATCTTCCGGATGGCCCCGATCCACCATCACTTCGAGTTGGGCGGATGGCCTGAGACCACGGTCATCATCCGCTTCTGGCTCCTGGCCGGCGCTTGCTCGGCCATTGGGCTCGGACTGTTTTATGCCGACTTCATCAGTATCGGCGGACTCGATTGAGCGATTACCTCGTGGTGGGACTCGGGCGCACGGCTCAGGCTGTGCTGCGCGCCCTGCTCACCCACGGCGAAGGCGCCGTGGTGGTGGACGATCAGCCCACCGTTGAGGGTCGGGCCCTGGCGAAAGATCTGGGGGTACGCCTCGTGGAGGCGCCGGGCGAGGGGGATTGGCCGGGACTGGTGGCGGGGATGGCGGCGGTTCTCCCCAGCCCCGGGGTGGCCGATCACCACCCCGTCTTTGCCGCCGCCCGAGCATCGAGGGTGCCGGTGCTTTCGGAGTTCGACCTCGCCCAGCGCTGGGATGATCGCCCGGTGGTCGCGATCACCGGTACAAACGGCAAGACGACCGTGGCCGAACTCACGCGATCAATGCTGGAAGCCTCTGGGCGGCGGGCCGTGGCGGTGGGAAATCTGGAGGTTCCGCTGGTGGCCGCCATTGCCGACCGGGCCATCGATGTGTTCGTGGTGGAGGCATCCTCGTTTCGATTGCTGCACTCGCAGGACTTTGCGCCCGGGGTCGGCACCTGGTTGAACATGGCTCCCGACCACCTCGACCACCACGCCAGCCTGGAGGCCTACACCGATGCCAAGGCGCGGCTTTGGGCGCGCCAGACCTCGAGCGATGTGGCGATCGGTAACGCCGATGATCCGGTGGTGCGGGAGCACTTGAGGCGGGCCGCGGGACAACAGGTGACCTTTGGCCTTGATCCCTCGGCTCAGTATCACCTCGACGGCGAGCGGTTGGTGCTGGCCAACGGCGAGGTGGTGGCCACGGTGAGCGAGTTGTCCCGGGCCTTTCCGCACGACATCGCCAACGCGTTGGCGGCGGCCGCCACGGCCGTTCACGGCGGTGGAACCTCGGTGGGGATACGCGAAGCGCTCCTCGCTTTTCGGGGCCTCCCCCATCGCGTGTCTCTGGTGGGGGAGGCTAGGGGGGTGCGCTGGTATGACGACTCCAAAGCAACCGCGCCCCACGCCACGCGCGCGGCGGTGCAGAGTTTCCCTTCGGTGGTGTTGATCGCCGGGGGTCGCAACAAGGGTCTGGACCTCACCGAACTCGCCGAGGACCGCGCCCACATCCGAGCGGTCGTGGCCATCGGGGAGGCCGCCCCGGCGGTGGTGACGGCGTTCGAGGGGGTGAGGCCGGTGCACCCGGTGGGCTCGATGGACGAAGCGGTGGCGGTGGCGGCACGGGTGGCCGAGCCTGGTGATGTGGTGCTGCTGTCGCCAGGCTGTGCGTCGTTTGACTGGTATCAGTCTTACGGGGAGCGAGGCGATGATTTCGTGCGGGCCGTCGCCGTTGTGTTGGAGGACTCCCGGTGACGCCCCGCCGAAGGTCACCCGTCCGGGATAAGGATGAAGCCGACGTATGGACGTCGCGCCGGCGGCACCCCACGGCGCGCCCCGCTCCCACCGTGGTTCCTTCCAATCTTTACGCCTGGTTGTTTGGCGTACTCGTCGTGCTCAACCTGGTGGGCCTCATGATGGTGCTCACGGCTTCGTCGGTGTCGGCCCTCGATACCTACGGATCGTCCTGGCAGATTGGCCGCTTGCAGGCCGCCTGGGTGTCGGTCGGAGCGTTGATCTGTGCCGGGTTCAGTCGCACGGACTACCGCAGATGGCGGAAGTTCGCCGTTCCCCTGTTGGTCGTGTGCATCGCCCTCCTCGTTTTGGTGTTGGTACCCGGGATAGGGAAACAGGTGAACGGTGCCCGCCGCTGGTTTGCCGTAGGGCCTATCCACCTACAGCCCTCCGAGCTGACCAAACTTGCCCTCGTGTTGTTCCTGGCCCACCTGCTCGACCGCCGTGTCAAACTCATGGACGAATGGCGTCTCACGGTGCGACCGGCCCTGGTGGTGTTTGGTCTCATCGCCGTGCTGCTGATGCTCGAGCCCAACCTTGGCACCACACTGGTGATGGGGATTGTGGTTCTCTCCGTATTGTTCGCCGCCGGTGCGCCGGGGCGTCCTTTGGCCATCGTGGCCCTCTGCGGGGCCTGCCTGGGTGGCCTGTTGGCGGTCGTCGCCCCCTATCGAATGGCGCGGGTGATGGCCTTTCTGGATCCCTGGGCCACCTATAAGACCTCTGGGTATCAGAACATCCAATCCCTGGTCGGCGTCGCCTCCGGGGGTCTTACGGGGGTGGGGATAGGCGGGAGTCGAGCCAAATGGGGGTTCCTACCCGAGGCGCATACCGACTTCATCTTCGCCATCATCAGTGAGGAGTTCGGCCTCCTCGGTTCGCTGGTGGTGGTCGGTCTGTTCGGGGCGCTCTGCATCGTGGGGGCTCGTACCGCCATGCTCGCCCCGGATCGCTTCGGTTCCCTGGTGGCGGCGGGCATCACCGTATGGTTCGGGGGCCAAGCGTTCGTGAACATTGGTGCGGTGTTGGGACTCCTACCTATCACCGGTGTTCCATTGCCGTTCGTGAGTTATGGCGGCACCGCCCTCGTGGTGAGTATGGCGGCGGCGGGAATACTCCTCAACGTGGCCCGGCAGGTCGAGGCACCCCTGCGTCCCGGTGCGGTCAAGCCTTTGCGGCGTCGGGTCTCGGCGCCCGTGCGGTGACCGAGGCCACCGCCATCTTCGCCATCGTCACCGGAGGGGGCACCGCCGGTCACGTGAATCCGGCCCTGGCGATCGCCGACGCATTGGTGGCCGCTGGCCATCGGGCCGACACCATCCATTATGTGGGGAGCGCGCGGGGGATCGAGGCCACGATCATGCCCCCCACCGGCTATCCCATGACGCTGTTGCCCGGTCGGGGGATCCAGCGACGGCTCACGGTGGCCAATGTGCAAGCCGTGGCCGGACTTCTCCTGGCGGGGTACCGAGCCATGCGTCTGCTCGGTCGGCTCCGCCCCCAGGTCGTCGTGGCGGTAGGGGGCTACGCCAGCGTGGCGGTTGGGGTAGCGGCGGTACTCCGGCGGGTTCCGCTCGTGGTCGCCGAGCAAAACCTGGCTCCCGGAGCGGCCAACCGGCTCCTGGCCCGCTTTGCCAACGTATCGGCAGTGGCCTTTCCCGGTACCCCGCTGCCCCGAGCGGTGGTCACCGGCAATCCCATTCGCCAGGACATCACCGCCCTGTCGCCCGAGCGTGATCGGGCCGCCGCCCGCCGAGCATTCGGAACCGGCGAGGGCCGCCAGGTGTTGCTTGTCTTCGGCGGTTCCCTCGGAGCGCGCCGCCTGAATGAGGCGGTGGTGGCCGCCCTGCCGAGCTGGAGAGATCGTGCCAACCTCGCCGTGCACCATGTCGTGGGCACTCGGGATTGGGACACGATGAGCGCCGCCGCGCCTTCTGATTCGGGTGCCCTGGAATACCGCCAGGTGATCTATGAAAAGGACATGGCCGGTGCGCTCGCCGCCGCCGATCTCGCGGTGTGCCGCTCAGGGTCGAGCACCTGTTTCGAGTTGGCGGCCGCTGGCCTACCGGCCGTGTTGGTTCCCTCCCCGTTTGTCACCGCCGACCAACAGACGAGTAACGCCGGTTACCTCGTGGAGGCCGGGGCGGCGGTGATGGTTCCCGACCGCACTTTCGATGCCGCCCGACTCGTGGCTGAGGTAGATGCCCTCCTGGCTGATGAGGAAGGTCGGATGGCGATGGGACGCGCCGCGCTCACGCGGGCTCGGCCCCATGCGGCCGCCGCCATTGCGGCCCTCGCGCGGGAGCACAGCCGTGGTTGAGGCGCTCGATCTCCGATCGCCCCGGCGACTGCACGTCACCAACGTGGGCGGAGCCGGGATGAGTGGCATCGCCACGCTGCTGGTGGAGATGGGTCACGAGGTCAGTGGCCAAGACCCGGCATCGGATACGCCGTTCTTGGCGGCGGTGGCGGCCATCGGGGTGGAGATCCACACCGGGGCCGGGGCGGCGGACCTGCGGGGTGTCGATGCCGTGATTACCTCTACCGCCACCCCCGCCGATCATCCCGCGGTCCTCGCCGCCACGACGGCGGGAATCCCGGTGCTCCACCGCGCCGATGCTCTCGCCGCCATCTGTGGGCAACGTCTCACTGTCGGGGTAGCCGGAACCCATGGCAAGACCACCACCTCGGCGATGTTGGCCACGCTGCTGGCGAGTGCGGGGGTGGAGCCGGGTTGGGTGGTGGGGGCACGCGTGGCGGGGCTCGGGGCCAGCGCGGCCTGGGGGGGAGCGGGGCCACTGGTGGTGGAAGCCGATGAGAGCGACGGAACGTTCCTGCGCCTCGGCGCCGGCGCTGCCATCGTGACCAACGTGGAACCCGATCACTTGGAATACTGGGGGGGCGAGGCCGAACTGCGGGCCGGTTTCGAGCGTTTTGTGGCGGCGGTGGATGGGCCGGTGGTGCTGTGCCTCGATGATCCGGGCGCCGCCGCGCTGGTGGCGGCCGCCTCTCACCCGGTGACCTACGGCACCGATCCGGCGAGCCACTACCGCATCGGGAGCATCGATGCGCAGCCCATGGGGGTCCGTTTCCTCTTGCAGCACGGTGACGCCGAATTCGAGGTAGTGGTACCGGCGGCGCCCGGGGAGCACAACGCCGGCAACGCCGCCGCGGCGGTGGCGATGGCACACCAACTTGGCCTTGGTCTGGACGTCGCGGTGGGGGCCATGGCGACCTTTGGCGGAGTGGCCCGTCGCTTCGAGGGGCGCGGGGAAGCGGCCGGGGTGGTGTTGGTGGACAGTTACGACCACTTGCCCACCGAAGTGCGCGCCGCGTTGGCGGCTGCCCGATCGGGTGACTGGGGCCGGATCGTGTGTTGTTTCCAACCGCATCGCTTCAGTCGGACGGAGGCGCTTTGGCGAACCTTTGCCGATGCCTTCGGTGACGCCGACGTGCTCGTGGTCACCGATATTTACCCGGCGGGTGAATCCCCCCGACCCGGAGTTACCGGCCAACTCGTGGCGGCGGCGGTGCAGGAGGCTCATCCGGATCAGCTGGTGATCTGGCAGCCCTCCCTCGACGATGTCGTGGCGTACCTCGGAGCCACGCTGCGCTCCGGTGATCTCTGCCTCACTCTCGGCGCCGGTGATCTCACCACCGTGCCCGATCGTGTGTTGGCGCTGCTCGCGGAGCGGGCGCGGTGAGCTCTCCTGAGGTGGTGGAGGCAGCCGCCGCTCTCCTGGGCCCTCGGGTGCAGGTGGGGGTGGCGCTCGGAATTCGCACCACCTATCGGGTGGGCGGGGTAGCGGCGCTCCTGGTCACCGTCAACGGTGAGGATGATCTCGACGCCCTCAGCGAGGCGGTGCGGGCCACGGGGGTGGAAACCCTCGTGGTGGGCAAAGGCAGCAACCTGTTGGTGGCCGACGGGGGCTTCGCCGGCCTGGCGGTGGTGCTGGGGGAGGCCTACGGGGGAGTAGAGGTGGAGGGCACCACGGTTCGAGCGGGTGGGGCGGCGGCCCTTCCGGTGGTAGCCCGGCAATCGACGGCGGCCGGCCTCACCGGCTTCGAATGGGCGGTGGGCGTTCCCGGCAGCATCGGCGGGGCCGTGAGGATGAACGCCGGCGGTCACGGTTCCGACATGGCCGCCACGCTCGTTGGGGTCCGCGTCGTGGACCTCCGAACCGGGGAGGATAGGGAGGTGCCGGCGGCCTCGCTTCTCTTTGATTATCGGCGGTCCTCGATTGCCCGGGACCACCTCGTGCTGCAGGCCGAGATGCTCCTGGCCCGCGACCACCAAGCCGCCGGCGCGGCCACGTTGGCCGAGATCGTCACGTGGCGTCGGGCCCATCAGCCCGGCGGCACGAACGCGGGCTCAGTATTCACCAACCCCCCCGGTGATTCGGCGGGTCGATTGATCGAGGCCGCGGGCGGTAAAGGTCTTCGGATCGGTACCGCCGCCGTATCGGTCAAGCACGCCAACTTCATCCAAGCCGACGACAACGGTCGGGCGGACGACGTGTACTCCCTGATGCTGGCGGTGCAGGCAATGGTGCGGGAGCACGCGGGGGTGGAACTGCGGCCCGAAACCCAGCTGGTCGGCTTCGATCCCATCCCTAACGCTAAGTCTAAGGTGGAGGGTTAGGGATGGCCACGACGACCGCTCGCCCACCCCGTTCGGCCATTGACCCCCGGATCCGGGCCCGACGGGTGGAGGTGCAGCGTCGGGTGGGCCGCCGCCGACTCCAGCGCGTCGTCGAACTCGGCCTGGTACTGGCGGTGGCGGCGGGCTTTGCGGCGGCCCTGCGCTCGCCCCTGCTCGATGTGGATGACATTCGAGTGGCCGGGGGTGTCCACACGAGCGACGAGGTCATCTTGGAGAACCTGGGATTGACCATCGGAAGCCAACTCATGGACGTTGATCTGCGCGCGGCGGGCGAGGCAGTGGCGGTCCTGCCCTGGGTGCGAGAGGTGTCGCTGCACCGCCGCCTCGACGGCGTGGTCGAGGTGTCGATCAGCGAACGAACGGCGGTGGCGGTAGTGGGAGAGGCGGCGGAGGCCTATCTCGTCGACCGCACGGGGCAGATTCTGGCCCCGGCGGCTTCCGATGCTGCGTTGGCGGGTTCCCTCGTGCGACTCATGGGGACTCCGCCGGGGCTCGGGGTGGGGCAGACGATCGGGGCCGGAGCCAGCGACGCTTTGATCCTGGCCGAGCGTCTGGGCACCCTGGCGCCGGGTTTGGTGGCGACGGTGACGGGGGGCGATGAGGTAACGGCCACCCTCGTGCAGGGGGGGACGGTGCGCTTCGGCCGTGCCGATCGACTGGAAGCGAAGGTTCGATCCCTTCGCACCGTGCTCGAACGCGTCGATCTCCGTTGCTTGGCCGAACTCGACGTGCGGCTGCCGGGAAGTCCGGTGTTGACCAGGGTGGAAGGGTGCTCGTAATCTTGTCTCTTCCGCAGGGGTTACGTTCGACCTCACCTCTACCGTTAGGCGCGGATCCAGCATTGGGCCGCGTGTTGCGCGACAGTGTGGACCTAAGTGGAGTCATACATGGAGGTAACTAGTTCGATGGTCGGAAACCCGCAGAATTATCTCGCGGTCATCAAGGTCGTCGGGATCGGCGGTGGCGGTGTCAATGCCGTGAACCGCATGATCGACGCCGGTCTCAAGGGCGTTGAGTTCATCGCCATCAACACCGATGCGCAGGCGTTGCTCATGAGCGATGCCGACGTGAAACTCGACATTGGCCGCGAACTCACTCGCGGCCTGGGAGCGGGTTCCGATCCGGAGATTGGTCGCCAGGCCGCCGAGGAGCATCGTGAGGAGATCGAGGAGGTGCTCAAGGGCGCCGACATGGTCTTCATCACTGCCGGCAAGGGCGGCGGCACCGGTACCGGTGGTGCCCCGGTGATTGCGGAGATGGCCAAGAGCCTCGGGGCGCTCACGATCGGCGTAGTCACTCGGCCGTTCGCCTTCGAAGGACGCCGCCGTTCGGTCCAGGCCGAGCAGGGGATTCAGCGACTGAAGGAGAAGGTCGACACCCTCATCGTCATCCCGAACGACCGCCTCATTAGCGTCTCGAACGACAAGACCTCGATGCTCAACGCTTTCAAGATGGCCGACGAGGTCCTCCTTCAGGGCGTTCAGGGCATCACTGATCTCATCACCACGCCGGGTCTTATCAACACCGACTTCGCCGATGTGAAGATGATCATGACCAATGCCGGATCCGCCCTCATGGGCATCGGCTACGGCAGCGGTGAGGGTCGGGCGCTCAACGCCGCCCGCGGCGCTATCTCCAGCCCGCTGCTCGAGGCGTCCATCGAAGGGGCACGCGGCATTCTTCTCACCATCGCCGGGGGCAGCGATCTGGGCCTGTTCGAGGTAAACGAAGCCGCCGAGGTGATCCACGGTGTCGCCCATCCCGACGCCAACATCATCTTCGGCACGGTCATCGACGACGACATGGGCGATGAGGTGCGGGTGACGGTGATTGCCGCCGGCTTCGATCGCTGGGACGAGCAGAACGGCCGGGCCGGTGGTACCCGTCCCGCCAGTGCGGACTCCGGGGTGGGCAGCGTATTCGGCGACGACGACGATGGCGATGACGACGACTTCGACGTCCCGTCCTTCCTCAAATAGCCCTGCTCGTTCCGCGATTCACCTGGACGACCCGGGCCGAGGGTGACCAGGCTGGCGATCTCCGCGCCGCCCATCCCACCTGGACGTGGTTGCGACAGGTGCACGGGAATCGGGTTGTGGTGGTGACGCACCCGGGTGAAGGGGCCGGTGAGGCCGCCGACGCCGCCGTCACCGGCACGGCGGGCTGTCCGGTGGTAGTGCGTACCGCCGACTGTCCGCCGGTGGTTCTCCTTGGTGAGCGCAGCGTGGGGGTGGTGCACGCCGGATGGCGTGGTCTGCGCGACGGGGTAGTGGAGCAGGCCGTGGCGGCGCTGGCGGATCTTGGAGACCCACCGCGAGTGGCCCACCTCGGTCCGTGTATTCGTGTTGGGTGCTACGAGTTTGTCGGACCAGAGCGCCACGAGATGGCCGCCTTGTACGGATCTGCGGTGCTGGGCACCACCACGGCCGGTACCCCCGGGTTGGACCTGCCCGTGGCGGTGATCGCCGCCCTCCAGGCGGCGGGGGTGGAGCAGGTGGAGGACACCGCCGGGTGCACGGCCTGTGATCCGCGTTGGTACAGCCACCGAAAACGCGGCGATGCCGAGCGAATGGCCACGCTGGCTTGGCTGGAACACTCGTGAGCATTGCGACCGCTGCTCGGATGGTGCGGGAACGTATTGCCACGGCCGGTGGAGACCCGGAGGCGGTGCGTCTGGTGGCCGTCACCAAAGGCCATTCCCTAGCCACCGTCCACGCCGCCGCGGCGGCTGGCTTGATGGATCTGGGGGAGAGCTACGCCCAGGAACTCGCCGCCAAAGCCGAGGCCGCACCAGCCGGGGTGCGTTGGCATTTCATCGGTCAATTGCAGAGCAACAAGGTGCGACGGATCGCGCCGTTTGTGTATTTGTGGCACTCGGTTGATCGCCTTTCGTTGGCGGCGGAGATCGCCCGCCACGCGCCGGCGGCGGAGGTGTTGGTGCAGGTCAATGTCACAGGCCTGCCTCAGCAGGCCGGTTGTTCCCCGCCGGGAGTGGCCGCCATGGTGGAGGGGTGCAGGGAGTTGGGGCTCGAGGTGCGTGGCCTCATGGCCATCGGCCCCCGAGGATCGGACGCGCTGGTACGAGCATCCTTTGCCGAGGTGCGGGCGTTGGCCGATGACCTCGGCTTGCCGGAGCGCTCGATGGGCATGAGCGGAGATCTGGCGGCGGCGGTGGCCGAGGGGAGCACCATGGTGCGAGTCGGGACGGACCTGTTTGGTCCGCGTGGCGGCGCCTCGAGCGTGGGACAGTAGAGTGAGTAATTCACGTACCCGGGGGGCTTCGATGTGGAAAAAAGCAATGATCTACCTGGGCCTCGGTCCGGACGAGGAGTACGACGACTACGAACCGGCTGATGAGCGTCCGCCGGAGCGTGAGCGACCAGCACCTTCGCCCAGTCGTTATCCACCGAGTCGGGAAGACCAGGGCCAGATGGCCCCGGCCCAGGGTTCGGTGCGAACGATTCCCAATGTGCGCCCGCAGTCCTCCGGCACCGGGGGCGACCCAGCCCGTCGTCCTCAAACCGCGGTAGTGCGGCCACTCCCGGCGGCATCTTCCGCCAAGCCCGAGGTGATAGCGCCCGGCACCTTCAACGACACCCAAGAGGTGGCGGATCGGCTCAAGGAAAACCAACCGGTCATCCTGAATCTGGAGAATGTCGACGGGCCGCTGCGTCGGCGCCTGATCGACTTCGCCGCTGGCCTTGTCTACGGGATCGGCGGTCACATGGAAAAGGTGAGCGCCAACGTCCTGCTCCTCTCGCCCGCCAACGTTTCGGCCGAAGATCGCCAGCGCCTCCGGGATCACGACTACCTCGATGGCTGATCACTAGCGATGGGGTTCATCTGCCAGCTGCTGAGGATCTATTCGTGGATCATTCTGGCGCGCATTTTGTTGTCCTATGTTCGCGCCGCCCCCGGCACGACGATGGCGCAGATCAACGGTGTGCTCCTGAGCCTGACCGAACCGGTGCTGGGGCCACTGCGCCGAGTCATTCCCCCGGTGCGGATGGGGGCGGGGGCCATCGACCTTTCTCCGATCATTGTTTTCGTGGGGATCATGCTGATCTGCGGCTGATCTGCGGCTGATCTCGGTTGTCCCCCGGCCACCCCAATCGTTGACTACGATGATGGGCATGGACGTAACCCCGCAGTTGCTGAACGACGTTGAGTTCCGCGAGGCGAAGAGAGGTGGCTACAACACGCAGGACGTTGACGAGTTTCTCGAGCGTCTCGCCGTGGGCCTCGAACGCCAAGACTCCGCTCTGCACGAGGCCCTGCAGCGCGCCGGGAGTGCCGAGGCGCGCATCGTGGACGCCGAGCGCCGGGCGTTGGAAGCCAACGATAGGGCCAGCGAAACCAGCGACATGGACGAGACCTTGAAGCGCACGCTCGTACTCGCGCAGCGCACCGCCGATGCCGCGATCAAAGAAGCCGATGAGCAAGCCGCTCAGACGCTGGCGGCCGCCACGGACCAAGCAAGTCGGTTGTTGTCCGATGCGCAAGAGGCCACCGCCCGGGCCCGGGCCGAAGCCGAATCCGAAGCCCGCCGAGCCCAAGAAGACGCCCGGAGCCGGGTGGCGGCGGAGTTGCGTGAACTGGAGTTGGTGCGCGATCAGTTGCATGGAGACGTAGATGTGCTCCAGCGGCACCTCTCCGAGCAGAGGGATCGTTTGCGTCTCACCACCCGTGAACTCCAACGGCTGCTCGATGATCCGGCCTCGTTGCGAGAGGTGTCTCTTCCCGTGTTGAGCCCCAGTCCGCTCGGCGCTCGGACGCCAACCCCCGCCCCCACTCCGATGGTCGAGCCCGTCGCCATGGAGGAGGTCGCGCCTCCTGCGGAAGTCACCGGTCCCGCTCCCTCGGCCGCCTACGCCGAGAGCCACGACCTCATCGATGCCACCGATCTCTCCACCCAATCCAGCGACGTGTTCGGTGACGACGACGCGTACCTCGCGGAGCTTCGCAAGGCGATGACCGACGAGGCACCCCTTGGTCCCCGTGAAGATGACGACCTCGGCGGGCTGTTCGACCAAGAACCGGAGCCGGATCGGCCCCGGTTCGGTCGCAAGCGCTAGTCGCGTTCGCCGCCCCGGCGGAGTTCGACCCGCACGGGCTGGTCGTCGATGGTGATCTCTGATGCCCCAGGCCCGGGGTGTCCGGCATCCAGGGAGGTGGCCAGCACCTCCCCGGCAATCCAGGCCCCGTGGGCCTGCAGGGCACTCATTACCGCGGGCGGGCCCGCCACGGTGATGAGCACCCGGTCGGCGATGGCCAGACCGAGTTCTTTGCGGAGATCGTTCAGGGCTCGCACTAGTTCCCGGGCGGTGCCTTCCTGACGGAGCGAGTCGTCGAGCTCAAGGTCCAACGCCACCGCCCAGCCGCCGTCCTCGGCGAGGGCGAAGTCGTCGTGCCGCGTTGCCCGCAATTCCACCTCGGTTGCTTCGAGCCGAATGCCCCCTACCTCGATCCATCCCTCAGCCTCGAGGTGACGCTGTAATGCGGAGCCGTCGGCACTGGCGAGGGCGGCTTTCACCTCGTTCACCCGTGAGCCCAAGCGAGGTCCCAACGCTCGGAAGTTCGGTACGACGGTCCAGGTCAGCAGGCCGGAGAGGGTGTCGACGTCTTCGAGGGTTTTCACGTTCAGTTCCACGGCGATCTCGTCGAGCACATCAGCGTCGACGGTGGCACCGGGGTGCAGAAGCAGGGCGCGTGAGAGCGGCTGGCGGGTCTTCACCTTGGCGTCGGTGCGGGCGGCTCGCCCGAGGGCAACCAATCGGCGCGCCGCCGCCATCGAGTTCGCCAGATTCTCGTTGCGCCATCCACCAGGAGCGGGCCAATCGGCGAGGTGTACGGAGGTGCCTCCGGTGAGGGTGGTGTGGAGTTCGTCGGCGAGGAACGGGCAGAAGGGGGCCAGTAGTTCGGCCACTGTGACAAGACAATGGTGCAAGGTGGCGTGAGCGAGCGGATCCGGGGCCTTCCAGAAGCGAGGACGGCTGCGGCGCACATACCAGTTCGAGAGATCGTCGATGAAGGTGGCGAGGCGGGTGGAACCGCCGAGGGCGTCGAAGCCCTCGAGGGCGGTGGTTATGGCCGAGACGGTGTCGTCGAGTTCGGAGAGCACCCAACGGTCAAGCACGTGGGTGGGGTCAGGGGCATCCGACCCGGGTACCCACCCGTCGAGATCGGCGTAGGTGGCATGGAAGGAGAAGACGTTCCACAGGGTGACGAGGGTCTGCCGGGTGGCCTCGCGAATGCCGTCCTCGGACACCCGACGGGGCGACCAGGGCTGACCGGCGGAGAAGAAGTACCAGCGCAGCGCGTCGGCACCATAGGTGGAGAAGATGTGCCAGGGGTCGATGACGTTGCCCTTGGTTTTGGACATCTTGGCGCCGTTCTCATCCACGATGTGGCCGAGACACACGACGTTTCGGTACGGCGTCGCACCGAAAACCAGGGTGTTGACCGCAAGCAGTGAGTAGAACCAGCCGCGCGTCTGGTCGATGGCCTCACAGATGAAGTCGGCCGGGTAGGCCTGGAGGGAGCCATCGCCGGCAAAAGGATGATGGTGCTGGGCCGAAGGCATCGAACCGGAATCGAACCAGGCATCGAGCACCGGCAGGAGGCGACGGGCCGAACCCGAACACTCCGGATCGGTGCAGGGCAAGGTGATGGCATCCACGAAGGGCCGGTGGAGGTCAACTTCGGAGAGGTCCCGTCCCGAGCGGTCCGACAGTTCTGCCACCGAGCCGATACAGGTGTCGGTGTGGCAGTCGTCGCAGCGCCAGATGGGCAGGGGGGTCCCCCAATAGCGGTCGCGCGAGAGGGCCCAGTCGATGTTTCCTTCGAGCCATTTTCCGAATCGTCCGTGCTTGATGTGTTCGGGATGCCATCCGATTGTCTCGTTCTGTTCGATCATCTCGGCCCGGCGGTCGGAGGTGCGAGCGAACCACGATGTCTTGGCCCAGTAGATCAAGGGGGTATGGCAACGCCAGCAGTGTGGATAGGAATGTTGGTAGGCCTCCTCCGCCACGAGCAGGCCGCGGTTGTTGAGGTCGGTGATGATGTCGCGATCGCTGTCCTTCACGAACTGACCCGCCCAGGGGCCGATGCGGTGGTCGAATGCCCCGGTCGCGTCGACGGGGTTCAGCGTGGGGAGACCCTCGGCGTGGCCCACGGCCGCGTCATCCTCGCCGAAGGCCGGGGCGAGGTGGACGATGCCCGAGCCGTCGGTGTCGGACACATAGTCGGCGGCCACGATGCGCCACGGTTGGCCATCGGTGGCCTCGAGGTAGGAGAAGGGCCGTTCGTATCGTCCACCCACCAATTCGGTGCCGGTCCACGATCCGAGCGGTTGGGCGCCGGGATAGCGGCGCTCGGCGGCGGCGGCCCCCAGCACAAGGTCGGCTCCGCCGGAGGGATCGGCGATGCGGACATAGCGCAATTCAGGGCCCACCGCGGCCGCGACGTTGGACACGAGGGTCCACGGCGTGGTGGTCCACACGAGAAGATCAGCGCCCTCCGCCGGGCCCATGGTGATCGGGAACCGCACGTAGACCGAGGGATCGACAACGTCCTGATAGCCCTGGGCCACTTCGTGGGACGACAAGGCCGTGCCGCAGCGAGCGCAATAGGGGCTGACCCGGTGGCCTTCGTACAACAAGCCCTTGTCCCACAGTTGCTTGACGAGCCACCAGACCGACTCGACGTAGTCGTTGCTGAGGGTCCAATACGCATCGTCGGTATCGATCCAGGTGCCGGAGCGGGTGGTGAGCGCCGACCAGTCCTCGACGTAGCGCGTGACGGAGTCGCGGCAGCGCTGGTTGAAGGCCTCGATGCCGAACGCCTCGATCTCGGGCTTGGTGGATAGCCCCAGTTCCTTCTCCACCTCGAGCTCGACGGGTAGGCCGTGACAGTCCCATCCCCCTTTGCGCGGGACGGCATGACCCCGCATCGTTTGGAATCGGGGGTAGAGGTCTTTGAAGGCGCGGGCCCACACATGGTGGAGGCCGGGCTTGCCGTTGGCGGTGGGCGGCCCCTCGTAGAACACCCACGGCTCGGCCCCTTCCCGGCTGCGGCGAACCTGCTCCACCACGTCTTGGTCTCGCCAACGGGCGAGGACGGCAGTCTCGAGGCCGACGAGGTCCAGGTTGGGGTCGACGGGGCCGAATGGCATCCGCGCAGGCTACCGGGCCACCAGGCGGGCTCGTTGCGGGGTTGTTCTCCGGAGCGGTCGTGCCTAGTATTCGCCACCCTTTCCGGACACCGGCGGGGCTTCGACAGGATGGAACTAAACGTGGCAACCAAGGCACAGGCCAGTAAGGCTCCGGCGACGAAGAAGGCTCCGGTGAAGAAGGCTCCGGCGGTGAAGGCCGCGGCGGTGAAGAAGGCTGTGGTGAAGAAGGCTGTGGTGAAGAAGGCCCCGGCGGTGAAGAAGGCCCCGGTGAAGAAGGCCCCGGTGAAGAAGGCTGCGGCCAAGAAGGCTGCGGTCAAGAAGGCTGCGGTCAAGAAGGCTCCGGCGGCTCGTCTGGTGGCATCGCCGCCTCGACTGGCCGAAGTGAACGCCCTCGGTGCTCGCTCCGCCAAAAAACCCCCGGCTAAGCGAACCGGCCCGCTGGACAAGTTCCTGCTCGAGCAGGTGGAGGCGCTCAAGGAGGAGCGAGCCGTCTACGTCCATCAGGCCGCCGCCCTCAAGGCCGAGGCCGACTCATTGGTGTTCGAACGAGATCCCGGCGATGTCCAGTTCGATGAGGAGTCCGGAGAGGGCGACACCATTGCGGTCGAACGCGAACGGGACCTCACCCTAAGCGCGCAAGCGTTGGCCGCCGTCGAAGACATCGACACGGCCCTGGAAAAGATCAAAGACGGTGTCTATGGGTGGTGTGAGCAGTGTCACTCCACCATCCCCAAGGAGCGCCTGCGGGCCCTTCCGCATGCTGCACTGTGCGTGCAGTGTAAGAGCGCAGGCTTTTCCCGTCGCTGAGTCAGCCACCACTGCGGCTTCCTATCGGGGTCTGGCCTTTGGGGCCACCGCGGTGGTGGTGGCGTTGGATCAACTGACCAAGCAGTGGGCGCTGTCGGCGCTGGCCACCGATCCCATCCCCGTGGTGGGTTCGCTCAACTTGACCCTGGTATTCAACAGCGGCGTGGCGTTCGGCCTCGGGAGCGGCGGCGGGTGGACTGGGGTGATCGTCGTCGTCGGCCTGGCCCTCATGGGGGGAGTGGCGGTGCTGGCCTGGCGGGCCGACAACCGTCGCCGGGCCCTGGGCCTCGGTATCATCCTGGGCGGGGCGCTCGGCAATATGGTGGACCGGGCCTTCAGGGCCGGTGATGGATTCCTGAGCGGGCAGGTGGTGGACTTCGTGGACCTCGGATGGTGGCCGGTGTTCAATCTGGCCGACGCGGCACTGTGGATCGGGATCGGCTTGCTCGTGCTGTCTGCTGGCGGGGTGGTCGAGCGCGCATGATCGTGAGCGACGTCGTGCCCGAGGCGATGGCCGGTGAACGGGTTGATCGCATCGTCGCCATGATCACCGGGATCAGTCGGTCCGAGGTGGCGGAGTTGGTGTCGGCCGGGGTGGTGTCGGTGGACGGAACGGTGGTGGGGTCGCGGTCGGCGCGGCTGCGCGCCGGTGCGGTGGTGGAGGTTGATGTGCCGGATCGGGCCGAGGCGGCCCGGCTGGTGCCCGAGCCCGCGTTGGTCATACCGGTGGTCTATGAGGACCACGATTTGTTAGTGATTGACAAGCCAGCGGGTCTGGTGGTGCACCCGGGAGCTGGTCAGCGCACGGGAACTCTCGTGCACGGTCTTCTCGCCCGCTATCCCGAGATCGTGGAGGTGGGTGTGGACGCGGCTCGTCCCGGCATTGTTCACCGTCTCGATAAGGGTACGTCCGGACTGTTGTTGGTGGCCCGCACCCCGGCGGCCTATGAGGCCCTGGTGGCGGCCCTGGCGGCTCGGTCGGTGCACCGCCGGTATCGGGCGCTGGCGTGGGGCACCTTCGATGCCATCCGCGGCCTCATCGACGCTCCGATCGGTCGATCGATGCGTGAACCAACCCGGCAGGCCATCGACGAGCGTGGGAAGGAGGCCCGCACCCGCTATGAGGTCATCACTACCTTCACCGAGCCGGTGGCGGTGACCGAACTGGCCTGCACGCTGGAGACTGGTCGCACCCATCAGATCCGGGTGCATCTGCGCTCGATCGGTCACCCGGTGGTGGGCGACAACCGGTACGACGGCGCCCGCCAGTCCCTCCCCATGGGACGGCCCTTCCTCCACGCCGAACTCCTCGAACTGGCCCACCCGGTCACCGGGAAGCCGCTGTCGTTTTCCTCGCCTATCCCTGCCGATCTCGTGGAGGTTCTCGGACGCTTGCACTGAAGGCGACCTAGCCCAAGATGGGATCGGGCCAATCGGCCTGACCCCGGGCCATGGCCACGATGTCGGTCAGGGTGAAGCTGTCCAGGTGGGTGCGGATGCGACCGCTGATCCCGGCCCACACCGCGAGGAGGACGCATTGGCCTTCGTGGTCACAGGCGCCGTCCTGGTGGGGTTCGCCGAAATCTCCCAGCGCGATCGGACCATCGACGGCCGACACGATCTCACCGAGGGTGATCTCGTCCGGTCGGCGGGCGAGGGTGTAGCCACCCCCCACGCCGCGCTTGGAATGCACGATGCCCGCCCCCTTCAGGGCGAGGAGGATCTGTTCGAGGTAGGGCTGCGGGAGGCCCGTTCGCTCCGCGATATCGCGCACCGAGGTGGGGCCGGTCTCGTCGGGGTGCAGGGCCAAGGAGACAAGTGCTCGGCTGGCGTAATCACCCCGGGTGGAGACTTTCACAGGCGTAACCCTAGGGCAGCAGGGCGAGGCCACGGTACGGTCTGACTGCGTATGTCTGATGCCCCCCTCCTTCCCGCCTACGACGGTGCGTGCATCACCAACGTGGTACCCGCCTTGCTCCAGCCCCCGGCCCTGATCCCGTCGTGGATTCCCGCCGTGGCGCTCGGGGCACCGCGCGTGGTGTTGCTGGTGATCGATGGCCTGGGCTGGAACCAACTCGAGGCCCGCCGGCCGCTGGTACCGGCCTTGGCCGACCTGGAGGGGGGACCCATTTCCTCCGTGGCGCCTTCCACCACCGCCACCGCCCTTACCTCCATCACTACCGGCTTGCCGCCGGGCGAGCACGGCGTCATGGGATACCGGATGGGGGTGGAGGGCGAGGTGCTCAACGTGCTGCGCTGGTCGACGGAATCGGGGGATGCCCGGCGCAGTATTGCCCCGTCCCGGATTCAGTCGCAGCCCTGCTTCGGGGGTCAGCGTCCGCCGGTGATCACTCGGGCTGAGTTTGCGACGTCGGGCTTCACCCAGGCGCATCTCCACCAGGCGCGTTTCACCGGCTATCGCACCGTGGGCACTCTCGCGGCGGAGATCGTGCGGCTGGCCAAGGACGGGGAACCCTTCGTGTACGCCTATTACGACGGGCTCGACAAGGTGTCGCATGAGTACGGCCTCGGGAGCCAGTACGACGAAGAGCTGCGGTGGATCGATCACCTCGTAGCCACTCTTCTTGAGTCGCTGCCCGCCGGCACCGCCTTGGTGGTTACCGCCGATCATGGGCAGGTGGAGACCGGCGACAACGTGATGCCCTTGCCCGGGGACGTGCTGGCCCATGTGGGCCAGCAATCGGGTGAGGGCCGCTTCCGGTGGCTCCATGCCCGAGCCGGGCGTCGCGCTGATCTCCAAGAGGCGTGTCGGGCTCGGTTGGGGGACCACGCCTGGGTGCGCACCCGGGCCGAGGCCATCGAGCAGGGGTGGTACGGCCCCGTGGTGACCGATGCCGCCGCCAGCCGACTGGGTGATGTGCTGCTCGCCGCCAAGGGCACGGTGGCCTTCGAGGAGCCTACCGATACGGGACCCTTCGCGCTGGTGGGTCGCCATGGTTCCCTCACCGCCGATGAAATGCTCGTGCCGCTGTTGGCGGGCGTGGCTCGCTAGTTCGTCGTACTCGGTAGGGTAGAGACCATGCCTGAGACCGTCCCGACTGCCTTCGACGACATACTCGTACCCGCCGTCGTGCCCGAAACCCCCGATGGCCCCCAGGAAGCGGTGGAGTCGCCCGGCAAGGTCATGCGGATTGGCTCGATGATCAAGCAGTTGCTCGATGAGGTCCACCAAACTGAACTCGACGAACCCAGCCGCGATCGGCTTCGTGAGATCTACGAGACGTCCGTCGAGGAGTTGTCGGGCTCGCTGTCGCCTGATCTGCAGGAGGAGTTGGCTCGCCTCACCATTCCCTTCGACGAGGGCTCCATCCCCACGGCCGCCGAACTGAAGATCGCCAAGGCTCAACTGGTGGGCTGGCTCGAGGGGCTCTTCCACGGCATCCAGGCCACGCTGTTCGCCCAGCAGATGGTGGCTCGTCAGCAACTCGAGCAGATGCGAGGCGAGTTGCCTGCCGGCACGACACCTCCGGCGGAGGGGGAGGCCGGCGCGCCCCCGGGCGCCTACCTCTAATCGGGCTCAGGGGCCGATGAGCAGCGACCCCTTGAGGGCGTAGCGGCGATCGGGGTCCACCCGGATCGCGAAAGTGTTTTTGGCAACGGCGCCCGCGTCGATACGGCCGATGGTGATCGGGATGTCGGTGTTGTCGAGTTGCATCTGCACCGAACCTCGCCACCCGTAGTCGCTGTTGTTGGTGATGATGAGGGTGACGGGAACCCGATTGTCGCGGGGCGTGCCCACGGCCAGGTCGAGGGTGAGTCCGCCACACAGTTCGTTGACTGTTACCGCCCCCGTTGCGTTGGTGGTGCCGTCGTTGGCGTCGCGACGGGTGATGATCGCCGAGGAGGTGGCCGTGGCGGGGGTGTCGCCCCCGGCGTTCACGCTGAAGTCGGCGGCCGCCTCTTCGTTGCAGGTGAGCACATGGGTCAACCCTCGCAGCGACGACGTGCCGATGGGGATGAGTAAGACGGCGAGGAGTCCCACGAGGGCGACTTGCGCCCGTAATGCTGACGGCATGGCTTTACCGTAAACCGTTTGGGGATCCAGGGGGCGGCTATCGTTTCGGTTTGTGACCGCAACCTTGTCGGACCGAGTGGCTCGGCTCAGTTACCGCCAGGCCCGCCGGGTGTTGCTGATTACCGGGCTCACCGTCTTGGCGTTCGTGGCGGCGGTGTCCTATGTGCGGCGGGTCGACACCGTGGAGGTGGTCGCCACCCTTTTGTTCCTCCCTATTTTTTTGGCCTTTGTCTACCGGGGGTTGCGCGGTGGGGTGGTGGCGGCGTTGGTGGCCACCGGTATCTATGCCGCCTTGCGCACCCCATCCATTGAGGCCATCGGTATCGGCGAGTTCACCGGTCTGCTGGCCTTTCGGTCGGCGTCCTATCTGATCTTCGGCGCGCTGGGGGGTTGGTCTACCCAGGTGCTGGAGGGTTCCCTCGACAAACTGGCGCTCTACGACGAGATCGACGACGAGACCGGGCTCTACAACGCCCGCTACCTCCTGCATCAGACAGATCTGGAAATGGCCCGCGCCGTCCGCTACCAGACCCTGTTCTCCGTGGTGGCTCTCGATGTGCCCTCCGCAGCCTTTCACCCGCTCTCCGCCCGCCAACGCCGCGCCGTGTTGCGCGATCTGGGTCGGCAACTGGCGGAGGGCGTGCGGGCGGTCGATCATGTTGTGCACGCTTCCGACGGCGATCTACACCGGCTCGTGGCGATCCTCCCCGAGACGGGTCCCGAGGGTGCGGAGATCTTTCGCGGACGGTTCGACGAGCGAGTGCGGCTCTTTCTCACCGGTCGGGGAGTGGCGCTGGAATCCGCGCCGGCGACGCGGGCCATCGTCTTCCCCGGGGGCGACGTGGAGATGGAGGAATTGCGGGCCGTTTTCCGCCAACTCGAGGCTGATCAGAACCGCTGACCCATTGGCCCTAGACCGGTTGGGGAGGGCGGTGCTACGGTCACGAATCACACCCGTGTGATTCGTCCACAGGTTGTGGATATGTCCTGTGGACATCTTGTGGTTGCCGAAGGAGGTGGGTTCGGGAGTGCCTGACAGTTTCACCCACCTCCACGTGCACACCGAGTACTCGATGCTCGATGGGGCCGCCCGGATCAGTGAAGTGGTGGGGGCGGCTGTCTCCGATGGCCAACCGGCTCTAGGAATCACCGATCACGGCAACATGTACGGGGTGCTCGAGTTCTACAAAGAGTGCCGGCAGCAGGGCATCAAGCCGATTATCGGCTCCGAGTTGTACATGGCCCACGAGCACCGCAGCGAGCGTCCATCCCGGCGCGGTCGCATCGATGACGGAGGCGGCGAAGCGGAGGGCGGTGCAAAGCTCTATTACCACCTCACTGCCTTGGCCGAGTCCAACGAGGGCTACAAGAACCTCATCCAACTGAGCTCTCGCGCCTTTCTCGAGGGCTATTACTACAAGGCCCGGGTGGATTGGGAACTGCTGGCGGAGCACAGCGAGGGGCTGATCGTCACCTCGGGCTGTCTCGGCGGGCACGTGTTGCAGAAACTCCTCCGCGACGACCACGACGGGGCCCTCAAAGCCGCCGGCCGATTCCAGGACATCTTCGGACGCGACAACTTCTTCATTGAGATGCAGGATCACGGCATCCCCGACCAGCACCGCACGAATCCGGCCCTGCTGGAGATCGCCAAGCAGTTGCAAGCACCGCTGTTAGCCACCAACGACAGCCACTATGTGGCTCGAGAGGACTCCGTCGCTCACGACGCGCTGTTGTGCGTCCAGACGGCGTCGCAGATGAGCGATCCGGATCGCCTCAAATTCCACGGTGATGAGCATTACCTGAAGTCATCCCAGGAGATGCGGTACCTGTTCGAGGAGATTCCGGAGGCCTGCGACAACACGCTGTGGGTGGCCGAGCGGGCCCAGGTGGAGATCGAGTTCGGTAAGCCGCAACTTCCGACGTTCCCTCTTCCCGAAGGCTTCGCGACCGACACCGACTACCTCCGCCACCTCACGATGGAAGGAGCCCGTCGACGCTGGGGGGAGGGCCTCGCCGATGCCACCGTGGATCGGATTGTCTACGAACTTCAGGTCATCGAGACAATGGGGTTCTCGTCGTACTTCCTCATCGTGTGGGACCTCATCAAGCACGCCCGGGACAACGGCATCCGGGTGGGCCCAGGCCGGGGGAGTGCGGCGGGCTGCGCAGTGGCCTACGCCTTGTGGATCACCGACCTCGATCCGATCCGTTACGACCTTCTCTTCGAGCGTTTCTTAAACCCGAGCCGGATCTCGATGCCCGACATCGACATGGACTTCGACTCCCGCTATCGAGACGAGATGATCCGGTACGCCGCCGAAATGTACGGGCGCGATCACGTGGCCCAGATTGTCACCTTCTCCACCATCAAGGCCCGCGCCGCCGTGCGCGACGCCGCCCGGGTTCTCGGCTATCCCTACATCGTGGGCGACAAGGTGGCGAAGGCCATGCCGCCGCTGATCATGGGCCGCGACACGCCGCTGTACGCCTGCCTGGATCTCGATCCAAAGTATGAGGACGGCTACAAGATGGCCGGGGATCTGCGCAAGATGCGCGACGAAGATCCCGACGCCGCCAAGGTCATCGAGGTGGCCAAGGGACTCGAGGGCCTGCGCCGACAGGACGGCATCCACGCCGCCGCCGTGGTGATTACCAAGGAGCCTCTCACTACCTACCTCCCCATTCAGCGCAAGCCGGTGGGGGGTGAGGATGCCGAAAACACGCCGGTGGTCACCCAGTACGAGATGCACGGGGTGGAGGAACTGGGCCTGCTCAAGATGGATTTCCTGGGCTTGCGGAACCTGGATGTGATCAGCGACACCCTCGTGATTCTCCAGGAGACTCGCGACCTGCACCTGGACATCGACGGTGTGCCGCTCGACGATCCCGAGACCCTCGGGCTGTTGTGCCGGGGCGACTCCATCGGGGTGTTCCAACTCGAGAGCGGTCCCATGCGGGCGCTCATGCGGTCGTTGGCCCCGTCGAGTTTCGAAGACGTGGCGGCGCTGGTGGCTCTCTATCGGCCGGGGCCCATGGCCGCCAACATGCACAACGACTACGCCGACCGTAAGAACGGTCGCAAGCCCATTGAGTATTTCCATCCCGATGCCGAGGACCTGCTCGCCGATACCTACGGCCTGATGATTTACCAAGAACTCATCATGCGGGTGGCGCAACGTTTCGCCGGCTACTCCCTCGCTCAGGCCGACAACCTTCGCAAGGCCATGGGTAAAAAATCGCGTGAGGTCATGGCGAAGGAGAAGGTGGCCTTTGTGCAGGGCGTGGAGGCGACCGGCTACGGCGAGCTGTTGGGCACATCACTGTTCATCACCATCGAGCAGTTCGCCGACTACGCCTTCAACAAGTCGCACAGTTTCGGGTATGGCTTCATCGCCTATCAGACCGCCTACCTCAAGGCTCATTACCCCGCTGAGTTCCTGGCCGCCCTCCTGACGAGTGTGAAGGCCAATCTCGATAAGGCGGCCATTTATCTCTCGGAGTGCCGCACCATGAAGATCCAGGTGCGCGTGCCCGATGTGAATCGGTCGATGGCTGATTTCAGGCCGGTCGTGGGGGTGGCGGACGACGGCGGTGACGAGCGATCCATCGTGTTCGGCATGTCGGCGGTCCGCAACGTGGGCAGCGGTCTGGTGGGTCTGCTCATCACCGAGCGGGAAGCCAACGGGCCGTTCCAGGATTTTTACGATTTCGTGGAACGGGTAGATTTTCAAGTTCTCAACAAGAAGACCATCGAGTCGCTGATCAAGGCAGGGGGGTTCGACAGCCTGGGGCACACGCGTCAGGGATTGCTGAGATCCTTCGAACACATCATCGACTCCACCATTGCCCGGCGCCGGGAACGCGACATGGGGGTGATGTCGCTCTTCGGTGAGGTCGAGGACGCCGGCGAGATGTTCGACGAGCGACCGCCGATCCCCACGGTGGAGTTTGGCAAGCGGGAACGATTGAGTTTCGAGAAGGAGATGCTGGGCCTTTACGTCAGCGACCATCCGCTGATGGGGGCCGAGGCGTCACTGCGTCGTCGCACCGATGGGACGCTGGCCGCCTTGGCCGACGTACCCGACGGGCACATCTTGACTTTCGGCGGGGTACTCACGAGCCTGCAGCGGAAATGGACGAAGAAGGGCGATCTGATGGCGGTGTTTGTGCTGGAGGATCTGCAGAGTTCGGTTGAGGTGATGGTGTTCCCCAAGTCGATGGCGGAGCACGGCCACAAGTTGAACGAAGATGCCATCGTCGTGGTGAAGGCGCGCGTCGATGCCCGTGATGATCAACCCAAGTTGATCGCCATGGACATCGAGATCTTCGAGCCGATGTCGGGGGAGGGGTTTCCGCTGCAGGTGAAAGTGGCGGCGGCGGCGGTGTCGGAGGCGTTGATCGAAGAACTCAAGCGCGTTCTGACGGCCTATCCGGGGCAGTCTCCGGTGCTCTTGCATCTCGGTGACCGACAGGTTCTGCGGCTCCCGGAGGCTTGGACAGTGGAGGTGGTGCCCCCCCTGCTGGCGGAGTTGCGGGTGATGCTGGGAGCGAACGCCATCGTGGCCTGAGGGGCGTCCTGACCCGCTGGTCACGCCTGCTGAGCAGGTTGTTTGCCGGTGGGAGTTACGGCGTCGAATTGCGTTTGTCGGCCGCGTCTACTGGACTGTGGGGGTCGAACCACGAGGTTTCTGGGGGCAGGCAAGAGAATGTCGATCCAGGTCGAAACTAAAGATTGCACCGCACTGGGAGATGCCGAACTGGCGGAGTTGGCCGATCTGTGCGCCGAGGGTCCGATTCCCTACGAGGCCGGACTACTCTCCAAGCAGGTTGAGGCCTGGGTGCTGGTGACCCAGGCCCGAGAGAACGGCAAGCTCAAAGGCTTTGCCTTCTCCACCCTCGAGCGCATTGGCGGTACGCCGGCCGTGCTGGTGGGACTGGCGTCAGTGAAGCGCGGCGCCAAGCGCGACACCGTGCTGCGCGCCATCATGCACGACGAGTTGCGGCGAGCCGTGTTGGCCTTCCCCGACGAAGACGTTCTGGTGGGGACGCGTTTCATCGTCCCGTCGGGTTTCGATGCGTTGAGGACGCTCAACGATGTCGTGCCCCGTCCCGACCACAAGGCGAGCGGCGAGGAGCGGGCCTGGGGTCGGCGTCTGGCCAAGCGGTTCGGGGTGAGCACTGCCTCCTACGACGATCGCACCTTCACCGCCACGGGCACCGGGTCGCACCCTGAGGTGTTCGACCACGACAGCCTCAAGCCCGCCGCCATTCCGGCCGGGGTGGTGGCGTTGTTCAAGGGGTTCAACCTCAAGCGGGGCGACTCGCTCGTGGCCTTCGGCTGGGCCATGGCCGAAGACCTCGCCAAACTGAGCTGATTCGCTCTTGGACCTGAGCGACGCCGTTCGCCGGCGTCGCATGGTGCGGGCCTTTACCCCCGAGACCATCGACCCGAGGGTGGTCGATGGCCTCATCGACTTGGCCCGGCGCGCCCCATCGGCCGGGAACAGTCAGGGGTGGGCGTTCGTCGTGCTGGAAGGGGCGACCCAGACCGATCGCTACTGGGATGTCACCCTGCCCCCGGAGCGACGGGTCGGTTTTCGCTGGCCCGGTCTGGTGGCCGCCCCGGTGCTCATCGTGGCCCTCGTGAGGCCCGATGCATGGGTCGACCGGTACGCCGAGCCCGACAAGGCGTCGGCGGGCCGGGGGGGCAGTGGGCAGGAGTGGCCGGTGCCCTTCTGGTGGGTGGATGCCGGCATGGCGGTGGAGCATCTGTTGCTGGGGGTGGTTGAGGCCGGTCTGGGGGCCTGCTTCTTCGGTCTGTTCGACCATGAGGAGGCCGTCCTGGCGGCCCTGGGGGTGCCCGAGGGATGGCGGGCCGTGGGTGCGGTCGCCCTCGGGCATCCGGCGCCGGATCGGCCGGGCCGTTCCCAGGGTCGGGGCCGTCGGCCGCTCGGCGACATCCTGCACCGCGGCGCCTGGTAGCCGCCTCGCCCGATCCGGCCTCACCCCATGCCGGTCGGGTCGCCCGATAAGGTCCCCGCCGTGGGAGACCTGACGAACCGTCGTGTCGTGTTGGCTCAACGTCCCGAGGGCTTGGTGACCGAAGACGACTTCAGTCACGACGAGGTGGATGTGGCCGATCTGGCCGCCGGCGAGGTATTGGTGCAGACCGAGTACATCGGCATCGACGCCACCGTCCGCACCTGGCTGTCGAAAGCAGAGGGCTACATCCCCCCGGTCGAGATCGGGGAAGTGGTGCGAAGCAGCGGCATCGGCCGCGTGGTGGCGTCGCGCAGCGATCGTGTCGGCGAAGGAACCTTGGTCTCCACGCTCACCGGATGGCAGGAGTACGCCGTGGTGAGCGACGATCCGATGCTCACCACGCCCCTGGCCGAAGGGATCGACCCCCTGGCGGCTCTCGGTGTGTTTGGCGCCAACGGTCTTACCGCCTATGTGGGCCTTACCGAGATCGGGCGGGTGGCCCAGGGCGAGACGGTGGTCGTGTCGGCCGCCGCGGGGGCCACGGGATCCATCGCCGTGCAGATTGCCAAGATCATGGGGTGCCGGGTGATCGGGATCACCGGAACCGATGAGAAGGCCGCCTGGCTGGTGGAGGGCCTCGGGATCGACGGTGCCATCAACCACCACACCGGGGATGTCCCCGCCGAACTGCGGGCGCTGTGTCCCCAGCGGGTGGATGTGTTCTTCGATAACACCGGTGGCCCGATCCTCGAGGCCGTACTCGGCCGTCTGGCCGATCACGCTCGCGTGGTTCTCTGTGGGGCCATCTCCTCCTACAACGACCTCTTCAAGCCGCCCGGCCCGGCCAACTACCTCAACCTCATCGCCCGGCGGGCCCGCATGGAGGGCTTCATCTCCTGGGACTCCTGGGGCCGTTACGCCGAAATCATGGACACGCTGGGGGGCTGGGTGGCCGATGGGCGTCTGGAGCACCGCAGCCACATCTTCGAGGGCCTCGCCTCGGCCCCTCGGGCACTCAACGCGATGTTCCTCGGTGAGAACATCGGCAAGATCGTGGTCCGGGTCTGATCCACCCGGGTAGATCGGCGGCGGCTCAGCGGGGTCAGGGGATGAGTTGGGCGGTCAGGGCGGTGGCGTCGTCGGCGGGTAGCCCGCAGGTGTAGCGCCGACAGACGTAGGCGCGATTCTCCTCCCGGCCCTCCCACAGCGGAGAGTCGTAGCGCTCCCCCCACGCCAGCACGGCACCGGGGAGGTACCGGGCCCGGGCGGCCGCCACCAGGTCGGGACGGTGGCCGGGGATCACGATCTCGGTGGTCCCCCGGACGAGGAGATCCACCGCCGCCAGCACCGCGCCGAAGGCCGTGGGTTGGGCTACCGCCAGGGGGCCCAGGAGGGCCACGATGGCCTCGGCACCGGCCTGGTAGGGCTCGTGGCCGGTGAGGGCCGCCAGGCGGAGCAATCCCACCGCGGCGAGGCCATTGGCGCCCGGGGTGGCGTTGTCCATCAGGTCCTTCGTGCGGGTGATGAGGGCCTCGGCATCGTGGCCCGTGGTGAACACACCGCCGCGTTCCTCATCCCAGAACAGATCGATCAACGCATCGGCCACCCGGCGCGCCTCGGCGATCCAGCGGGCTTCGCCGGTGGCCTCCGCCAAGCGGGTGAAGGCATCGATGAGCGCCCCGTGATCGGTGGCGTAGGCGAGGTGATGGGCTCCCGCATCGGCCTGCCAGGACCGCAGCCATCGTCCATCGGGCCGTCGCAGATGGGCGAGGAGGAACTCGGCCGTTTCCACCGCGGCGGCCACCCAGGACGGCTCATCGCAGGCCGCCCCAGCCTCCGCCAGTGCGGCCACGAGATATGCGTTCCATTCGGTGAGGACCTTGTCGTCGAGGCCGGGGCGCACCCGGGTGGCACGCGCATCGAACAACGCCTGTCGCGAGGTTTCGATCTCGACGGGCCGATCGAGCACCCCGCGGGCGTGCATCCGGTTCAGGATGCTCGTGTTGTGCTCAAAGTTGCCGGGAGCCTCGACGCCGTAGAAGGCAATGGCGGCATCGGCATCCTCACCCAGCACGTCGCGTATTTGCTCGGGGGTCCACACATAGAACCGGCCCTCTTCACCTTCGCTGTCGGCATCCTCCGCCGAACTCGTGCCGCCACCGGGCTGGCGCAGTTCGGTGAGGGTGTAGTTGATCGTCTCGGTGAGGGTCTGTAAGAACCGGGGCTCGGCGGTGAGCAACCAGCCGTGGAGATAGAGGCGGATCAACAGAGCGTTGTCGTAGAGCATCTTCTCGAAATGGGGCACCAGCCACACATTGTCCACCGCGTAGCGGGAGAATCCGCCGCCGAGATGGTCGTAGATGCCGCCGGCGGCCATGGCATCGAGACTGGTGGTGAGAGCGACGAGAGCCGCCGTGTCGCCGCGGGCAGCGGCCGCCGCCAGTACCTCTTGGGCCATCGGTTGGGGAAACTTGGGCGCGTGACCCAGGCCCCCCCAGTGCGGATCACTGGCGGTCAAGAGGTGGGCGACGGCTCCGTCGAGGTCGGCCACGGTGGGCCGGTCTCCAGTGGGTTCCAGCAGAGCCGAGCGTCCGAGGGCGTTGGTGAGTTGATCGGCTTGCTCGAGGAGTTCCGGTCGCCGGGTTTGCCACAGTTCGTCGATCCTTTCGCACAACTCAACGAAGCCGATCATGCCGCCGCGTCGCTCCTTGGGAAAGTACGTTCCCGCGAAGAAGGGCCGGCCATCGGGGGTACAGATCACCGTCATCGGCCAGCCGCCGCTGCCGGTCATGGCCTGCGTGGCCTCCATGTAGATGTCGTCCACATCGGGCCGCTCCTCGCGGTCCACCTTCACGTTCACGAATCGCTCGTTCATCACCGCCGCTACCGCCGGATCCTCGAAACTCTCATGGGCCATCACGTGGCACCAGTGGCACGCCGAGTAGCCGATCGATAGGAGAATCGGTTGATCCCGTTGGGCGGCCATGGCGAAGGCTTCATCCCCCCAGGGGTACCAGTCCACGGGGTTGTCGGCATGCTGGCGGAGGTACGGGCTGGTCTCAGTGGCGAGGCGGTTCACCTGCCCACCTTAGGAACCCGTGGCGCACGGTACGGTCCTGGGGTGGAAATCTCTTTAGAAGGACGGGTCGCTCTCATCACCGGGGCATCACGCGGTATCGGCAAAGCCATCGCTCGGGCCTACGCCGATGCGGGTGCCTCGGTGCTCCTCACGTCGCGCAAGTTACCCGATCTCGTCGCCGCCGCCGCCGACATCGGTGGCGACGTGGAGGTGATGGCCGCCAACGCTGGTGACCCCGATCAGGCCGAAGCGGCGGTGGAACACTGCGTGCGCCGCTTCGGGGGCATTGACATCTTGGTGAACAACGCCGCCACCAATCCCTACAGCGGTCCCACTATGGATATCGATCTGCCTCGATACGACAAGACCTTCGAGGTGAACCTGCGCGGCCCACTGGTGTGGACGCAGTTCGCCTACCGGCGGTCGTTAGCGCAGCGGGGTGGATCGGTGCTCAATATCGCGTCGGTGGGGGGCCTGTCGGTGGAACCCACGATCGGGATCTACAACGCCACCAAGGCCGCCCTGGTGCACCTCACTCGCACCATGGCCGCCGAGTTGGCCCCGAAGGTGCGGGTCAACGCCATTGCCCCCGGATTGGTGAAGACCGACATGGCCCGGGCGCTCTGGGAGCCGAACGAGGCGCGTATCGCGGCCTCTATGCCCTTGGGCCGTCTTGGCGAGCCGGTCGACATCGCCAATGCTGCGCTCTTTCTGGCCAGTGATTTGGCGTCGTGGATCACGGGCCACGTCATGGTGGTAGACGGCGGCGCGTTGTTGGGTCCGGCGGCCCGCCGGTAATCGTCGGCGCCGCCTGCAGGGCGGCCCGGATGATCTTGCCGTTAGGGGTGCGGGGCAAGGCGGCCACGATCTCCGTCGAGCGGGGGGCGGCGGCGGCGGGGAGCCACTGCTTCACGTGCTGGCGGAGTTGGTGCAGGGTCGGCGGATCGCCGGCCTCGACGGGCACCACCACGGCGACCACCTGGGCTCCCCACTCGGGGTCGGGGCGACCCACCACCGCTACCTCAGCCACCTTCGGGTGGCGGAGCAGGGCCTCTTCCACCGCCACGGGCCACACGTTCTCACCGCCGGTGATGATCAGGTCACTCCCGCGCCCGTACACGCTGAGGATGCCGTTGGTGAGGCTGCCCATGTCGCCGGTGGGTAACCAGCCGTGGGCATCCTTGGGGTCATGTCCGTCGCGGTAGGCCCGCAGCAGCATGGCCGCCCGCACCTGCACCTCGCCGGCGGGGCTGATGCGCAGTTCCACCCCCTCGAGGGGTACCCCGTCGTACACCACCCCGCTGCCCGTCTCGGTCATCCCATAGGTGGCGATGACATTCGGCGGGCGCTCCTCGGGCACGGCCTGCCCACCCACGAGGATGGTTCGGAACCGGCCCGGATCCACGCGGCTCAGGGTGGTTGGAACCAGCGCCGTGAGGGTGCAACCGTCGGCGGCCGCTTGCCCTACCGCCGCGGCATCGAAGCGGGGTTGCAGGGTGAGGGGCGTGGTGGTGAGCAGGGCCCGGGTGACCACCGACAACCCGCCGATGTGGGCGAGGGGAAGACAGGCCAGCCAACGGTCGCGAGCGGGATCCACCTCCAACCGACGGCTGATGGCGCTCGCCGAGGCCGCCAGGGCGGCATGGGTGAGCATGGCCACACGGGGCGCGCCGGTGGTCCCGCTGGTGGCCATGGCCAACGCGTCGCCCGGTTCGCAGGGTTCGGCGAGGCGGGCGGCGTCCAGGATCGCGGCGCGGAGGGGGGGCGGCCACCGGGGATCGACCGGCAGGATCGCATTGCCGTCGTCCCAGGCCCGGCGGAGGCCGTTGAGGAACGTGGGGTCATCGGTATCGAGCACCACCAGGCGGGCCATGGCTGGCAGGCTACGGACTCCTGGGTGAGACTCGTCGATGTCATGACTGCTGCCGCCTCGCCGTCCCCGCCGGTGGGCTGGCGTTGTTGGGTGGCCGGGGCCCGCCCTCGCACCCTTCCCGCCGCGATCGTGCCGGTGCTCGTAGGCACCGCGTGCGCCGTCGGGGTGGCGGAGATACATGGGTGGCGGGCGGTCGCCGCCGGGGTAGTAGCCCTCGGGCTCCAGATCGGCACGAACTTCGCCAACGATTACAGCGACGGGGTGCGAGGTACCGACGATCCCGCCGAGCGGGTGGGTCCGGTGCGTCTGGTGGGCTGGGGGATCAAACCGGCCGCCGCCGTGAAGCGAGCCGCCCTGGTGTCTTTTCTCGTCGCCATGGCGGCCGGCCTGGCGCTGGCGGTGGCAGTGGGCCCCGAGTTGGTGCTCGTCGGCGCGGCGTCGGTGGCCGCAGGATGGTTCTACACCGGTGGTTCGCGGCCCTACGGCTACTACGGATTCGGGGAAGTGTTCGTGTTCGTGTTTTTCGGACTGGTAGCCACGGTTGGCTCGGCCTATGTGCAGACGGGGTACCTCACTGGCCTTTCAGCGGTGGCCGCGCTGCCGGTGGGTCTCCTCGCCACTGCTTTGTTGGTGGTCAACAACCTGCGGGACATCCCCGGCGACAGCCGCTCAGGTAAGAGAACCCTCGCGGTGCGCCTCGGTGATCGCCGCACTCGTGTGCTCTACGTGGGTTTGCTCGTGCTGGCGTTCATGGCCGTGCCGTTGGTGGCTGGTGGTTTCGGGCGAGGTCCGGCGGCGGCGGCGTTGGTGGGCATCGTGCTGGCCCGCCCACCGGTAGTGCGAGTGCTGGAAGGGGCTCGCGGGGTGGCGCTGATTCCGGTGCTGGGCGCCACTGGGCGCGTGCAGTTGGTCACCGGCGTGCTGCTCGCCGCCGGTCTCTGGATTGGCGCTCCCTAGAACCTCCGCCGGGGTGGGAGTTTCTCACGCTGCGGTCTTTCGGGAATGGTTCGTCCGGTTACGGTCAGCCAGAGATCAAACACGGTGGAACCCCGCCGCCGTGCTGATCACCTTCGAACCTGTCCGGAACCAGAGCAGAGCGCCACGGTGGCCGATGGTTCGCTCCGCGCATCTTCGGGCTCAACTCGAGCATGGATCCGATCCGATCCACGATCACGAATCCGCCGGGCCGGCTTTGAGGTAGGCCGCGAAGCCGGGGCATTCCGTCTTGGCGCGGAGGACGGCGGCATCGAGCGCCTTGGTTACCTCCGGCGGGGGTGATTCACCGGAGGTAAAGTCGATGCCTTGCAGGGCTGAGACACCGGCTTCCTCCACCACGATGGTGACGTAGCAGTCGGCCACCTCCTTACTGAATCCGGCGTTGTCGTCGCGCTGCAGCATTGCGGAAAGCTGGTCCTTGAGAGCTGCTGCCTGTTTCTCGTCACGGTCGCTCGTGCTGCTGCAGGCCGACAGGGCGAGGGCCACGGACACGACGACAGCCATGCCCATGGTGGGGATAGGAGAGCGGGGGAGGTGGGTCACCGGTAGGAGCCCATCGGCTTTTCCCATCGAGTGGGCTAGTTGGTGGCGGATTTGTCGCAGGGACTGGAGCCCGACTCAACGGAGTCCATCATCGTTTCTCTCATGGCGGTCACGAAGGCTTCTTGGGTCGCCGCATCCGGAGAATTGTTCTCCAATCCGTCGATATCAATGTTTTGCCCCTTCAATTTTTTAACTATTTCCTTGGCTAAACAGTCGGCTTCCTCCTTCGTGGAATTTGCCCCACTTTTCTGGATCATGATCGATAATCTGCCCTCCAGTCCGGTGCCATCCACGTTGTCGCCGGCGGTGGTCTCGGCGGTCTCGCCGGCCTTGGTGGTCGGCGTGGTTGGGTTGGCGGAGGAATCGCTCTTGCTGCAGGCCGACCCGGCAAAAAGTGCCAGGGCTAGAGCAGCTGCGGTCGCAGCCCGCCGTGGGGTCATGTTCATTGAAGAAGCTCCGTTTCATCGCCGATTCACGTCGAAGACCGGTTATCTGCGGCCTCAAATGAACGCTAGTGGCTTACTCGCCGCCCGGCGGTGACATCGAAGCCATTGCGTGGGTGCGCTGGGCAGGGTTGGGCTGTCCGACTGATGTCACCCCGTTCCGGTTGGTGGACGAGAAACGCGTTCATCGGGTTCACCGACGTGCGCCCCGAGCGATCCTCGGGTCCTCAGGGGTGCTCGGCGAGCCAGGAGCGCAGGATTGACCGGAAGGCGGCCGGTTGTTCGAGATGGGCGGCATGGCCCGCTTCTGGCACCAAGGCAAGGGTGGCATTGGCCCCGATTTCGCGGGCCATGCGCTCGGCGAGGGCGGCGAACTTCGCATCGAGCGCCCCGGCCAGCACGAGCACCGGCATGGTCAGGCCCGCCAGGCGGGACCACGACGGCTCCTGGGCGCCGGTACCGGCCTGCTCCAGGCTCGACACGAGCCCCGCCACGGTGTTCTCCATTCGCTCCGCCCGAAAGGCCCGCTCGGGCGGCAGACGCGCAAACAACGGTTGGGCCAACCACCACCCCAGGAACTGGTCCAATCCCTCTGTTTCGATACGGCGGGCGGTACGCCCATCGCGCTCCTGTCGCTCCGCCCGTTGATCGGGATCCTCCAGGCCGGCCGTGCCACCGATCAGGACGAGGCGGCGCACGATAGAGGGGTGGTCCAACGCCAACTGCAGGCAGAAGCGAGCGCCCATCGAGTACCCCAGGTAGGTGGCCTCGCCGCCCCGGTCGGCGATGAGTTGCGCGCCCGTGGCGAGGCTGGCGCCGACGGCCTGGGACCGTCCGTGACCGGGGGCATCGACGCGAATGACCTGGTGATCACGAGCGAGATCGTCGGCTTCGGCCCCCCAGCAGCGGCGTGTCTGGGTAAATCCGTGCACCAGTACGACGCAGGGTCCGGCCCCTTCCTGATCGGCGTACAACTCCACGGCATGGATGCTGGCACACGGCATGTGGTCGGATAGGGGTGGAATGGTCCAGTCACCCGAAGATCTCCAAGCCACTTTCTGCTCCACCCTGGTGGATGAATGGGCTCGCCAGGGCGTGGTCCATGCCGTGGTGTGCCCCGGCTCGCGCTCTACCCCTTTGGCTCTCGCCCTGTGGGCCGAGGAGCGGATCACCGCGCATGCGCACCACGACGAGCGCAGCGGCGGGTTCTTGGCCCTGGGCTTGAGCGCCGCCACCGGCGAGCCCACCGTGGTGCTCACGACCAGCGGAACGGCGGCGGTGGAACTGCACCCCGCCGTGGTGGAAGCTCACCTCGCCGGGGTGCCCTTGCTGATCTGCACCGCCGACCGGCCCCCCGAACTCATCGGTGTGGGCGCCCCGCAGGCCATCGACCAAACGCATCTCTACGGTCGTTCGGTGCGTTGGTTCCACGCCCCGGGGGTGGCTGACGCGGCGGCGATGCCGGGATGGCGGGCCATGGCGGCGCGGGCGTACGCCGAGACCAGCGGGCTCAATCCGGGACCAGTTCATCTGAACCTGGCCTTCCGGGAGCCGCTCATCGGCACCCCGGGCGACCTTCCCCCGGCCCGGCCCGGCGGTGGAGCCTGGGCGTGGCGTCCGGCGGCGGGTGCGCCGAACGCGCCCGCGGTGGGGTTGGCCGACGACCTCGCAGGACGACGCGGTGTGATCGTGGCGGGGGCGGGATCGGGTTCGGGAGCCGCCGTGGCCCGGGTGGCCAACGCCCTGGGTTGGCCCGTGATGGCCTCGCCCGCCGCCGCCGTGTGGAGCGAGCCGGGGGCACCGGTGGTCCCCGCCCCCGATGCCCTCCTGCGCGCCAATCGGGTGGACCTCGGGCCCGAGGTGATCGTGCGACTGGGGGGACCACTGGCGTCGCGGGTGGTGGGCGAGTGGTTGGCCGCTAGTGGTGCCGCCGAGGTGGTGGCCGCCGGCGCGTCGCGCTGGGCCGATCCCCACGGCACGGCCAGCGTTGTCCTTCCCTTGACCGCCGATGATCTCCTCGATGCCTGGCTCCTGGAGGTGGCGACCATCACCCCCACCGACGGCGGTGCCTGGGCGCGGCGCTGGCGCGATCATGGGGACGCCGCCGCCGCGGCGCTCAGCGCCGCCTTGGCGGCGGAGATCGAGCCCACCGAGCCAGGGATCGCTCGTGCGCTCATTGGTGTTCTGCCGTCGGGAGCCGCGCTGGTGGCGTCATCGTCGATGCCGATCCGCGACCTCGAATGGTATGTCCGCCCGGCGGTGGCCCTGGAGGGGTATGCCAACCGAGGGGCCAACGGGATCGACGGTGTGGTGTCCACCGCGGTGGGGATCGCTCTCGCTGATCCCACCCGGCCCACCGCGCTGCTCATCGGCGACATCGCGTTCATTCACGACAGCAACGGTTTGTTGGGGGCCGCCGAGCGTGGCCTCAACCTCGTGGTTGTGGTGGTGGACAACGATGGTGGGGGGATCTTCTCGTTCCTCCCGCCCGCCGATGCCTTGGCTGCTGATCAGTTCGAAGCCCTTTTCGGCACACCCCACGGGCTCGACCTCGTGGCCCTGGCGCAGGCCTATGGAGCCCAGGCCCGCCGGGTGGATGACCTCGCTCCCGCCGTGGTCGACGCCTTGGCCAGTGGGGGTCTGCACGTGCTGTTGGTGCGCACGGATCGACACGCCAACGTGGCCGTTCACCGTCGACTCAACGACGCGGTGGCCCTCGCAGTGGAGCGCCTGTCGAGTTCGTAGGCTCCGAAACGGTGCGCCAACCTCGTAGCGTTAGAGGCATGACCGGTCGCCGCACCAAGATCGTCGCCACCATCGGTCCGGCCTCTGATCCACCGGAGGTACTCCAAGCGCTCTTTGAGGCCGGCGCCGATGTGGCTCGCCTGGGGCTCGCTCATGGCCCTCTCGATGAGAGTCTGGACCGCATCAAGCGGGTGCGCGCCGCCGCCATCGGGGCGTCCCGACCGGTGGGGATTCTCGTGGACCTGCCCGGCCCCAAGGTGCGCACGGCCCCCTTCAGAGGCGACGGCGTGGTGCTGCAGGCAGGGGCTGGCGTTCGCCTAATCGAGGCCAGCGAGGGAGATGTCAGCACCGCCGAGGTGGTGGCGGTGCAGGTGGCGGGGGCGCTAGAGGCTCTTGAGCCAGGGGATCGGGTGGCGTTGGGCGACGGCGGTGTGGTGCTGGTGGTGAAAGAGCACCGCGACGATGGTGTGCTCGCCACCGTGCTGGGCGGAGGGGTGCTCCGGGCGCGCCAGGGCGTGACCATGCCCGAGGCCCGGGTCACCCAACGCTCGCCCACGGAAGACGACTTGCGCATGCTCGAGCGCGTCTTGGAAGCGGGGGTGGATGCGGTGGCGGTCTCCTTCGTGCAGACCGCCGATGATGTCGCCACCATCAAACAAGCCATCGGGTCCGGCGGGCCGGTCGTGGTCGCCAAGATCGAGACCGGCCCGGCCGTGGACCACCTGGAAGACATCCTTCACGTCGCCGATGCAGTGATGGTGGCGCGGGGCGATCTGGGCGTGCGGCTTCCCTTGGAGGATGTTCCCCACATCCAGAAGCAGATCATTCGGCGGGGAGTCACTCATGGAAAACCGGTGATCACCGCCACGCAGATGCTCGAATCGATGCTCACTGCCCCCACCCCCACCCGCGCCGAAGTATCCGATGTCGCCAACGCCGTATTCGATGGCACCAGTGCCGTCATGCTCTCCGGTGAAACCGCCATCGGGCAGCATCCCGTTCTGGCCGTGGAGGCCATGGCTCGCATCACGGCGCGGGCCGAGCGCGATTTCGACTACGAGGGCTGGGGCACCCGCCTGGGCCAGCAGCAAATGGCGGGCCTTTCCACTGCCTCCAGCATGGTGCGCACCACCTCGGCCATCACGGCGGCCGCCTGGCGGGCATCGGTAGACGCGGAACTGGCCGCCATCATCGCCTGCACCAACACCGGCACCACGGCGCGCATGATCAGCCGGTTTCGGCCCATCTGTCCGATCCTGGCCATCACCCCACACTGGAGCACCGCCCGCCAATTGACGATGGCTTGGGGCATTCAGTCTGTGGTGGGTGAGACCCACACCACGCCCGACGACACCGTGTGGCACGCCGTCAACGCCGCGGTGCGTCTCGGGGTGGTGCGGCCCGGCGATCTCGTTGGGGTGCTCGTGGGCTCACCGGTCACCACGGAGCCCTCCACCGACACCTTGCGTCTCGTGCGGGTGAGGTAGCCGAGTCCTACTCCTGCGTCAGCGCGCCGAGCATCGCCTGCAGTTTGACTTCGGTTTCGGCCAATTCGGTCTGCGGGTCCGAGTTCGCCACGATGCCGTTGCCTGCCACCACTCGGGCGGTGGTCTCGTGCACGTCAGCACAACGGATACTCACCGCAAAGGTGCCGTTGCCTTCGCCGTCCACCCAGCCCACCGTACCGCCGTAGCGACCGCGGGCAAACCCTTCGTGGGCCGCAATCCAGGCCTGTGCGTCGGCCCGGGGCCAACCGTTGACCGCCGGGGTGGGATGCAGCGCCGCCATCAGTTCCAAGATGGAGGGGGCGGGATGGGAGAGGCGACCCTCCACCAGGGTGGCGAGATGTTGCAGGTTCGCCATGGTCACCACCGTCGGCTCGGGTTCGTAATCAAGGTAAGAGCACCACGGCAGCAAAGTGTCGAACACCATGTCGATGGTGATCTGGTGCTCGCCGCGATACGTGCTCGAGCCCAAGAGCCCCGCCGCCAAGCGAGCGTCGTCATCGTGGCTCTCGCCTCGGCGAACCGTGCCCGCCATGGGTTGGGCTGTCACGATGTCGCCGGCTCGGCCCACGAGCAACTCGGGACTGGCCCCCAGGAAGCCGTCGATGTGAAAGAGAAAGCACCCCGGGTAGGCCGACCGCAGTCGGGCCAGCACCACGGCTCGATCGAAGGGCACATCGGCTTCGACGAGGATCTCGCGTGCCAACACCACCTTGGCCAGTCCATCGGGGCCCGCGCCGCGAATGGCCTCGGTGGCTTGCGCCACCCGGTCGCACCACCATTCGGCGGGGCGAACGGGCGTGATGTTGATGTGCTGGGGGAGGGGTGACGGCGCAGCGGTGGGAGCCTCGCACAATGAGGCCACCTCGGGGCGAGGGCCATCGGGGGGCCCGATGGTGGTGACCCACCTCGTGCCTTCGGCGTCTCGTCCCCACACCACCTCCGGGATCACCATCTCATCGTGCGTGTCGGGTTCGGGGTGGGCAAAGGGCAACGCGCCGAAGGCCACGGCTCCGGTGCCGGGTAGGGCGAGGGGGTTGTCGACGTCGATGGCGGCGAGAGCGTCCGCTACTTCTTGTCGGCCTACCCGGCGGGCAACCCCGCGGCCGGCGAGTCCCACTCGGGACCGTTCGAGGAGTACCCCTTCCCCGCCGGCGAGCGCGAGGAGGTCGAGGTCGTGGTCTACCCGTCGGGTACGGGCGAGCAGGGGTGGCCCCGGGGTCACGAGGGCAAGGGATCGGGGCGGCGGGTGGCGGTTACGAGTTGGGCAATGCCCGCCGAGAGCAGCCGCCGCTCCACGTCCACGAAACCGGCGGAAGCCAATTCGCCCAGCATGACCCCGGCCGGGGGCAGGTAGGCCACCGAACGCGGCAGGTAGCGGTAGGCGGCCGGATCGGAGAGCAACCCACCCACCAGCGGAACCACCTTTCCGAAGTACACACGGTGGCCAAATCGCAGCAGTGGGTTGGGGGGTTCCGCCACCTCGAGAAGGGCAATGCGACCCCCCGGGCGCACGACGCGGGCGAGTTCGGCAAAAAAGGGCGGGAGGGCCTCGAAGTTACGGAGGGCAAACCCGCAGGTGACGCCGTCGACCGACCGGGCGGGGAACGCCAGACCGAGAGCGTCGCCGTGCACGAGGGGGGCGCAGGTGTGCGCGGCGGCCAACATGCCAAAGGACATGTCCACCCCGACGGGGGTGAGGCCCTGCCGGTGGAGTTCGCCACACAGATCCCCGGTCCCGCAGGCCACATCCACCACGGTGGCACCGGCGGGGAGGCCGAGGGCGGCCACGGTGCGTCGTCGCCAGCGCACATCGAGGCGGAAAGTCATGATGCGGTTGACAAGGTCATAACGCGGGGCGATGGCATCGAACATCGATCGAACGGCCTCCACCTTCTCCTCGCCCACGGGAAGGACCTTCGGCATCGTCATTTTTGTCATCACAACCATGGTAGGAACCTGCCGTGCCGAAGCCACCACTCATGATCTTTTTGCCCCCCTCCGAGGGCAAAGCGCCGGGCACCGCTGGCTCCTCGTGGGCCAAGGGGATCATGGCCGAGGAGGGATTGGACCACGCTCGCGCCATGGTGCTTTCCGCCGCCCGGGCCGCGGGGGCCGCACCGCCGCCCTCGGGAGTGTGTCCGGCGATGGAGCGCTACACCGGGGTGCTCTACCGGGAATTGGCCTGGGCCACCTTGCCTCTCGCCGCCCGGCGCCGCGGTGAGGCGCAGGTGCGCACGGTATCGGGCCTGTGGGGATTGGTGGCTCCGGCTGATCCCATCCCGTTCTACAAGCTGAAGATGTCCGCCTCCCTGGCCGAGTTCGGCCGGCTGGCGACGTGGTGGAAGCCGCGCCTGACTCCGGCGGTAGCCGACCTCGTGGAGGGGAAGGTGGTGTGGGATCTCCTTCCCCTCGAGCACCGGGCCGCCATGGATTGGCCCCTCACGGGCGCCTCCCGGCGCGTCACGGTGCGATTCCTGGATGCCGATGGCCGGCTCGTGAGTCATTGGAACAAACTGCTCAAGGGGGCGCTGGTGCGCTGGTTGCTCATTGAGCAGCCCACCGGTCCAGAGGCCCTGGCGCAGTTTGAGCATCCGCTCGGCTATCGCTTCGATGCCGGCGCGTCGGAGACGGAGGGCGCAGAGCCCGTCGCCGTCCTGCGCGCCGCGCCCTAGGCTCAAAGCCTTGTCGGCGCGTCCCCACTTCTCCATCGCCAGAATCCCGGTTCGGGTCGAACCGGTCTTCTTCGTCATCTCCACCCTGTGGGGCCTCACGTATCTTGAGTTGGGCCTCGACGTGGTGGGGGTGTGGGTCCTGGCCTCGTTCATCTCCATTCTCGTGCACGAACTCGGTCACGGTCTGGCGCTCAAGGTTCTCGGTGAGCCCTCGGCCATCGTGCTCCACGGCTTCGGCGGGGTAACGGTGAGTAACCGGCGCGGCGGGTTGTCGAAGGCTCGCAGCGTGTTCGTGAGCGTGGCGGGCTCCCTCACCGCCATGGTGTTGTTGTGGTTGCCGTCGCGCACCTACATCGGGATGGCCTCCGCCTCCGGGTCCCTGTACGACATGCCCAAGATGCTGTACTACGGCGTGGAGTTCCTCGCTTTTCAGAACCTGTGGTGGTCCGTGCTCAACTTGCTCCCGATTCGTCCCCTCGACGGCGGCAACGTGACGGCGGAGTTGTTTGGGATCCACGCGGCGCGACGCATCTCCATTGGCGCGGCCATTCTCGGAGGCGTGGCCGCCCTCATCACCGGATCGAATTACGCCACGTTCTTTCTCCTTTTTCTGGCCTACAACAACTGGCAGGAGATACGGATGGAGCGCGGCGGCGACGGCCCCGACGTGTTTGCCGTCGAGGCTCCCGCAGTTGCCCCGCAACGAGCCAAACTGCGGGCGGCACCCGGCATCGCGCCGGTGGCGGTGTTACCCCTGCCGGATCCCGCGCTGGTGCAGCAGATGGCGTGGACGGCCTTGCGTGACGGCGATACCGCCGCCGCCCGCCGGCTGGTGGTGGGTCTTGGTCCGGCCGCCGACCCGTATCTTCTCGCCACGATGAGTCTTATCGACGGCGAACCCCAGGCGTTTGATCTATTTGAAATCGCCTACGTCGCCGCGCCGGGGGGTCCGCCCAATCTGGTAGCCACCGAGACGCTGGCCCGGGCGGGGGCCGCCGAAGCCCTGGCCCGTCGGCTCCTGGATCGGTCCGATGGCCGGGGCCGCGACGGCGCCAGCAGTTTGCAAACCCATCTGCATTACGCCGGTCACTTTGCTCAAGCGGCCGCAGTGGGGGAAGCGGTGTACGCCGCCGATCCGGCCAGCGCGGCCCAGACCGCCTTTGAGGTGGCCTGCAGTTGGTCGCAGGCTGGCGCGGTGGACAAGGCCGTGGACTGGCTGGGTCGCGCCGCCGATGCGGGGTTCCGAGCCGCTTCGCTGGTGGACGGTGAGCCCGATCTGGCGTTGGTGCGCCAGGACCCTTGCTGGGCCAGTCTTCGGGTCCGCCTGATCTGAGTCGGACCCGCTGAGGGGGGTGCCCTAGTGGGCGGCGCTGGCTTGTTCCTTCGCCCAGCGGTAGTCGGCCTTGCCGGCGGGCGATCGCATGATCTGGTCCACCATCACGAACGCTTTTGGCAGTTTGTAGCGGGCGACGTGGCTGCCGGCGATGGCCAGGAGGTCGGCTTCGGTGGCCGTCGCACCACTCTTGAGTTGGACGATTGCCACCACTTCTTGTCCCCACCGCTCCGACGGGCGACCGGCGCACACCACGTCGTACACATCGGGGTGGTGGGCGAGGGCCTGCTCCACTTCTTCGGCGAAGATTTTCTCCCCGCCGGAATTGATGGTGGCTGAGTCGCGTCCGTACAACTCGATGATGCCCGCCGCCGTGAGGCGAGCGCGGTCACCGGGTACGGCGTACCGGATGCCGTCAATCACCGGGAAAGTGCGGTCCGTTTTATCGGCATCGCCGAGGTAGCCGAGCGGCACCCGGCCTCGCTGCGCCAGCCAGCCGGTTTCGGCATGACCAGCCTCGAGCGCGGTCGAGAGATCCTCGCTGACAATGGCGGCTCCCGGTCCGGGAGTGAAGGTGCCCGTGCTGGCGGACTTCCCGGCGGCACTCATCTGCGACATTTGACTGCCGGTCTCGGAGGCCCCCACGGCGTCCATCACCATCGCCGTGGGCAACTGCGCCAGCCAGCGATCTTTGATCGACGAGTTGAGAGGCGCCCCCCCCGAGACGACCATCAGCAGGGAGGAGACGTTGTAGGCATCGGGCGCCGCCATGGCGGCTTCGAGTTGGTCCACCAGAGGACGTCCGAAGGCATCGCCCACGATGAGCAGGATGTTCACCTGCTCGCGTTCGATGGTGCGCCAGATGTCATCGGGATCGAAGCCGACGGTGTCGTTTTGGATGCAGACCGTATTGCCACCGGCGAACGCGTTGAAGGCCAGCCAGTGGCCGGCACCGTGCATGAACGGCGGCGCCGGCAGAAGGCGGGCGCCGCCGTTGATGGCCGCCTCCACCACTTCATCGAGGCTTTCCCATTCGGCTCCGGTGGCCAGATTCCGTCCCCCCATCGCCGCCACAAAGATGTCGGCCTGGCGCCACAGCACGCCCTTGGGCATGCCGGTGGTGCCGCCCGTGTAGAGGATGTAGAGGTCGTCGGGACTGTGCTCTACTGCGGGCGGTGTTGGGGCGGCAGCCGCAAGGGCTTCCTCGTACCATTCGGCTCCGTCGAGCAAGGGCGCCCCGGTGCCATCGTCGACCTGGAGCAGCACGCGCAGCCGGGGGAGGTTGGGGCGCACCTCAGCCAGGCGGGCGGCGAAGGCGGAGTGGAAGATGACGGCCTCGGCGCCGGCGTCGGTGAGCAGGTAGCTCAGTTCCTCCGCCACGTAGCGGTAGTTCACGTTGATCGGCGCCACCCTGGCCTTGTAGGACCCGAGCATGGCCTCGAGGTACTCGTTGCCGTTGTGTAGGTAACAGGCCAGATGGGATTGTCCCGATTCATGGCCCGCCAGCGAGGAGCGCGGCGTCCGCTGGCCGAGCCCCTGGCGGAGGAGATGGTTGGCCAAGCGGTTGGTGCGCTCGGCCACCTGGGCGTAGGTGAGGCGCCGATCACGCCACACGATGCATTCGCGCTCGGGCACCGCCTGGCTCACGGCATCGTGCACCTGTGCGAGGTTGAACTCCATGCGACCATTCCCCCTGGGCTCGGCGATCGACGAACGGCACAGTACGCGGATCAAGCGCCGTCGGTGAAGTTGGACCGACCCCCGAGGCAGGTCGGCATCCCCCAAGTGCGCGATGGCGGTAGGTATCCGCTAGAAGGGGAGGCATGTCACGCACCTTCGGAGTGTTCATTCCCCAGGGTTGGAAGATGGAACTGGCCTCCATCAAAGGCCCGCAAGCCAAGTGGGCCAAGGCCATCGAGGTGGCGGTGCTCGCCGAGGAACTCGGGCTGGACTCGCTGTGGACCTACGACCACTTCCACAATGTCCCGCTCCCGGCCCACGAGACGATGTTCGAATGCTGGACCACGCTGGCGGCAATCAGCCAACGTACGAGCAAGATCATGCTCGGGCAGATGGTGGGGTGCGCTCCGTATCGCAACCCGGCGCTGTTGGCGAAGATCACCGCCAACATCGATGTGATGTCGGGTGGCCGGCTGATCTGGGGGATCGGGGCCGGGTGGTACGAGCACGAGTTCAAGGGGTACGGCTACGACTTCCCGAAGGCGTCTGATCGCATTCGGGTGATGCGCGAGACGGTGGAGATTGTGAAGGCCTTGTGGAGCGAAGCCGACGTCTCCTACGACGGGAAGCACTTTCACCTCGACGGAGCGCAGTGCGATCCCAAGCCCCTGCAGCAACCGCATCCCCAGATACTCATCGGGGGCGGGGGGGAGCAACTCACCCTGCGGGTGGTGGCCCGCCACGCCGACGCGTCGAACTTCGGCGGAAACCTGGCCGAGTTCGCCGCCAAGACCGAGATCCTCAAGCAGCACTGCCGTGACGTCGGTCGCGACTACGACGAGATCCAAAAGACCTGGTCACCGGAGATCTTCATACGGGAGAGCGAGGCGGAGCTGCAGGCAGCGGGCTCTCGTTCGTTCTGGGGCGAGCCGGTGGAGGCGTGGACCGCCGGCAATATTGTGGGCACGCCCGAGCAGGCGGCGGAGAAGATCCAGCAGTACATCGACCTCGGGTGCACCGGATTTTATCCGTGGTGCAGCGACTACCCCGAGACCGAGACCCTGCGCCTCTTCGCCGAGCAGGTGGTTCCGCACCTGCGCTAGCGACGGGGTGGCCTACTCGTAGTAGCGGAAGAGATTTTCGCTCACACAACTCGGCTTGGCGGCCCCTTCACATTCGAAGGTGAAGCGCATCTGCACCTGACAGCCGCCGGGGATGTCGGTGACCGACACGAGGTCGACGCCCACTCGCAACTTGGCGCCTACCGGCACCGGCGCGGGGAATCGCACTTTCTCGGCGCCGTAGTTCACGCCCATCTTGATGCCCTCTACCCGCACGACCTGGGGTACGAGCACCGGGCCGAGCGACAGGGTGAGGTAGCCGTGGGCGATGGGTCCGCCGAAGGGACTCTCCGCGGTGGCCCGTTCTGGATCCACATGAATCCACTGGTGGTCACCGGTGGCCTCGGCGAAGAGGTTCACCCGATCTTGGGTGATTTCGAGGTAGTCGCTGTAGCCGAGGTGCTGTCCAACGAGTTCTTTGAGTTCGGCGATGCCGTGCACAGTGGTGGTCATGTCGAGATCATGCCGCACGCGCGAGGATGGAGCGCCATGGACGATCTCGTGGGAGTGGTGCTGGCGGCGGGAGCGGGCGCTCGTCTTCGTCCCCTCACCCGCGGGCGGCCCAAGGCCCTGTGCCCGGTCGGTAATGTGCCGCTGGTCGATCTCGCCGTGCAGCGAGTGCGGCCGGCCGTGGCGGAGGTGGCGGTGAACCTGCACCATGGCGGACGCGCCCTGGATGACCATCTCCCGCCCGAGGTGCACCGCTCCTGGGAGAAGGCCGAGCCACTCGGCACCGCCGGTGCCCTCGGCCTGATGCGGCCATGGCTCGATGGTCGCCCGGTGCTGGTGGTGAACGCCGATGCCTGGTGTCCGGGCTCACTGGCGGGTTTCGTGGACGGGTGGGACGGGGAGCGCATCCGGCTCTTGGTGGCGGGGGAGGACGTATTGCACCCCCGCAGCGCCATCGCCGGGGCGCTGATGCCGTGGTCGGAGGTGGCCCTCATGGCGGCCGAGCCCACCGGGTTATACGAGGTGTCCTGGCGGGAGGCACACGGGCAGGGCCGGGTGGAGGTGGTGCGCCACGACGGCTCCTTCGTGGATTGTGGCACTCCGGCCGAATACTTGGCGGCCAACCTGCTCGCCAGTGGGGGCCACAGCGTGGTGGAGGACGGGGCCGAGGTGGATGGGCTGCTCGATGAATGTGTGGTGTGGTCCGGCGCGGTGGTTCACCGGCAGGAATCGCTCCGTCGGGCAATCCGACTGCCGGGCGGGATCACCGTGCTGGTGCGCTGATCAGGCCCGCGGCGCGCGAGGGCGGATCGTCACGGGGGCGGTGCCGGCGTGGGTGGCCCGCAGTTGGCCGCAGGCGGCGTCGATCTCGGTACCGCGGGTGCGACGGACGGTGGCGTTCACGCCGTGGCGACGGAGTTGGTCGCAGAACTCGCGCACGCGGCGCGCCGGAGTGCCGCGCACCGCATAGCCCGGCGTGGGATTCAGCGGGATCAGGTTGACATGGGCGGGGAGCGGAAGGGACCGGGCTCGCTCACTGAGCAACTCGGCGTCGCGGTCCCGGTCGTTCACCCCGTCGATGAGGGCCCACTCGAATGACAAGCGCCGACCTTTGATGGAGAGGTAGTCCGCACAGGCATCCATCAAGACGCTGAGGGGGTAGCGCTTATTGATCGGCACCAGGTCGTCGCGCAGGTCGTCGTCGGCGGCGTGGAGGGAAACGGCCAGGTTCACCGGGAGCGCCTCGGTCGTTAGTTTTCGGATCCCCGGCACGATGCCCACGGTGGACACGGTGAGGTGGCGGGCCGAGAGCCCGATATCGCCGTGGAGGCGCTCCACGGAGGCCCAGGTGGCGTCGTAGTTGGCGAGGGGCTCGCCCATCCCCATGTAGACCACGTTGGACAGGCGTCGACCGTCATCGAGGGCACGCCGGCCGGCCCGCACCACCTGTTCCACGATCTCCCCCGCGGTGAGGTGACGGTCGAATCCAGCCTGCCCGGTGGCACAGAACCCGCACCCCATGGCGCAGCCCGCCTGGCTCGACACGCACACCGTGGAGCGCTCGGCGTAATGCATGAGCACCGTTTCGACCTGCATCCCATCGCGTAGTTCCCATAGCCACTTCACCGTGTCGCCACCGTCGCTGGTGGATTCGGTCACCACCTCAAGAGCTAGGGGCAGGGCCTCGGCCACTTCGGCGCGCAGTGTCTTGGGTACGGCGGTGAGTTCCGACGGGTCGGCGAAGTGTTCGTAGAGTCCCGACCAAACCTGGTCCAGCCGGTATGCCGGTTGCCCGGCCAGCACCGTGGCGAGGTCGGCTCGGCTGGCGCCATAGCGAGTGGGAGTGGGAGTAGGGGTGGTCATGGGGGCGAGACATCGATCACGTAGTTGACCTCGGTGTGGTCGATCTCGAATCCCAACCGACGATAAAGGGCCAGGGCGGCGGTGTTGGTGTCTTCGACATGGAGCATTCCCCATTCCATGCCGGCCTCATGGAGGTGGTCGAGGCCCGCCAGGATCAGGGCACGCCCCAGACCGACGCCCTGGGCGCCGGGGTCGATGGCAATGACATAGATCTCTCCCAGGGGAGGCTCGTGGTGGTGATGTACCTTCGTCCAGCAGAAGCCATCGATGGTGCCGTCAGACTCGTGGAGCAGAAATCCGGCGGAGTCGTACCACCCTTCGGCTTGGCGGATGAGGAGATCCTCCAGGGTCCACCCGGCTTGTTCGGGGTGCCACGAGAAGGCCCGGTTGTTCACCGCCAGCCACTGCTGCTCGTCCTGGCCCACCACGAACGGACGCGTGGCGAGGTCGTAGGGAATGCCTACCGGGAGGGTGAGGCGCATCTGGTGGAGGTGGCGATCGGCGCGGAACCCCATGCTCGCCGCCGGCGATCCCTGGGCGGGGCCCCAGTGGCGAGCGCGGCCTCCACCCTGGCTGGCCACATAGGCCAAAGCGGCGGCCAGCAGGGGGGTGATGGCGGCGTCGCCGAGACCGGGATCGACCTCGATCGCCCATTCGGTGCCGCTCCGGCGCACCCGAGCCCCTCCCGCGGCGACAGAGATCTCAAACGGGGGCATACCTCCACCGTACCGGTGTGTACCCTCCACCACCGATGCCCGCTGCCGCCCCTCCGCCTCCTTCCCGCTCCCCGCGTAGTGCGGCGGGGCGGGCCCGGCGCACCCATGAGCGCCTCGGGGTGGAGTTCCCCGGGACGGCCCAAGACCTGTGCGCCCTCACCCATCGCAATCCCTACGAGCTTTTGGCGGCCACGATCTTGTCGGCCCAGTGCACCGATGAGCGGGTGAACATGGTCACCCCTGGTCTCTTCGCCCGCTACCCCACGCCGGCCTCCCTCGCCGACGCCGAACCGGCGGCAGTTGAGGACCTCGTGCGGTCCACCGGCTTCTACCGCAACAAAACCAAGAGCCTCCTCGGGATGGCCGTGGCCGTCGTGGAGCGGTTCGACGGTGTGGTGCCGAGCACCATGGCCGATCTGGTGAGCCTCCCGGGGGTGGGCCGAAAGACGGCCAATGTGGTGCGCAGCGTGGCCATGGACCGGCCCGGCCTGCCGGTGGATACCCACGTGGGGAGGTTGGCGCGCCGCCTCGGCCTCACCACCGAGACGGATCCGGTAAAGGTGGAACGGGAGCTGAACCCCATGGTGCCCGCCGCCGAGCGGGGGATGTTCAGCCTTCGCCTCATTCTGCACGGACGGGCGGTGTGCTCCGCCCGGCGGCCCCGTTGCGGAGAGTGCGGCTTGGCCGATTTTTGCCCGAGCGCTGGGATCGGCTGAGGCCGCCCCGCTGGCGGGGGGGGTCAGTAACGGCCCGGACGCGAAAAATGAGATGGTGGTGAGGAACCGAGAAAAAGCCAGATATCGTCATAGGGGCATGGCCGATCGGATTCGTCTGGTGGCCGGCATGTGACGTTGGGATCCGCCGCCCGGCGTCACCACGAACGAGGGTGCTCTTTCGAGGGCACCCTCGTCGCGTTGGCTGGCGATTGAGCCTTCGGTGGTCAGTCCAACTTCGCCACTAGAGCCGCCAGCCTTCGGCTGGCGGCTTTGAGGCTGCGCTCCACGTCGAAAAGGTCCGCCGCCACGTTGGCCCGAGGCGATCCCTGGAGGCCCTCGGCCAGGGCCGTAACGCGTTCGGTGAGTTCCTGCAGAGAACTCGACAGGGATGAGAGATGGGCGACGTCCAGATCCATTCCGTCAGCCTTCCAGACCAAACCGGTTTCGGGCCTCTCCCAGTGCGCATCTATCCTGGGGCCTCGTGCTACAGCGTCTCGATCTCCGTGGGGTTTCTGGCGATTTTCGTGGGGTGCTACCCCGACCGACGGCGCAAATTGAGCCACCGATTGATCAAGTGCGGGCCATTCTGGCCGAAGTAGCCCAACGGGGCGACGTGGCCCTGCGCGAGATGACTCAGCGCTTCGACGGCGCCGTGATCGATGAGTTGCGGGTGCCGTCGGCCGCGCTGCAGGTGGCGCTGGCGGGGATCCCGCCGGATCTCAGGGCCGCCTTGGAGGTGGCCCATCGGAACATCACCGCCTACCACCAGTCCCAACGTCACCCCGACGCGCAACACCAAAATGGTGCCATCGCCGTTCGTGAAATGCAGCGGCCGGTGGATCGGGTGGCGTGCTACGTGCCGTCGGCGCTCGCTCCCTTGGTGTCCACCGTGTTGATGACGGTGATCCCTGCGAAGGTGGCCGGGGTGGCCGAGGTGGTCCTCGTCACCTCGCCGCGTCCCGACGGCACCGTTTCCCCGGGCATCCTGGCAGCGGCCGCCCTGGCGGGGGTGGATGAGTTGTATCGCGTTGGCGGCCCGGCGGTGATCGGCGCGCTCGCCTACGGCACCGAATCGATTCAGCCCGTCGACGTGATCGTCGGACCAGGGAGTGCTCGCGTCGCGCAGGCCAAACGGGAAGTCGCATCCTCGGGGTTGGTGGGTGTGCCCTCGGCCTTCGCCGGACCGTCCGAGGTGGTGGTGATAGCCGATGACACCACGCCGATCAGCTACGCCGCCATTGATCTGGTGCTGCAAGCCGAACACGGCCCCGACGGTCTGGCCTGGCTCATTACCTGGGACGAGGCAGTAGCGGACGGCGTGGCGGCGGCGGTGGCGGAGATCGTGCCGCACTCGCCCCGGCGAGAGTATCTCGAGGCCACCCTGGCCGAGGGGGGCTACGTGGTGTTGGTGGATGGTCCCGAGCAGGCCATGGCGGTGGCGAACGCCATTGCCCCGGAACACCTGGAGTTGCTCGTCGAGGACAGCGATGCCCTGCTGGCCATGGTCCGTCACGCCGGGGCCGTGTTCTGCGGCCCCTTCGCGCCGGCGTCGCTGGGCGACTATCTCGCCGGTCCTAACCACGTCCTCCCCACTTACGGATCGGCCCGGTTCTCCGGTGCGCTGAGGGTTGATGATTTCCTCAAGCATGTCCACGTCGTGTCGGTTGACCAGGCCGGCCTGGCCACCGTGGGGGAGCACGTCATCGCCCTGGCCACCTACGAGGGCCTTCCCGCCCACGCCGAGTCGATCCGCATCCGCCAGGGTCCGACATGATCACCCCGCGACCGGATCTTGCGCCGTTGGAGGGGTACCACTCGGCTCAGGTGTCGGTGGCAGTGCGACTCAACACCAACGAGGCCCCCGAGCCGCCGCCGAGTGGGTTCACCGACGCGTTGGCGGCGGAGATCGCCACGTTGGCGTGGCACCGCTATCCCGACCGTTCCTACACCGCGCTGCGGAGGGCGATCGCCGCTCATCACGGCGTCGATCCCGCCCAGGTCTTTGCGGCCAACGGATCCAACGAGGTCCTCCAGACACTCTGCCTGGCCTACGGCGGTCCGGGCCGGTCGGTGGCCGTGTTCGAACCGACCTATGCCTTGCATAGCCACATTGCTCGCATCACCGGCACCGGGGTGGCGGTCGGGGAACGCACCGCCGAGTTTGCCTTGGACCTCGCCGAAGTAGAGCGCGTCACCCGTGAAGCGCAACCGGCTATCACCTTTCTCTGTTCGCCGAACAACCCCACCGGGATGGTCGAGGACGAAGCCACGGTGCGCGCCGTGTTGCGTGAGGTGCCCGGGGTGCTGGTGGTGGACGAGGCCTACGGTCAGTTCGCCCCCTGGAGTGCGCTGGCGTTGGTGGAGGAAGACGTGCCACTGGTCGTTACCCGCACCTACTCCAAGACGTGGTCGATGGCGGCCGCTCGCCTCGGCTATCTGATCGGTCCCCGCTCGCTGGTGGCCCAACTCGACCAGGTCGTGCTTCCCTATCACCTCGATGCGGTGAAGCAGGTGGCCGGTCGCTTGGCCCTGGACTACCTCGACGCCATGGAGGCCCGCACGGCGGCCCTGGTGTCGATGCGGGCGGAGGTGGTGGACCGACTGACGAATCTTCCCGTCACGGTGTGGCCCTCGGCCGCCAATTTCGTGCTCTTCCGGCCCGAGGAACGCCCCGGTGATGCCGTGTGGCAGGCCTTACTCGAGCAGTCGGTCCTCGTCCGGAATTGTTCGTCGTGGCCTCGCCTCCAAGGCTGCCTCCGTGTCACGATCGGGACCGCGGCCGAGAACGATGCCTTTATCGCCGCCCTGGAGGTAGCCCTCAGATGAGCCGATCAGCCCGCAAACAGCGCACCACGAAGGAGACGACGATCTCCGTGGCGCTCGACCTCGATGGCGCCGACGGGGAGGTGTCGGCCACCACCGGCCTCCCGTTTTTCGACCACATGCTCGACCAACTTGGTCGTCACGGGGGCTTCGGTCTCGTGGTGGAGGCCACCGGTGATCTGCAGGTAGACGGGCATCACACGGTGGAGGATGTGGCCATCACCATCGGTGAGGTATTCCGCCAAGCGATTGGCGACAAAGCCGGGGTGCGTCGCTTTGCCAGCGGGTTGTTCCCCCTCGACGAGGCGTTGATCGAGGTGGCCCTGGATCTTTCGGGCCGTCCTTTCATCGCCTACGACGTGCCCTTCGGTGAGGTGCTTCCCCTCGGTGACCCGCCGTTCAACCCCGAGATGGCCGAGCATTTCTGGCAGTCCTTCGCTACGGCGGCCGGTATCACGTTGCACATCCGCCTGCGGGAGGGGCGCAACACGCATCACATCGTGGAGGCCACCTTCAAGGGCGTGGCCCGCTGTCTGCGCGACGCGGTGCGCCTCGACGGTGGCGGCGTGCCGAGCACCAAGGGCGTGATCTAGGGGTGACGCTCATCGCTGTTCTCGACTACGAGATCGGCAATCTGCGCTCGGCTCAGAAGGCGTTGCAGTTCCTGGGGGCCGACGCCCGTCTCACCTCCGACCCGGGCCTGATCCGGGAGGCCTCGGGGATAGTGCTCCCCGGGGTGGGGGCCTTCGGTGCCTGCATGGATGCGGTACGCGGCGCCGGCCTGGAGCCGTTGGTGCACGACGCCGTAGGCGCGCAGGTGCCGTTTCTCGGAATCTGCGTTGGTATGCAGATGTTGTTCGAGGCCTCGGAGGAAACGGCCGGGGCCACCGGCTTGGGGATTTTCCCCGGCACACTGCGCTTGCTCAGCGGTCCCCTCAAGCGCCCCCAGATGCAGTGGAATCTCCTCGAGCGCCGCGGCAACCCGCCGTTGCTGCGCCTCGCCCCTGATCCGGCGTGGGCCTATTTCGTGCACTCCTATGCCGTGGATACCGAAGACGCCTTCATCACCGCCACGGTGGACTACGGCGGGCCGGTGGTGGCATCGGTGGGCCGAGGGTCGGTGTGGGCTACGCAATTTCACCCGGAGAAGTCGGCCCGGACCGGCCTGGCGGTACTCCAGGCCTTCGTCGAGCGATGCGCCGCCACTGTGACCGTGTCGGGTTGATGCTGCTTTACCCGGCGATCGACCTGCACGGTGGCAAGGTCGTGCAACTGACTCAGGGCGATTTCTCGCGCCAACAGATTCACGGTGACGATCCCGTGGCGGTAGCCCAGGCCTTCGTGGCGGCGGGCGCCCGGTGGATTCACACCGTGGACCTTGACGCGGCCCGCACCGGCGAGCCGGTGAATCGGTCCCTCATCGCCGCCATCGTCGCGGCAGTGGACGTCCCGGTGCAGGCGGGCGGCGGCGTGCGCAGTGTGGCGGCTGCCGCCGCGCTGGCCGAGGTTGGAGTGGCTCGCGTCATCATGGGCACCGCCGCCCTGGAGAACCCGGATCTGGTCGCCGCCATTGCCGCCCGCCAACGGGTGGCGCTGGGGCTCGACGTGCGGGGCCGTGAGGTTGCGGTGCGCGGGTGGGCGGAGGGATCGGGGGTGGAGTGGCCGGAGGCGCTGCGCCGATTGTCCGATGTTGGTGCGGAAGCGGTGGTGATAACCCAGATCGAGGGGGAGGGCCTCATGGAGGGCGCCGACACGGCCGGCTTGGCGGAAGTGCTGGGCGCCACCTCGCTGGAGGTCATTGCCTCCGGTGGGGTGGGCGACCTGGCGGACCTGCTGGCGCTCGATGCCGTCACGGCCGAGGGTCGGCGGTTGGCCGGGGCCATCGTGGGCACCGCAATCTACGAAGGCCACCTCGACGTGGCCGAGGCCGTGGCGGCTCTGCAGGCCCGCCGGTCATGAAGACCGCCCGCATCATTCCGTGTCTGGATGTGCACGCCGGTCGGGTGGTCAAGGGAGTGAACTTCGTGGATCTCATCGACGCGGGCGACCCGGTGGAGTTGGCCGCTCGTTACGACGCCGAGGGCGCCGACGAACTCGTGTTCTTGGACATCACCGCATCGTCGGAGGATCGGCACACCACCGTGGAGATGGCTGCCCGCGTGGCCGAGCAGGTCTTCATCCCCTTCACCATTGGCGGGGGGATCCGGTCGATGGCCGACGCCCGCCAGCTGCTGCGGGCCGGGGCCGACAAAGTATCGATCAACACTTCCGCCCTGGAGCGGCCGGCGCTCATTGGAGAGATCGCCGGGGAGTTTGGCGTGCAGTGTTGCGTCGTGGCCATCGACGCCCGGCGCCGTCCGGATGGCTCGGCGGAGGTATTCATCCACGGTGGCCGCACCCCCACCGGTCGGGACGTACTGGAGTGGGCGAAGCAGGCCGAGGAACTCGGGGCAGGTGAAATCCTGCTCACCTCGATGGACCGCGACGGCACCAAGGTGGGTTTCGACACGGCCCTCACCGCGGCTGTGGCCGCGGCCGTGGGCGTCCCCATCATCGCCTCCGGCGGAGTGGGCACGCTGCAGCACCTCGTGGAGGGCGTGACAATCGGCCGGGCCGACGGCGTGCTGGCCGCCTCGATCTTTCACTTCGAGGAGCACACCATTGCCGAAGCGAAAGCGGTGATGGCCGCCGCCGGGATTGCCGTCCGACCGGCCTAAGGGCGCTTCGGCGAGGTCGCGAGGTCGTCAGGGAGGGGCGGGGAACCTATCGTGGGGTTATGGCCGCCTCCCGCAAGCGCGACAAGCTGCCCATCAAGATGCTCAACGACCGCATCCTGGTCGACTTGAACCCAGAGGGTGAGCGGCGCAGTTCGGGTGGGATCCTCATTCCTGCCACGGCCGAGTTGAAGAAACGCCTCGTGTGGGGCGAGGTAGTGGCGGCCGGGCCGAGCGTCCGCACGATGGAGACGGGTGATCAGGTGCTGTTCAGCCCCGAGGACCGCTACGAGGTGGAGGTACGCGGCGACGACTACATCATCTTGCGCGAGCGCGACATCCACGCGGTGGCGGCGGAGCGCCTGGAGGAATCCGGTACCGGCCTCTACCTCTAGACCGGCTGTCGCTCGCGACCCTCAACGATCGAGGTAGATCCACGCCGCCTTGAGATAGGGGGGATCGCCAGGACCGCTGCGATGGTCAAGCGGCACCGTGCGGGTGGCGATGCTCCCGAGGCGACCAGCCGCCGCCACCCCCGCCTCCACCTGATCGAGGAAGGTCGGCCAGGTCATGCGGTGGAGATTGGTCGATACGTAGAGCATCCCGTGAGGTTTGGTCACCCGCGTGGCTCGCGTCACCAGCGTGTGGAGGTCGCGATCGAGGACCCAGCGGCTCCCCCCCTTTTTTCGCGCCGTGCTGGAACTTGGTGGGTCAACCAAGACCATGTCGAAGGTGCGGCGTTTCTTGGCGAAGCGGTCGAGCCAATCAGCGACGTCGCCGTAGATGGCGTCGTGGTCCGCGGGGTCGATGCCGTTGGCCGCCAGATTGTCGGCCGCCCATTCGAGGTAGTGGGGGCTGAGGTCCAGCGTGAGGGTGTGGGCACCGGCAGCGGCGGCGGCCACCGAGAGCGAGCCGGTGTGGGCGAAGGTGTTGAGCACGGTTTGGCCGGTGAGGTCCATGGCGAGGAGTTCCCGGCGGGTCTCCCGCTGGTCGAGGAAGAGCCCACTGGAGGTGGCGCTGGTGGTGAGGTCGATGAGATAGCGCATCCCGAGTTCAGATACCTCGAAGCGATCATTGCGGGGGCCTCTCACCACCTGGGCGGGACCGGCCCCCCCACCGCGGGGCTTGGGCTGTTCGTAGATGCTCGTGAGCGGCAGAGTGGCCCCCCACGCGTCGAGCCAGGCGGCGGGCAGGGCCTCATCGCCGTAACGCAGGACGAGGGCGACATCGCCGAGGCGCTCCACCCGGGTAGCCGGGAAGCCGTCGTGGTGACGGTCGATCCACAGGTAGGCGTTGGTGTCGGCCGGATCAAAGAGCAAGGCCCGGGCTTCGTGGGCCACGAGGGCGGCGAGCGACGCGTCGTCGCCGGTGCCCGCCAGGGCGAGGGTGAAGCTCTCCGGACGATCACTGGCGATGGTCAGGTCGCCCGCGACCGGGTGGCGTGCTCCGATGGCGGCGGCGTGGAGGAAGAGGCGGGGGGCGGGGGAACCGTGGTGCTCGTCGTCGCCCAGAATCGGGATGCCGGCTTCCATGGCGTGCACCCGCACTTGGTGGGTGCGACCGGTGTGGGGGTGAGCCGACCAGCGCTCGAGGGCATCCCCGGTGGCTTCGTGGCGCAGGTCGGTCTGGGCGGCCGCACCGTCGATGGGACGGCGAGAGATGATCGACTGCGGGCGGTGATCATCGCGGGCGATGAGCAGTTCGTAGCGCTTGGTTACCGACCGGTCGGTGAACTGTGCGGTGAGGGAGCGGTTGGCCAGGGGGGTTTTTCCGAAGAGCAGCACCCCCGAGGTGCCCTTGTCGAGCCGGTGCAACACCGACAGGGCCTCCTTGGGTCGTTGCCGTTGGACCCACTCATACATGCCGTCTTGCGCGTGGGTATCGGCCCGGTGGGTGTTCACCCCCGCCGGTTTGGCCACCGCCAGCACTTGCTCGTCCTCGAAACGTATCCACGGGTCGGGCACCGCCGTAGCCTAGGAACCCTGCGACCGGTTCCGTGGTTGTTGCCGGCCACCCGGTGGCGTGCGGGAACCCCAAAACGGGTTTCGATCTCCGCCTCGGTGGCCCGTACGATGCGACCTATGCCTGCCGCCACCCCGATCGCTGTCACCGACGACCAACTCTCTCGGGTGAAATACGATGCCGATGGCCTTGTCCCGGCCATTGTTCAGGAGCAGGGCACCGGCGACGTGCTGATGATGGCCTGGATGAACGCCGAGACCCTCCGTCAGAGCCTGGCCGAGGGGCGCACGGTGTTCTGGTCCCGCAGCCGACAGGAGGTGTGGCGCAAGGGTGACACCTCCGGCGACCGACAGTTCGTGCGCCATGCCTCCTACGATTGCGATGGCGACACGCTCCTGTTCGTGGTGGAGCAAGAGGGCAACGGCGCCTGCCACACCGGCGAGCGCTCCTGTTTCTACCGAGCGTTCGGGTGACGCTGCGTCCGTCGCGCGAGGAGTTTCGCGCCTTGGCCCGCCAGCACACGGTGATCCCCGTGTGGCGCGAGGTGCTGGCCGATCTCTCCACCCCGGTTTCGGCCTTTCTGCGACTGGTGGGCGACGAGCCAGGGTTCTTGCTGGAGTCGGTGGAGCACGGTGAGCGGTGGAGCCGCTGGAGTTTCATCGGGCGTAATCCGCTCGCCACCCTCGTGGCTCGCGGGCGCTCGGTGGCCATCACCGGCACCTTGCCCGATGGGGTTCCGGTAGATCAGGGCATTCTCGCCGCCATCGACCACATCCTGTCCGCGTGGAAAGCCCCCACCCTGGTCGACCTCCCGCCCCTGCACGGCGGCATCATGGGGTACCTCGGCTACGACGTGGTGCGCGAGGTGGAGCGATTGCCCGACGGGCCGACCGACGACCTGGGCTACCCCGACGCAATGGTGTCGGTCATCGGGCAGTTGGCCGCTTATGACCACTGGCGTCAGCGGGTGCACCTGATTGAGAACGTGATCGTGGAACCGGGCCTGGAGGCGGGCGAACTGGACGCCCGCTACGACGCGGCGGTCGCTCGGATCGATGCACTCGGTCGCGATGGTGCCCGTTTCATCAAAGAACCACTCGTGGAGCCCCCCGATCCGCAGGACCCGCTGCCCGAGGTGCGCTCGAGTATGGGCTCCGATGGCTATCGCCAAGCGGTGGTGGTGGCCAAGGAGCACATCGCGGCCGGCGACGTGTTCCAGGTGGTGCTGGCCCAGCGCTTCGACCTCCACCTCGACGCCGATCCGTTCGATGTCTACCGGGTCCTCCGCCAGGTGAACCCGAGTCCGTACATGTATTTCCTCCGTCAGCCGGGGGTGACGATCGTGGGCTCCTCACCCGAGCCGCTGGTAAAATTGCTCGATGGCACGGTGATCTCCCGTCCTATTGCCGGCACCCGTCGCCGGGGCCGCACCGACGATGAAGACCGTCGCTTGGGCGCCGAACTCAAGGAGCATCCCAAAGAGGTGGCCGAGCACATCATGCTCATCGATCTGGCCCGCAACGATGTGGGCCGGGTGGTGGAGTTCGGCACCGAGCAGGTGGACGAGATGATGACGTTGGAGCGCTACAGCCACGTGATGCACATGACCTCGCAGGTGTCGGGGAAACTCAAGGAGGGCTGTACCGCCATCGACGTGCTGCGCGCCACCATCCCGGCCGGCACCGTGTCGGGGGCGCCCAAGGTGCGCGCCATGGAGATCATCGACGCGCTCGAGCCCACCAAGCGAGGGCCCTACGCGGGGGTAGTGGGCTACCTCGACTTTTCCGGCAACATCGACACGGCCATCGCCATTCGGACCATGGTGGTGGGCGACGACGGCCGAGCATCGGTTCAGGCGGGCGCGGGCATCGTGGCCGACAGCGTCCCCGAGGAGGAGGACCTCGAGTGTCGGAATAAGGCCCAGGCCCTGCTCGCCGCCATTCCGGCGGCCCGGCGAATGACCATCCAGCGCCGGGCCCATGCCGTTTCTGCGCCGCCGCCGCCCCGATAGCATCTCGCCCATGGGCGACGTCGATTTACACGCCACGCTCGGGGTGGCTCCGGTGGAGCGAGACGTGATTCGGGTCCACGGTCCCGAGGCCATCGGGTTCCTGCAGGGTCAGCTGAGCCAGGAGATCGATGGTCTCCCGGTCGGGGTCAGCGTCCCCACGTTGCTGCTCCAACCCACCGGCAAGGTGGAGGCATGGCTGCGGGCCACCCGGATCGACGACGACGTCGTGCTGCTCGATGTGGAGGCGGGCTTTGGGGCGGCGGTTTTGGCCCGATTGCGGCGTTTCAAACTCCGCACCAAGGCGGACTTGGATCTGGAGACGTGGACGGGCTGGGCGGTGCGCGGTCCCGGCGCCTCCGGTGCGGGCTGGGCGGCGGCCTGGCCGGGGGTGGAGGGCTACGACCTGCTCACCTCCGGGGGTGCCTCCCCGCCGTCGGGGCCAGTGGTGACCACGGGTGTTCTCGAGGCGCTGCGGATCGAGTGCGGGGTGCCGGCGATGGGCGCTGAACTGACCAGCGATACGATTCCGGCCGAGGCTGGGCAGTGGCTTATCGACGCCTCGGTGAGTTTTACCAAGGGCTGTTACACCGGTCAGGAACTGGTGGCTCGTATCGACAGTCGCGGGGGCAACGTGCCCCGGCCGTTGCGGGGGCTGCGTATCGATGCCCTCGAGGCCAGCATCGGTGCCCCGGTGAGGGCGGGGGATGCCGTGGTGGGGGCGATCACGTCGGTGGCCCACTCCGCCGCGCTCGGCATGATCGCCCTCGCGCCGCTCCCGCGTGCGGTTGAGGTGGGAGCGGTGGTGGCCGTGGGTGACGCGTCCGCCACCGTCACCCTTCTCCCGATGCGCTGAGGGTTGGTGAACCACTACGAGGTGCTCGGGGTGGCCCCATCGGCGCCGGTAGCGGAGGTGCGCTCCGCCTATATCCACCAGTCCCGGCGTCATCACCCCGATCGCGGCGGCGACCCGGGCGCGATGCGGGCGGTCAACGATGCGTGGGCGGCGTTGAGCGATCCGGGACGACGGGCACAGTACGACCGGGCTATCGGGGCGTCGGCGCCGGTGGCCGAAGCGGTCCAACCCCCTGTCCGCAGCGAGGAGGAGGATCTGCTGGCCGACTTGGCCGACGACGGTCCCATCGGCGGCACCGTCCGTTTGCCGCGTTGGATGGCGTTGCTGCCGGTGGCGTTGTTTGTGTCGTCACTGGTGGTCGGTCTGCTCGGCCTGTTCTTCATGGCCTCGGCCCTGATCGCCGTGGCGGTGTTGGCGTTCCTGTTGTCCTGCATGCTGTTCCTGGTGTCGCCCTTCATCGCCCTCTACGCGTCCCGGCGCACGACCCGGTAGGTTCGGCTGGGCCATGAGTACCTATCTCGATCGCATCCTGGCGGGGCATCGGGCCGCCGCGGCCGCTGACCTTCGGCCCCTCGAAGCCCTCCTCGAGGAGGCTCGGGGCTGCGATCCGACCCGTCCCTTCGAGGCTGCGTTGGCGTTCACCGGGGAACGGCAACTGGCGGTTATCGCCGAGGTGAAGCGACGTTCGCCCTCGCGGGGCGATCTGGCGGTGGATCTCGACGCGGCCGAAGTGGCCGTGGCTTACGACCGCGGTGGTGCCACTTGTTTGTCGGTGCTCACCGATACGGAGTTCTTCGGCGGGTCGGTGGCTGATCTCCAAGCGGCGCGATCGGCGGTTGATCTCCCGGTACTTCGGAAAGATTTCACCGTGGCGGCCCGGGATGTGGCCGATGCCCGACTCATGGGCGCCGATGCCCTCTTGTTGATCGTGGCGGCCCTCGACGACGCCGAATTGGCTGATCTGCATGGGCTGGGACGGGACCTGGGCCTGGATGTGCTGGTCGAGGTGCACGATGAGGCGGAACTGGAACGTGCTCTGGCGGTGGGGGCCACCATGATTGGGGTGAACCAACGTGATCTGGCCACCTTCGCCGTGGATACCGAACGCGCCGTGCGCGTGGCCCAGATGATGCCGGAGGGCATTGTGCGGGTAGCCGAGTCGGGGATCACCGGTACCGACGATGCCCTGGTGCTGGCGGCGGCGGGCTTTCATGCCGTGCTGGTGGGTGAGTCGGTGGTGACCAGTGGCGACCGCTCCGGGTCAGTCACTCGCCTCCGGGTGCGCCGTCGCTAGTCTCGTGATGTGTTTGTAAAGATCTGTGGGATCACCAGTGAGGAAGATGCACTGCTGGCGGTAGCCATGGGCGCGGATGCCGTGGGCTTCACTTTCGTACCATCGTCGTCACGGTTTCTGGCCGTGGGCCGGGCTGCTGATATCGCCAAGCGGCTCCCCGCCGAAATCCTCACCGTGGGCGTCTTTCGCAACGAGACCCGTGAGCGCGTGGTGGAACTCACGAACCAGGCGGGCTTGCGGGCTGCCCAACTGCACGGTCACGAGAGTGCGGAGGACACCCGGTGGGTGCGCCAACGCCTGCCACTGGTGATCAAGGCGTTCCCCGGGGGGGATCCCGCCTTGAGCCGGTCGGTGGCCTACGGAGCCGACGTCGTCCTGCTGGACTCCGCCAGTCCAGGTTCCGGTCAGGTATTCGATTGGTCCTTGGCCGAGGGTGCACCCTCGGGTGTCCGGTTGCTCCTCGCCGGGGGACTCACACCCGACAACGTGGCGACCGCTATCGGGCGAGTGCACCCGTGGGGAGTGGACGTTGCGTCGGGGGTGGAGTCCGCTCCCGGCGTGAAGGACCCGTCGTTGATGCGTCGATTTATCAGTGCTGCCACCGGCGCCGAACCCGCCGCCTACGAAAGCGAAGCGCCCGACCGACCCTTCGACTGGATGCTCGACGACTAGTTGAGTGGTCGCCCCGGGGGGGCGGCCTTTCCCCGGGACGACCGCGGCGGGCGGCGGGGACCGGGTGCGGGGAGGGAATCGACTGGCGCGTCGCGGTGCTCTCGGTCGATCCTGGGAGGGTGAGCGACATAGCACCTGTCATGGGAGATCCCGGGGCCACCGGTCGGTTTGGCGACTTCGGGGGCCGGTACATCCCGGAAACGTTGATTCCGGCCTGCGCGGAACTGGATAGAGCGTTCCGGTCGGCCTGGGTGGATCCCCTGTTCCGGGCTGAACTCGATGGCTTGCTCACCAACTATGCCGGGCGCCCGTCTCTGCTCTACGAAGCGAAGCGGCTTTCGGCGGTGATCGGCTGCACGTTGTTGCTCAAGCGAGAGGATCTCAACCACACCGGCTCGCACAAGATCAACAACGTCCTGGGTCAGGCCTTGCTCGCCCAGCGGATGGGTAAGCCGCGAGTGATCGCGGAGACTGGAGCCGGCCAGCACGGCGTGGCGAGTGCCACCGCGGCGGCGCTCATGGGTTTGGAGTGCGTCGTCTACATGGGCGAGGTGGACATGGAGCGCCAGGCGCTCAACGTGTTTCGCATGCGTCTGCTCGGCGCCGAGGTGCGGCCGGCGCTCTCCGGTAGCCGCACCCTGAAGGATGCCATCAACGAAGCCATGCGCGACTGGGTGGCCAGCGTGGAGACGAGTCACTACTTGCTCGGATCGGTGATGGGCCCGCATCCGTATCCGTGGATGGTGCGCGAGTTGCATCGGGTGATCGGCGACGAGGCTCGCGAACAGTGCCGAGCGCTTCTCGGTCGTGATCCCGACGTCGTGACCGCCTGTGTAGGAGGCGGCTCGAATGCCCTCGGACTGTTCTCTGGTTTTGCCGAACTCCCGGCCGTGGAGATGGTGGGGGTGGAGCCCGATGGGGGCGCGGCGGTAGGTCGGGGTGTCCCGGGGATTGTGCACGGCTCGAAGTCCTACCTCCTCCAGGATGAGTACGGGCAGGTGATGGAGGCCCAGTCGATCTCGGCCGGTCTGGACTACCCCGGCATCGGTCCGGAGCACGCCCACCTCGATGCCAGCGGGCGGGCCCGGTACGAGAAGGTCACGGACGCGGAGGTCCTCAACGCCTTTCAGGTGTTGTCTCGCACCGAGGGCATCATCCCTGCCCTCGAGCCTGCTCATGCCCTCGCCTGGGTGCTGCGGGCCAAGGAGGAGTTGGCGGGGAAGGTGGTGTTGCTCAACCTGTCGGGCCGGGGCGACAAGGACGTGGCCCAAGTGGCGGAGATTTTGGACCGGAAATCCGATGGCTGACGTGGTGTCGTTGGACGCGCACCTGCGCACCCGGCGCGACGCGGGCCGAAAGCTCCTGGTTCCGTACATCACCGGAGGGCTCGGCCACGACTGGGCGGAGGTAGTGCGGGCCTACGCCGATGCCGGGGCCGACGCGGTGGAGATCGGCATTCCCTTTTCGGATCCGGTCATGGACGGGCCCACGATTCAACAGGCCAGCGAAGTCGCTCTCGATCAGGGGGCCAACCTGCCCGGGATTTTGGAGGAGTTGCGGGGGATCGACGCCGGTGTGCCGCTGGTGGCGATGACCTACGTCAACCTGGTGTTCCATATGGGGTACGCCCGCTTCGCCGCCGAGGCGGTGGCGGCCAATGTGAGCGCGGTGATCCTGCCCGATCTGCCCCTGGAGGAAGTGGGGGAGTGGGAGCCCTACGCCGTCGAGGCCGGACTGGCAACGGTACAGCTGGCGTCGCCGCTCACCGATGACGCGCGGTTGGCTCGGCTCTGCGCTCGATCACAGGGGTTTGTCTACGGCGTGAATCTGCTCGGGGTGACCGGCGCCCGTCAGGATCTCTCGGAGTCCTCGACCGTGCTCGCCGGGCGCCTCAAGGCCACCACCGATCTTCCCGTCATCATGGGTTTCGGCATCGGCACCGTCTCCCATGCCCGGGCCGCCACCGCGCAAGCCGATGGGGTGGTCGTGGCCTCGGCGCTGATGCGTCTCCGCCTTGATGGGGCCGGCCCGGAGGATCTGGGGGCGGCGGTCGCCGAACTGCGCGCCGGCCTCGACGAGCCCCGCTAGGCGACCGGGGGCCCTCCCGGGCGCGGGAGATGGGTGGCGAGGAACGCCAGGGTGCGGTCCCAGGCGAGGGTGGCGGCAGCAAGGTTGTACTCCGGGCGGTCGGACTCGGCGAACCAGTGATCGACCCCGGGGTAACGATGGAACTCCACCGAAAGGCCGTCGAGGTGAAGTTCGGCTTCGAGGAGAGCGAGTTCGTCGTCGTCGACGTACGGATCGCTCGGGAGGTAGTGGCCGAGGAAGGCGCTGGTGGCCTCGCCCATGTCGATGTCCTGGCTTCCGTAGTACACCGCGGTGGCCGCCACGGGAGCCGGTACCCGAGCGGCGAGCCACAGTGCCATCGAGGCCCCCATCGAATAGCCCACCAGCCCGACGCGCTCGCCGGTGGTCGCCGGCAGGTCGAGCAAGGTCTGGAGACTGGAGCGGGTGCGGTGAGCGAGCTCATTGGCGTCCACCGATCCCAGGTGGGCTTCGGCCTCGCTGATCGTCTCAGCGACCACGCCGTCGAACAGATCGGGGGCCAGGGCCACGAAACCGGCGTCGGCGAGTTGGTCACACACCGCCCGTACTGCCGGGGTGAGGCCCCACCAGGCGTGGAGAACCAGGACACCTGGTCCCTGATCATCATCGGGTAGCGCAAGGTAGCCGGTACCGGCTCGCCGGGGATCCATGCGGGCACGGTAGCGGCGGCCGATAGGTTGACCCCATGCCCGTAGGAGAGAAAGCCGATGAGTGCGATCTTTGTGAGGCCGCCAAGATCACCCGCTGGTTCCACGAAGACGACGTTTGCTGGATCGCCGAGTGCGAGATCTGCGACACTCCGATGGTGGTTTGGCGCTGGCACGGAATCGACCCCTCGGGGGATGATCTGGCCCACATGCACGCCGAGTTGGCCCGGGTGAGTGCGTCGGTGTTCGACGACCACTACGTAGACGACAACATGCGCAACATCCCCGACCATTACCACGCCCACGCTCGGCCCACTGGGGGATTCTTCGGTCACGGTCACCGCCGGGACCAGTAATGGGAGCCTCCGAGGTGACGATGTTCGAGGCGGTGGGAGGGGAGGGATTCTTTGTGGATCTGGTGGATCGTTTCTACCAACGGGTGACCTCCGACCTTCTGCTGCGACCGCTCTACCCGGATGACCTCACGGAGCCCAAGCGCCATCTGGTGCTGTTCCTGCAGCAGTACTGGGGTGGACCGACGACCTACAGCGAGGAGCGCGGCCACCCTCGCCTGCGGGGTCGCCACATGCCGTTCGTCATCGGCGAGGCGGAGAGAGATTCCTGGCTCATCGCCATGACCGCAGCCCTTGACGCGGTGGTCACCGCCCGCGGGATCGCTCCGGAACGAGAGGCGGAGATGGTGGAGTATTTCGTGAACGCCGCCGATTTTCTCGTCAACGCTCGCTGACGATTTCTGCGTTGAGGGGCACTTCTTCCGCCCCCGCTCGGGCTCGTGCCGACCGCAATGCTCGCAGTGTGATGGCGGTGGTCAGCAGGCCCAGGCCCAGGCCGGTTCCGGCCGCCAGGGCCGTGGGGGCGCCGAGCAACTTGAGGGCAGAGGCCACCAGGACGGCTACCAGGACGGGGCGAAGGGCATGACTGGGGGCACGACTTGAGAGGCGGGCTCCGGCGTACACGCCTGGCACACAGCCGAGGAGAAGTGAGGTTGTGAGGGCCAGTTGGAAGTCGCCGAAGAGGAGATGGCCAATGGCGGCGGAGGCCACGAGGGGTACGGCTTGCACGAGGTCGGTGCCCACGAGGGTTGAGCTTTGGAGTCGGGGGTAGAGCAGCAGCAGGAGCACGATGATCAACGAACCCGAACCCACCGAGGTGAGCCCGACCACGAGGCCACCGAGCACTCCTACCGCGATGGTGGGCATGGCTCGCACCAGCACCTGATCGACGGGCACAGATTGCTCCGGTCGGTTGGCCTGGATCAAGGTCTTGATCGTCATAGCGGTGGCGGCCACCAGCAGGGTGGCGCCCAGCAGTGTCCGCAGGCGGGATTCGAGTTCGGCGCCATCGCCGAGGAGTTGCAGCAGGAGCACTCCGATAAAAGCGCTGGGAATGGATCCGATGACGAGGTATTTCACGATGCCGGTGTGCACGGTGCCGCGCCGGAGGTGCACCGAACCGCCGATCGGTTTCATGATCACTGACGCCACAATGTCGCTCGATACGGCGGCGAGCGGGTTGATGTTGAAGAAGAGGATCAGCACGGGTGTCATGAGCGCGCCGCCCCCCATCCCGGTGAGTCCCACGGTGAAGCCCACGAGAAGCCCGGCGAGGGAGACGGCGAGGTCGATGGACATGGATGAACATTACCTATAAAAATGGTCGGAATGGAAGGGAATGTGGCGGGGGCGGGGGCAAGCCCTCTCGGGGGGCTCGGAACTCGGCGATCTTCTCGGGCGCTACGGTCGTCGTATGCCGCTCAACCCTGGTGACAAAGCCCCGGCCCTCAAGCTCACTGATCAGGCGGGCAACACGGTGCAACTGAAGGACTTCCAGGGCCAGAAGGTGTTCATCTTCTTCTACCCGAAGGCGGACACGCCAGGCTGCACCACCCAGGCCTGCGGGATGCGCGACGTGCTCGGGGACATCGGAGAGATCGTCGTGCTCGGGGTTAGCCCGGACCTACCGGCCAAGCAGGCCAAGTTCGATGAGAAGTACGGGCTCGGCTTCCCGCTGTTGTCCGATGAAGACCACGCCCTCGCCGAGGCCTACGGGGTGTGGGGAGAGAAGTCGATGTACGGCAAGAAATACATGGGCATCGTCCGCTCGGCGTTCTTGATCGACGAGTCCGGCAGGATCGCCGAAGCGTGGCTGAAGGTCAGCCCCAAGGACACGCCGGCCAACCTCCTCAAGACCCTTGCCTGAGTGGCCTTCGCCGGCGGAGGTGCTGCCCCATGCGGCGCCCTTCCTTTTTGTCGACGAACTGCTGGCGGTAGTGCCGGGCATCTCCGCCACCGGGCGGTGGCACCTCAGCGGCGAGGAGGCATTCTTCGCCGGCCACTTCCCGGGACGACCCACCTTGCCCGGCGTGCTCATGGTGGAGGCACTGGCTCAGGTGGGGGCAATCGCCGTGCTGCTGGAGCCGCGTTACGCCGGCCGGCTCCCGTTGTTCGGGGGCATCGATGGTGTGCGTTTTCGGCGTCAGGTTCAGCCGGGCGAAACACTCGACCTCCACGTCGAGATGGGTCGGCTCTCCGCCCGGGCCGGCAAGGGCCACGGACGGGCCTCGGTCGATGGCGAGACGGCCTGTGAGGTGGATCTGCTCTTTATGATTGTCGACGGGTGATGACCCGGCGGCAATGAGTGGCGCAAGGGTGCCGGTCATCCACTCCACCATCGACACCCCCATCGGCCCGCTGCTGCTGGCGGCCACGCCCGTTGGCCTCGTGCGGGTGGCCTTCGCCGGGGAGGGTTGGGACGAGGTACTGGCCGACCTGGCGCAGGGTTTCGGTACTGGCCCGGTCGCCGCCGGGGGCGCGCTCGACCAGATCCAATGTCAGTTCGACGAATACTTCGCCGGTCAGCGCCGACGCTTCAGCGTGCCGATCCACTGGTGGGCGTCGCCGGGGTTTCGGCGCAGGGCGTGCGAGACGCTCTACGAGAACGTTGATTTTGGTCATACGGTGAGCTATCTCGAGCTCGCCACCATGGCGGGAAACCCCAAAGCCAGCCGGGCGGTCGGTGGCGCCATGGCCACGAATCCAATCCCGATCGTCGTGCCGTGCCATCGCGTCGTTCGCTCCAGTGGGCACCTCGGCGGTTATCGCGGTGGTCTCTCCGCCAAGGCCCAACTCCTCGAACTCGAAGCCGGCGCCTGAGGTCCTCATCGCCGGGCGGGCGAGGCTGGGGGCACCAGCGGTCGGTGGATGGGGGCGGATGCCCCCAAGGGTCACCGCGGCGGAGGGTTACGCGGGGGCGAGGATGAGGGTGCCGTTGTGGCCGCCGAAGCCGAAGCTGTTCGACAGCGTGGGGCCGGGGGTCCAGGGCCGGGCGTCGCCGATCACGAGATCAATGGCAGGGAGGTCGGGGTCCACTTCGGTGGTCACCGCCGTAGGGGGGATGAGGCCCCGTCGCATTGATTCCACTACTGCCACTGCCTCAATGGCCCCCGCGGCGCCCAGGGCATGGCCGGTCACGCCCTTGATGGATGTCACCGGCGGTCCCGTCGAGCCGAAGAGCGTGGCCATGGCCTCCGCTTCGGCCCCATCGTTCAGCGGGGTCGAAGTGCCGTGGGCGTTCACATGGGCGATGTCGGTGGGGGTGAGGCCGGTAGTGGCGAGCGCGATCTGCATGCACGAGAGCGCCCCGCGTCCACCCGGGGCGGGGGCGGTGATGTGGTGGGCGTCGGCGGTGGATGCCCCGCCGAGTACCTCAGCGAGAATGGTGGCGCCTCGCGCCTCGGCTACCTCCCAGGCCTCCAAGATGACCACGGCAGCCCCCTCGGCCATCACGAAGCCATCCCGGGTGGCGGAGAACGGCTCGGAGATCTGACGCGACGACATGGCGGTCATGTTCGTGAACCCGGCGATGGCCACCGGGGTCATGGCGGCCTCCGAGCCGCCGGCCGCTACCGCATCACACCGCCCCGTGGCGATCCACAGGGCGGCGTCGATGAGAGCGTGGGTGCCCGCCGCGCATGCGGTACTCACGGTCTGGCAGGGCCCCTGCCAACCCCACCGCATCGAAACCGTGGCGCTGGGTGCGTTGGGCATCATCATCGGCACCAGGAAGGGAGATACCCGCCGGGCACCCTTGTTGGCGTGCACGAGAATCTGTTCTTCCAGGGTGCTGATGCCGCCGATACCGGTACCGATGAGCACGCCGCGCCGCGCTGGATCACCGTCGATGACACCAGCCTGAGCGAGGGCCTGCGTGGCGGCCGCCAGGGCCAGTTGGGTGACGCGATCCGCTCGGCGCGCTTCCTTCGGGTTGTCGAAGATCGCCGTCGCATCGAAGTCGTGCACTCGGCGTTCACCCGAGGGGGGTGGGGCGTTGAGGCCCTGCCAAAACGCATCCACCCCCGTACCGCAGGAGGACACAACACCGGTACCGGTGACGGCAACCCGTCGCAGTTCCATCGCTAGGACGCTGCGCTGAGCTTGCCTTCGACCATGGAGAAGGCCTGTCCCACGGTGGTGATGTCTTCCAACTCGCTCTCCTCAACGGTGATCTCGAACTCGTCCTCGAGGGCCATGATCAATTCGGCGAGGTCGAGGCTGTCGGCGTTGAGGTCGTCGGCGAAGTTGGCTTCCTTGGTGACGGCAGTGGCATCGACGGCCAATACCTCCACCGCCAAGGCCTGGAATCGTTCGAAGGTGTCGCTCATGGTGTGTCTCCTCTACGTAGGGGTGGGTGGGTGAGGTTAGAAGCCCATCCCGAGACCGCCGTCCACCGGGACGACGGCGCCGGTGATGAAGGCGGCGGGGTTGGATGCGAGGAAGCTGACGGTCGCGGCCACTTCCTCGGGCGTGCCGATGCGGCCGACCGGGATAACACCAGCGAGCGCCGCCCGTTTGTCGGCCGGCATCGCGCCGAGCATGTCGGTATCGATTGGGCCCGGCGCCACCACGTTGGCGGTGATGCCCCGGGGGCCGTACTCGCGGGCGATGGAGCGAGCCAGGCCGATGAGGCCGGCTTTGGAAGCGGCGTAATTGGCCTGCCCGGGGGCCCCGACATAAGCGCCCACCGACGACACGATCACGATGCGACCCCACCGGGCCTTCATCATGCCCGGGAGCACGCGTTTGGTCATGCGCCAAGTGGCCGTGAGGTTCGTGTCGATTACCGCACTGAAGTCGCTCTCCGACATGCGCACCAGTAGCCCGTCGCGGGTGATCCCGGCGTTAGCCACCAGGACCTCAACGGGACCAAGTTGTTCCTCGATCTCGCTTACCGCCGCGTCTACCTGCACCGGGTCGGTCACGTCGCAGGCCACTGCCATCAGGCTTGGCTCGTCTACCGCCGTGGACGAGAAGGTGACCGCCACCCGATGACCATCGGCCGCCAAGGCGCGGGCGCAGGCAAGACCGATGCCGCGGCTGCCACCGGTCACCAGGATGGTGCGAGGGGTCGGCTCGATGGTCATGTAGCCCATTCGATCACGGCGGACGCCCAGGACATCCCCGCGCCGAAACCGGTGACCAGCACCCGGTCGCCCGGAGCCAATCGACCGGCCTCAGCCGCCATGGACAGGGCCAAGGGAATGGAGGCGGCTGAGGTGTTACCAACGTTGGCGAGATTGTTCATCGTGCGGTCCTCACTGATGCCGAGGCGGGTGCAGGCGCTAGTGAGAATACGGGCATTGGCCTGATGGGGCACGAAGAGCGCAATGTCGTCGATACCTAACCCGGCGTGGTGGAGGGCCCGTTGGGCGGACTCCACCATGACGCGGACCGCTTGGCGGAACACCTCCTGGCCCTCCATGCGGATGGTGCCGCCCACCTCGGCGGTCAGGAGGTGACTCATCGACCCGTCGGATCCGAGGTCGAAGCCCAACAGTCCCCCAGGGCCTTCGCTGCGCTCGGCCACCACGGCGGCGGCACCATCGCCGAAGAGGATGGCGGTGCCGCGATCGTCCCAATCGACGAGGCGAGACATGGTTTCGGACCCGATGAGAAGGATGCGCCGCAAGCCCGCCCGCAGGAACCCGTCGGTGGCGACGAGTCCGTAGACGAATCCGGAGCAGGCCGCGTTGAGGTCAACGGCACCGCCGCGCACGCCTAGTTCGTGCTGGATGACATTGGCGCTGGCGGGGAGGGCGGCGTCGGGGGTGGAGGTGCACAACAGCACCAGGTCGATGGCATCGCCGGTAACCCCGGCGCGTTCCATGGCCGCTCGGCCGGCGGCGATGCCCAGTGAGGTGGTGGTGCCGCCAATGCGGCGCTCCCGGATGCCCGTCCGGGACAGGATCCACTCGTCGGTGGTATCGAGCGTGCGCTCCAGGTCGGCATTGGTAATGACCTTGTCGGGCAGGGCGCTGCCCCATCCGATGATGCGCGTGTGGGACGACGGCACGTCCCCCATCATGCTGGATGGGCGAAGCGTGGTGCGGCCGGTTGGTCGGCGGTCATGCAGTGCGCAGCCAGGCCACCGGTTGGCTGCGGGTGAGCCGCTCCCCGGTTACGGCCAGAAGACCCTTGACGGTGCCGTGGAACGGCGAGCGAATCTCGTGGCCCGCCACATGGCCGATGATGCGCCCTCGCTCGATGTGCTGACCTTCGGCTAGGTCCGACGCCGGCACGAACAGGCCGGCCGTGGGGCTGACCACTAGCCGTTCGGATGCGAAGAGGTGCTCGCCGCCGTGATGGTCGAGGTCGTCGCGGGTGGCCGCTGAGGCCACGACGGCGTTGAGGTCACCGGGTTCCGTGACGGCGATGGCGGTTCCCTCGGCGGCCGATCGCTTGGCGAGGCCGGTTAGTACCGAGCCGGGGCCGAGTTCCAGGAAGGTGGTGATGCCATCGTCCACCATGCGTTGCATGGTTTGGCGCCAGAGCACCGGGGCGGTGAGTTGCGCTTCCAGAAGGTCGGCCCACTGATCGGCGTGCTGATGGGGGAGGCCATCCACGTTGGCGATGACCGGTACTTCGGCATTGGCGAAGGGCGTGGTGTCGAGGGCGGCCCGCAGTCGATCGGCGGCGGGTGCCATGAAGGGAGTGTGAAAGGCACCGCCGACGCTCAATAGCAGCACTTTGCGGGCCCCCATCGTCTTGGCGATGGCGCTGGCGTTGGCGATGGCATCGGCATCGCCCGAGATGATGACCTGGCCGGGGCCATTTGTGTTCGCCACCCAAACGTCACCGGCGGCGCGGGCGCAGGCTTCGGCCACCACGTCATCGTCGGCCCCCAGAACCGCGGCCATAGTGCCGGAGCGGGCATCGGCCGCCGATTGCATGGCGCGGGCCCGGGCCGCCACCAGGCGTACCCCATCGGTGAGGGAAAGCGCCCCCACGGCGGTGAGGGCGGAGTATTCGCCGAGGCTGTGTCCCGCCACCACCGTTGTGCGCACGCCAAGCGCTCGCACAGCATCGTGGATGACGAGGCTCAGCACGTAGGTGGAGAGTTGGGCATTCTCGGTCCGGCGGAGTTCGTCAGCGTCGGCGTCAAGGAGGAGAGCGGCCACGTCGCGGCCGCTCGCTTCGGAGGCAAGGGCGACGAGAGACCACGACGGGTGGTCGATCCAGGATCGGCCCATACCGGGCTTTTGGGAACCTTGGCCGGGGAAGATGAAAGCGAGCATTGGTGGTCTGACTGTGGGGAGGCCGCTGGCGTTTCACAATCGCAGAAAGTTCCCGTCGGGTAATGCCATGCCCGGTCGTGAAGATGTGATGAGGGTCACGGTGCGGATGCGGTGAGGACGGGAGGTACGCTCTGCGCCCACGCCCGGATGGTGGAATGGCATACACGGCGCACTCAAACTGCGCTGCCCGTAAGGGCTTGCGGGTTCAAATCCCGCTCCGGGCACACAGGCATGAGGTGTGACCCCTCGGCCGGGCCGACTGCGCCAGCGTGGCGGCGTTGTTACGGTCCTTTTCCCGCTCGCTCGGCGATGAATGCGTCGAGGTCATCGATCGCGAGGGATGGGCAGATTCGCTTGGCTCGCCATGCGGTGGCCACCACCACCTCGGGGAGGTCGGCGTTGGGGGCCACCACCACTCCGGTGCGGGCGAGGGCTTCGAGCGCGGTTCGATCGGGGGCGGAAAGTTCGGGGCCGTACTGCACGAGCACGTCCCCCCGCTCGAGGATCCCCACCTGGAGCGAGGCGCTCAGCGGCGTGGACCGTGCCCCGCTGATCCGGGGGGAGGGTTGGTGGGGGCCAGAGGTGGGTGGATCGGAGGTGTACTGCAGGGGGACGTCGTCGTCGAGCACGTGCACCAGATAGGCCGGGTCGAGGGCCTCAATGGTGATGGGATCGCAACCGCCGGCCGAACTGGTGCCGCCACACCCCGCCGCCAGGAGTGCCGTCACGAGCGTGACCCGCATGGGAATGCCCAACCGTGCCATGCCCTCATGATGCCAGATCAGGGAGCGGACCCAGCCAGGGGTACGATGCGAACATGTCACGGTCCCTTGTCGAACGACGCTTATCGGAACTGAGTACGCGCCTGCGTCAGTTGCGAGAAGAACTGGCGGTGTCGGAGGAGCAACGAGGGCCGCTCGTCGAGGCCGTCGATGATGCTCGCCTCCGGTCGCTGGTTTCCGAGACCCCGGTGGCGGATCGCGAGCATCACGATGCCCAACGCCATGCCGAGGCCATGCAACGGCATTGCACCGATGTGGTGGAGCAGATCACTCGTCTTGAGCAACAGCAGGACGATCTCCTTGACCGGCTGCTGGCCGAGATGAAGCCCTAGGAAACAGCGCGCTATGAAAGGACTCCGATAGTGAAGACCCGCGTCGTCATCGCCGAAGACGAAGCCATCATCCGGCTTGATTTGAGGGAGACCCTCGAAGAAGAGGGCTATGAAGTGGTGGGGGAGACGGGTCGTGGCGATGAAGCCGTTGAACTGGTGCGCGATCTCGCCCCCGATGTCGCCATTTTGGATATCAAGATGCCGGGGCTCGATGGCTTGGAAGCGGCGCGCGCCATCAGCGCTGAGCGCCGGGCGGCGGTGCTCATTCTCACGGCTTTTTCGCAACGTGATTTGATCGAGCAGGCTCGTGATGCTGGCGCGCTGGCCTATCTCGTGAAGCCGTTCCAGCGATCGGAACTCATCCCCGCCGTCGAGGTGGCGCTCGGTCGCTTTCGGGAGATCCAGGCCCTATTCGACCAAAACGCCAGCCTCGAAGATCAACTCGAGACCCGTAAGGTGGTGGACCGGGCCAAGGGGTTACTCATGGATCAGCACGGGCTGAGCGAGTCCAACGCGTTCTCCTGGATCCAGAAGCGCGCCATGCAGGATCGCCGGCCCATGCGAGCCGTCGCGGAAGATGTGATCTCTGGCGACTTGTCGCCGGAGGGTTAGGCCTCGTTGTCCGGGCGATCCGTTCTTTTGATCGACGGCAACTCGCTCACCTACCGCGCCTTCTATGCACTCCCTACCGATCTGTCCACCGCATCCGGTCAGGTGATCAACGCGGTCTTTGGGTTCACCTCGATGCTGGTGAATCTGCTGCGCGACCACCGTCCCGACGCGATCGTGGTGGCCTTCGATCTTCCGCAGCCCACCTTTCGACATCAGCGGCTTCCCAGTTATAAGGCGAATCGGGAGGCTGCCCCCGACATTCTGCGACAGCAGATGGGACTCGTTCGGGAGGTTGTGCAGTGCCTTGGGATTCCCATCGCAGAGGTGGTCGGGTTTGAGGCTGATGATGTCATCGCCACGCTTGCCACCGAGGCCCGTGACGCCGGCGACAACGTGATCGTGGTAACCGGTGATCGGGATAGTTATCAACTGGTGGAGGACCCACATATCCGTGTGCTCTACAACAAGCGCGGGGTGTCGGATTATGCGCTCTACGACGAGGCCGGTATCGCGGAACGCACCGGCGTACCGCCCCGCCTCTACCCGCAGTACGCCGCCTTGCGGGGCGACCCATCGGACAACCTTCCGGGGGTGCCCGGAGTAGGGGAGAAGACCGCCGCCAAGCTGATGATGGCCTACGGCGGTCTCGACGGGATCTTCGAACACCTTGATGAGCAGACGGCGAAGCTGCGGGAGAACCTCGCCACGCACGAGGCGACGGTTCGCCAGAACCTGGAGATGATGGTCCTGGTGAGGGATGTGGTGCTCGACGTCGCCCTGGTCGACGTCGTCTTCGACCCGGGGGCCATCAACGTGGCCGAGGTACGTCGTCTTTTCGAGTTCCTTGAATTCAGCACATTGTTTGACCGCCTGGCTGCGGCGCTCGACACCAACCTGGGTCCTTCCACCGCCGAGTCCCTCGTGCTGGTGGCGGAGGTGGAAATCCTCGCTTCCCCCGCGGCGGCTGCTAGCGCGCTCGTTGCGCTGGCGCAGGAGGTGAAGCCCTTGGCGGTGGCAGGGGCATGGGGCGGCGACGATGATCATGACGATCTGGAGGGACTGGCCCTCGTGGGCGATGGGGCTGCCGGCGCCGTGGTCTGGCTGCCGGCGGCCTATTGCGGTGACCCTGCGGTGCGGGATGGGTTGGCGGCTCTGGTGGGCCGTGGCGGTCGTCCCATCGCCGCGCATCATGCCAAGCGCCTGGTGCGGGCGCTGGCTCGCAGTGGCGTTGAGATTCGGAGCCTGGCCATCGATACGGCCCTGGCGGCCTACCTCCTCGATCCGGCGGAGAGTCGCTATCTCCTGGAGGAATTGGTGATTCGCTACGCCGGGGTCCGCATCCCGGAAGGCGACGCTGCCGCCGAGGGCCAATTGGATCTCGGCGGCTCGTCCACCCCGACCCCGTTGGTGGCGGCACGGCGGGCGCTGGCGGTGGACGCGCTAGTGACCCCGTTATTCGATGCCCTCGATGCCCAAGGTTTGCGGGCGCTGCACGATGACATCGAGGTGCCGTTGGTGGGCGTGCTCGCCCGGATGGAAGACATTGGCGTGGGGGTCGACCGGGCCGAACTGCAGCGGCTGCGCGACCAGCTGACCGTTGATGTCGAACTCCATCGGGAGGCCATCGTGACGGCCGCCGGCCATGACTTCAACGTCAACTCGACACTGCAGCTTCGGGAGGTCCTCTTTGACGAACTTGGATTGGCTCCCCAGAAGAAGACAAAGACTGGCTTTTCGACCGATGCCGCCAGTCTGGAAAAACTGCTCGGACAACACCCCATCATCGAGCACCTCCTCGCGTATCGCGAGGTGGAGAAGTTGCGGTCTACCTACGGCGAGGGCCTCTTGGCGGAGGTGGGGCCCGACGGACGTATCCACGCCACTTTCAATCAGACCGTGGCCCGTACCGGACGGCTGTCCTCGGATCGGCCCAATCTGCACAACATTCCGGTGAGGTCCGAACTGGGTCGGGAGTTTCGCCGAGCGTTCGTTCCGGCGGAGGGTTACGAACTCTTGGTGGCGGACTACAGCCAGATCGAGCTGCGGTGTATCGCCCATCTGGCCCAGGACCCAGGACTGATCGAGAGCTTCGAGTCTGGTCGCGACATTCACACCGAAATGGCATCGCGCATTTTTGGGGTGACGGCCAGTGATGTGACGCTGGAGATGCGGTCGAAGGCCAAGATGGTCTCCTACGGGCTGGCCTATGGCATGGAGGCCTACGGGCTCGGACAACGACTGAATATTGCGACCAATGAGGCGTCGGTCATCCTGGAGGCGTTTTTCAGCGCCTTCCCGGCCGTGCGGGATTACATGGAGCACACTGTCGCCCAGGCTCGCCAGCGGGGTTACACCGAAACGATCTTCGGGCGCCGCCGCCAGATCCCCGAGTTGGCTTCATCGAACGCTCGGATACGTCAGGCGGGAGAGCGCCAGGCCATGAATGCTGGGATCCAGGGTTTAGCGGCGGATATTTTCAAGGTCGCCCTGGTCCGGCTGGACCAGCGCATCGTGGGTGAGGGGCTCGGCAGCCGGCTGATCTTGCAGGTGCATGATGAGGTACTCCTTGAGGTTCGACCGTCGGCAGTGGAAACTGTCACCGAGTTTGTCGTATCGGTTATGGCGAGCGCAGCCGACCTCACGGTGCCCCTGGAGGTACACCTCTCGGTGGGTGCAAGTTGGGCCGAAGCCAAAGGATGATGTCTCGTTCGGACAGGGAGCGTGTGAATGTCACGGAGGAAACTAGCCGTCAAAGAACCCGGAATGAGCTGGTGGGCCTTCTGGGCGATCCTGCTCGTCGTCCTTTATTTGCTCTTGTCGGTGGCGCTGGCGGCGACTACCACCGGTAAGTGCGGTTCCCGCCCCCAGCACTGGGCGTTTATGCCACCCGGGTGGCAATGCGACATAGATCGGACCCAGGGCTACACCACGTGACACCACCGGACCACTGGTTCGAGCCGCTGGCGGATCATCTTGGCGCCGCCTATCTGCGTTACTCCTTTACGAAGGGAACCAACCAGGAAGTGGAGTTTCTGGTGGATGTGCTCGATCTCCACCCGGGTATGCGGGTGCTCGACGTGGGGTGTGGCCCGGGCCGTCATGCCCATGCCCTGGCGGCGCGGGGGATCGAGGTGGTGGGGGTCGATATCAGCCAGCGATTCGTGGACATCGCCATCGCGGCCGAAGTGCCCGGCGCCACCTTCCGGCGGGCTGATGCCCGATCGCTGAACTTTGTGGCCGAGTTCGACGCCGCCATCTCGTTATGCCAGGGCGCCTTTGGCCTCACCGGAGGACCGGGGGCTCCCCTCGACGGGGATGGGGCGGTCCTCAACGGGATGGCCCGGGCCCTCCGGCCGGGAGGTCGGCTAGCGGTTTCCGCCTTCTCGGCGTATTTCCAGATCCGATTCCTCGAGGAGAGCGACACGTTTGACGCGGCGGCGGGGGTCAATCACGAGCGAACGGAGGTGCGGGACGAACACGGCCAGGCGGTAGAGGCTGAGCTCTGGACAACTTGTTTCACTCCTCGAGAACTTCGGCTGCTGGCCGCCGCGAGTGGCTTGCGGGTGGAGCACCTGTGGTCGGTCACCCCGGGTTCCTATGCTCGGTCAGCGGCCTCGCTGGATGCCCCCGAGCTGCTCTTGGTGGCCGCTCGGCCGTGACCGGATGGGCGGTACAGGTGTACGCTTGGCGGCGTGCCTGGGCATCCGCTCAGCGTCCATTGTGACCCCTATCCCCTCATCCTGAAGGCCCCCTACCTTGTCCGACGACACCCTTACCTACGAGTCCAACCCGGAAGCGACCGACGCTCCGCCCACCTTCGGCACCTTCGCTGAGGATGGCACCTACATTCCGCGTGAGATCGCCTTCGACGATCTCGGCGGCACGTTCGAGGACGCCATCGACGGCACCCTCGTGTCAGTGGAGGACGGCCAACTCGTAGAAGGCACCGTGGTCAAGGTGGACCGAGACGAGGTCCTGCTGGACATCGGCTACAAGTCCGAGGGAGTGATCCCCAGCCGCGAGCTGTCGATCCGAAACGACGTCGACCCGCACGAAATCGTGGCGCTGGGCGACAAGATCGAGGCGCTCGTACTTACCAAGGAGGACAAGGAGGGTCGCCTCGTCTTGTCCAAGAAGCGGGCCCAGTACGAGCGGGCCTGGGGTGATATCGAACGCGTCAAGGAAGAAGATGGGGTCGTCACCGGTCCGGTCATCGAGGTCGTGAAGGGTGGCCTGATCGTCGACATCGGCCTGCGCGGCTTCCTGCCGGCATCTCTCGTGGAGCTCCGCCGGGTGCGGGACCTGCAGCCTTACGTCGGGAAGATGATCGAAGCGAAGATCATCGAACTGGACAAGAACCGCAACAACGTCGTTCTGTCTCGCCGGGGGTGGCTGGAGGAGACTCAGAAGGAGCAGCGCGAAGATTTCTTGGCCAATCTGAAGCCGGGCGAGGTGCGAGATGGCGTTGTATCCAGCGTTGTGAATTTCGGTGCGTTCGTCGATCTCGGAGGTATGGACGGCCTCATTCACGTGTCTGAACTTTCATGGAAGCACGTGGATCACCCCGGTTCGGTCGTTGCCGTCGGCGACGAGGTGAGTGTCCAGGTACTCGAGGTCGACCTCGAGCGCGAACGGATCAGCCTTTCCCTCAAGGCCACCCAGCAGGATCCCTGGCAGGAGTTCGCCACGTCCCATCAGGTTGGAGAACTCGTCTACGGACGCGTTACCAAGTTGGTGCCCTTCGGGTCGTTTGTGCAGGTGGGTGATGGGATCGAAGGCCTCGTGCACATCTCAGAGATGTCGGCCCATCACGTGGAACTTCCCGAGCAGGTCGTCACTCCCGGCGAAGAACTGTGGGTGAAGATCATCGATCTGGACCTCCAGCGTCGTCGGATCAGCCTCTCGATCAAACAGGCTGCGGAAGGCGGGGTGGTGGCGGCGGAATACCAGGATCACTTTGGTGAGCAGATGTACGACAGCGAAGGTAACTACGTCGGCCCCGCTATCGAGCACTCTGAGGAGGCCGAGGCGGCCTGGGCCGAATATTTTGTGGAGGATTCCGCCACCGCCACCGCCACCGCCGAGGTTGCGCCGGCAGCTGAAACTGAAGCAGTCGATGACTAGTCAGCTGGCCGGAGTCTGAGGAGGAGCTTGCGGGAGGCAGTGGTCCCCATCCCGGGGCTCAAGTCGCGGGTAGCATCCATCCGATAGTTCTCATAACCGAAGCGAGAGTAGGTATGCGTGGGTTCCCGACGGACTTTGATTCTCATAGTGGCGGTCCTGGTAGGCCTCTTCTCCGCCTTTGCCCTGTTCACCTATGTGGGCGGCATTGAAGACAACGCCAACGGCAAAGTTGAGCGTGTCTCGATTTTTAAGATCGTGCAGGACATTCCTAAAGGAACCTTTGGCGACGAAGCGTTCGATCAGGGTCTCATAGAAGCGGACGTCATCTCCAAGGAGTACCTCCCGGCTACCGCGATCACCGATCCGCGTCAGATCGAAGGCTTGGTGGCCATCTCAGATCTGCCCGCCAATACGATCGTGGTCGGACAGCAGTTTGTGTCCCAGGCCGAATCCCTGTCGTCGTTCTCGAGTCTTCTGAAGAACAACGAGGTGGCCATCACGATCTCAGTCGACCAGATTCATGGGGTGGCATCGCTACTCGTGCCCGGCGACTTTGTGAACATGCTGGTTAATTCGCAACCTGAAGAAGGCCCCGCCTCGGTCTACGCCAGGCCGGCGCGGTTCCTCTACCAGAAGATTCAGATTCTCGCCGTAGGCCAGGACCGTAAACTCGAGCCGGGCGAGACCGCCGTTACCAATCCTGACGGCACTCCCGCGGCGACCGGTTCGGCCTCAGGCCTGATTACCTTCGCAGTTCCGGCCGATGCGTCCCAACGCATTGCCTCGGTGGCAGGATCGGATTTCTACCTGACGTTGGTGCCGAAGGATTACCAGCCCAGTCCTCTTCCCCCCATTGATACTGCGGGGCCACTCCCGGGCGAGACTCCCGGTCAGGTAACGCCCTACGGCCCCGCCGGGCGCCCGCCTTCCTAGGGCGGCTCAGCCGGAATCCCGATACCGACGAAATGATCTAAGGACCGCTGACATCGCTAAGAACCCGATCCAACAGATACCTCTCGTACTTCTCGAGGCGGACTCCTCAGCGCGAGCCATGCTCACCGGTCAGCTCGTGAGCCCGGTCGAGTCTTTGGCCTCCGTCCAGGATCTCGCCGGGCGCGCTGATGGTGGACCACTGGTGTTGTTACTCGGCCCCTCCTTTGCCAACACAGCCGGGATTGGTCAGGTCTTGCCGTTCCTGACCGATCACCCGGAGGTAGGGGCGATCCTCGTTACCGACGAATTGTCTACCGAACTCCTCCAAACAGCCCTGCGATCCGGGGTGAAGGACGTACTGGCGGCGCCGGTGGCGGCCGACCAATTAACGGCGGCGGTGGCACGGGTAGCGGAAACACTGGGGTCGGCCCCGCTCGCTCGGGATCAGTCCTCTGGCGCCAGTCTGTCGCTGGTTTCGTCAGGCGTCATCGGCGAACCGGAGATAGACCTGGGCAAGGTTGTTACGGTGTTCTCCACCAAGGGCGGCGCCGGGAAGTCGGTGCTGGCCGTCAATTTGGCCGTTGTGTTGGCTCGGCGTAGCGATAAGCCGGTCGTCCTAGTGGATGCAGACCTGCAGTTTGGCGACATCGCCGTCATGCTTGGTCTGGCCCCCCAGCACACGATCGTGGATGCCGTCGGGTCCCTCAATAGACTCGATGTGGGGCTCCTCCAGCAGTACTTGCTGAAGCACGAGCCCTCGGGGCTGTTCATTCTTCCCGCCCCCCTGGAGCCATCCTTCGCCGAGCAGATCACGGCGCAGGAGATCATGCAGATCGTGGCCATCTTGCGCACGTTCTGCTCGTTCGTGATCATCGATACCCCCGCCTACTTCAACGAGGTGGTTCTTGCCATCATTGAAGAGAGTGACGAAATTCTCCTGATGGCCGGTATGGATATTCCGAATATCAAGAACGTCAAGATTGGTCTCCAGACCTTGAGGCTCCTCAACTTGTCGCTGGAGAAGGTCCACCTTGTGCTGAATCGGGCGAACTCAAAGGTAAAGCTCGATGTGAGTGAGGTCGAAAAGAGTCTTCAGATCAAGGCTGAATCGCTTATCCCCAGCGATGTGGTCGTACCTCAATCGGTGAACAAAGGCACGCCAGTGGTCCTTGATTCGCCAAAGTCGGGAGTGGCCAAGGCGATTGAACAGCTGGCCAACATGTTCTTGCCCAGTAGCAGTGGGCGACGTTAGGTCTGAGGAAGGGTTAGGAATATGAGTCTCTACAAGAGGTTGCATGAGGTGGATCAGGAGGCATCGTCGTCGGCTCCGTCTCGACGCGACCCAGTCATCGATGAACTCCGCCAGAGGATCCACCATCACCTGATCGAGTCACTAGGCCCTGTCCTTTACGACAAGCGCCTATCCGAGGACGATTTGCGTCGCCGAGTCCACGAGCAACTCCAAGAGGCCATGGCTCTTGAGCGGTCGCCGATGTCGGCTGTCGACAAGGCAAAACTCATTCAAGATGTTTCGGATGACATCCTCGGCTATGGGCCGATCGACCGCCTTCTGAAAGACGAGGAGGTCAGCGAGGTCATGGTCAACGGTCCGCAGTCGGTCTACGTCGAACGGTCCGGGCGTATCGAGAAGACGAACGCCAGTTTTGTGGATGAGCCCCATCTTCGTCGGATCATCGACAAAATCGTCAGCCAGGTCGGGCGGCGTATCGACGAATCAACTCCGATGGTGGACGCTCGCCTCCCCGATGGCTCTCGGGTCAACGCGGTGATCCATCCGCTGGCCATCGGGGGTCCCTTCCTCACTATTCGGAAGTTCGCGAAGGACCCGTACCAGATCGATGATTTGATCCGCTTCGGCACGCTGAACGCTCAATCGGCCCGTTTTCTGCAGGCGTGTGTCGTGGGTCGCCTCAACGTCATCGTGTCTGGCGGCACGGGCACCGGCAAGACCACCACCCTCAACGTCTTGTCCTCCTTCATCCCCACCGATGAGCGCATCGTGACCATCGAGGATGCCAAGGAGTTGCAGCTCCACCAAGATCACGTATTGGCGATGGAAGCCAGGCCGGCCAATATCGAGGGCAAGGGTCTCGTGGCGATCCGTGATCTAGTGCGGAATGCGTTGCGGATGCGTCCCGACCGCGTGGTAGTGGGCGAGTGCCGTGGTGGAGAGGCCTTGGACATGCTTCAGGCCATGAATACTGGACACGATGGCTCAATCACCACCATTCACTCCAATAGCCCCCGGGATACGTTGTCACGGATCGAGACGATGACCCTCATGGCGGGATTCGATCTTCCTATTCGTGCGATTCGGGAACAGATGGCATCCGCTCTTGATCTCATCGTGCACCTCACTCGACTGCGCGATGGCACTCGCCGGATAACCCACGTGACAGAGGTTCAAGGAATGGAGGGCGACGTGATCACCCTTCAGGATGTGTACCTCTTCGACTTCGGCATGGGCATCGACGAGCACGGGCGATTCAAGGGCCACCTGAAGGCCACCGGTGTGCGACCGAAGTTCACGGAGAAGTTGGCTGACTTGGGGATTCGAATGGGACCGGAGGTTTTCCAACCGGAAGCCTTTGCCCGCCGAGCACAGGGGGGCACTTGATGCGAAAAGTCCCCGCCGTGCTTCTGGCGGTGGTTGCCTTCATGTCCATGACATCGGCAGGGATGGCCTCGGCCCAGGATCCCATCACTTTGGAAGTCCGCCAGGTGGATGCCACCGACACCGGCCAGGTGAAGGTCGTTTTCTCCTACAGCGGGGAACGCGAGAACGTGGGCGATTTGGTTGTTCGCCAGGCCGGGAAGGTTGTCGATGCCAGCGAGGCGGTGCCACTGGAAGATCAGCAGGCCCTCGGCATCGTGCTCCTGATTGATGCGTCAGGGTCCATGGAGGAAAACGCCCTGATTGAGCGGGTGAAAGAAGCCGCTCGCACCTTCGTGGCCCAAAAGGCGGTCACCGACCAGATTTCAGTGGTGTCCTTCAACTCCGCAGTGCGGGTCGAACAGGATTTTACGGCGGACAAGGACTTGCTGACGTCCGCCATAGACAAGATCGCGCTCGGGCCTGCCACCGTCCTGTACGACGGCATCGTTCGTTCGGCCGAACTTTTCGGAGACCGCGATCTCCAGCGCAACGTCGTGGTGTTTTCCGACGGGGGGGATTCCGGCTCGATTGCGAAGGCATCGGAGGCGCTAGGTGCTCTGGAAGGGTCTAATGCGGCGCTCTTTGCGATCGGAGTAGCTAACCCAGGGTTCGAGTCCCTCGCCACCATTGCCCGTGAAACAGGCGGCACATCAGGGGTGGCCAGCGATGCCGGCTCTGTCGACAGCGTTTTCGCGGGTGTCCAATCCACCTTGAGGAAGCAGTACGTGGTTGATTTTGCCGCCACCGACACCCGCGGCGTGGTGCCCATCACCTTGACCATAGGTTCGACGCAGACATCAGCCGAGTACGTATCCGGCTCGCTGGAGGCCGGATCGAGTGGCTTGCGACCGCAGGTGGTGGCTGCCCCTGGAGGTCCGGCGTTCCTGCGCGGCCAGCTGGGACTCACGTTAGGGATTGGTTTGGCCGTGATCGCCGGAGTGTTGGTGATCTACGCCCTTGGGAACATCTTCTTCTCGGGCGACAAGTCCTTGACCGATGTTCTCCTTCCGTATTCAGAGAACTACGTTGCGTCTGCTGATGATGGCGACGCCGACGATGACCTCGGCAAGCAATCTTCATTGGTCAGTACCCCGGTTCTCCAACGTGCCGTGGACGCCACGGGAAGGCTGGCGCAACGCCGGGGGGTGCTCACCCTGGTGGAGACTCGCCTTGAGCACGCCAATCTTCCGCTTCGGGCGCCCGAAGCCCTCTTTTTCTATGGTGCCAGCCTTGTTATCTTCGGCATTGGCGCAGTGGCGCTGGTCGGGGTATTTGGTGGGCTGTTCATGCTCGTGTTCCTAGCCTTGGCGCCCGTCGGAGTTGTCTCCCTGCTGGCCAGTAGGCGTCGGAAGGCCTTCAACAGCCAGCTCCCCGACACCCTGCAATTGCTCGCCAGCACCCTGCGAGCTGGGTTCTCGCTGATGCAGGGCATTGAGGCCGTCTCGCAGGAGGTGGCCGAGCCGATGGGCCGGGAACTCCGTCGAGTGGTGACCGAGGCCCGGCTTGGGCGTCCGCTGGAAGAGGCGCTCGATGCGGTGGCGGAGCGGACCGACTCAGTCGACTTTGGGTGGGCCACGATGGCCATCCGAATTCAGCGGGAGGTCGGCGGCAACCTGAGTGAGTTGTTGGTCACGGTCGGGGAGACGATGACCGAACGGGAGCGCCTGAGGCGGGACGTGAACTCGTTAGTGGCGGAGGGCAAAATGAGCGCCTACGTCCTCGGTGTGCTGCCCTTTGGTCTGGGATTTTTTATCTGGATCAGCAACCCGGGATACCTGAGCCCGCTGTTCGAGGAGAAGGTGGGAAACATCATGCTGGCCGCTGCGTTCGTGTGGATGCTTTTCGGATTTTTCTGGATGAAAAAGATCATCGAGATCGATATCTGATGCCACTGATCCTCCGGGGGTGCCTGTGTTTCTGATCGGAGTCGTCGGCGTGGGGGCCTGTATTGGGCTTGTTTTTTACGCGTTAGTCGGTCAAGCCGAGGAGAAGTCATCCATCCGGGCCTCGCTGCGGAAATTGGATGACTACGAGATTGAGTCGGTTCGAGAGCGTGAACTGCTCGACCCGCTCCGGGATCGGGCCTTGAGTCCAATATTTGTCGGACTAACCAACCTTGGCAAGCGATGGACGCCTCTCGGATATGCCGACAAGACCAAGAAGAAACTCGTTGCCGCGGGGACCCCGGAGCCGGAGGTGTTCGACCGATTTCAGGCTGTAAGAGTTCTCACCTTGGTGATTGCCCCGCTGGCTGGCTTCGCCGTCTATGCGTATCTTCCGATCGGGGGTCTGCCTCGGATTTTCGCGACTCTTCTCGTCGTCGTGATCTTCGTCATGGGTCCCGATATAACGCTCAATCGGAAAGTTGAGAGCCGTCAGTACCAAATCCGCCAGCGGTTGCCTGATGTCATGGATCTCCTGGTGATCAGTGTCGAGGCCGGTCTCGGCTTCGAGCAGGCTCTGGACCGCACCGTGGCGTCGGTACCGGGCGCCCTGACGGATGAGTTTGCCCGGATGCTGGGCGAAACGCGAGCCGGCTCCACGCGTGCTGACGCGATGCGTGCGATGGATGCCCGTATCGACTTGCCGGAGATTCGCTCCTTTGTCCTCGCCATTCTTCAGGCCGACACCTTCGGAGTGTCGATCGGCCGGGTTCTGCGGTCTCAGGCCGAAGAGATGCGAATCAAGCGGCGTCAGTTGGCTCAGGAGCGAGCCCAAAAGGCACCTGTCAAGATGCTTCTTCCGATGATCTTTTGCGTTTTTCCAGCTCTTTTTGTGGTTATCATCGGACCGGCCTTTTTGAGCATCGCCTCAAGTTTCTGAGGTCCAGTCGTGGATGCCCTACCCCGTGGCCGGGGAATGATTTGGCGCCTCGTTCATCCTTCGTTAGGTGGAGCGGTCGGGGTGGCGTTGGTGGGTATGGGGGCGATGATCGGATTGCGTTCCTTGTCGGACAATTCGTTTCTGACCCATTTGGCCACCGGTCGACTCATCCTTGCGTCCGGCTCGGTACCGGTTTCCGACCCGTATACCTTTACGGCGGCGGGAGCGCCATGGGTTGTACAAAGTTGGCTTGCGTCGCTGGTGTACGCCAGCGTCGAGAATTTCGTTGGCTTAGCGGGGCTGCGTCTGATGATGGGGTTGGTGGCAGCGATCCTTGCCGGATTGGTGTGGCATCTCTTGCGCCCCTGCCGGGGGTTGGTGCCCCGCCTTGTCGTTGGAGTTCTCATGCTGTCGGTAGGGGCGGGCCTGTGGTCCGAGCGGCCCTACATGTTGGGTCTAGTTGCTTTTGGACTGGTGGTGCTCGCCGCCGAGGGGCGGCTCAACCCGATCTGGCTCGCTCCTCTGGGGTGGTTGTGGGTGAATACTCACGGTTCCTTTCCGCTCGGTGTGGTCTACCTGCTGGTGGCGGCGGTGGGGACGCGCCTCGACGGTGAGGTTCCGGCAGTGGAAGCGCGCTGCCTGCGCTGGCTAACCCCGGGCATATTGCTCGGTGCGGTCGGCCCGTTGGGACCGGGCGTCTTGTTGTTCCCCTTTACCTTGCTGGGTCGCCAGGATTTGCTGTCCAACGTTCTGGAGTGGCAAGCCCCGCACTTTACGAGCATCGCGGATCGAGCTTTTTTGCTGCAGGTCCTCCTGGCGATCATGCTCCTGGTGCGCCGGCCGCGTTATCGCAGCGCTCTGATTACCGCAGTATTCACCGCGGCGGCGCTGGCCGGTTCCCGGAACATCGCCGTGGCGTCTCTAGCTCTAGCCCCTTCAATGGCATTGGGTTTGGCTGGCCTGGGAGGAATCGATTCCGAGGCCCGCACCGCGGTGGCCCGTTTGTTTGGTGTCTTCACTATGGCTGTGGCTGCGATGCTCATCTTTATTCGTCTAGACCAGCCCACCACGAACTTCACTCAATATCCGGTGGAGGCGCTTGTCTATCTTGAGCGAAATGGTATAGCGGTGTCTGAGCATCGAATGGCGGCCCCGGATATCGTCGGCAACTTTCTGGAGTTCGCGTACGGACCGGGTCGACGGGTGTTCTTTGACGATCGCTTTGATATGTTCCCGGCCGAGGTTTCAGAGGCGGGGATATCCTTCGTTCTGGTGAAGCCCGACGTGCTGAGCCAGCTGGATAGGTACGACATTGACTTGGCTGCGGTACCGCGTGAGAGCCCCCTCGCCCTCGTAGTGGTAGCGGACGCGCAGTGGCGAATCCTGTTTCAGGATGATGGGTGGCTAGTGGCGTGCCGGCGAGGGGCCGGCCTCAGTGAATCTGTCGGTACCTGCTAACTCATCGACCCGGAAACTGAGGGCGGGGCGCGAAGAAGGGCCGGGCTGCTGCCCGGCCCTTCTTCGAGTGCCTGGAGTGGGTTAGTTGACGCTCGAGGCTGTGGAGCTGAAGGCCGTCGAGGCATTTTTGCCAAGAGCGGTGATAGCGATGATGCAGACCACGGCGATGAGAGCGACGAGCAGGGCGTACTCTACGAGGGATGCGCCCCGGTCACTGTCGGCGAAACGAGCCCGCATCCAGGTCGCGAGGAATTCGTAGGTGGTAATCATGGGGGTAACTCCCTAGTGGTAAGACCCCCGTGGTGGCCGGGGGATTGGGGGAAAGTATCGGCTACATCGTCCCCGACATCAATAGGTAGTTCGGCCTAAAAGACTCGTGGAGCCGGTACTGGTGCCTTTGGTTGCGATGATGCAGGGACGGTTGAGCCAGTTGAGGGTGGCTCCCGTGGGTTAGTTGGTATCGAACGACGAGGCTGTCGAGCTGAACAACGTCGAGGCTTGGCTGCCGAGAGCGGTGATAGCGACGATGCAGACGACGGCGATGAGAGCGACGAGCAGGGCGTACTCGACGAGGGATGCGCCCCGGTCACTGGCGGCGAAACGAGCCCGCATCCAGGTGGCGAGGAATTCGGAGGTGGTAATCATGAAGGTAGACGCTCCTCAGTGGTCATTAGTTCAAAGTCGATAATAAACTACCCCAGTTCAGAGCCAAACGGTTCGTCTCATGAGGTGGCTATCTCAATTGAACGATCCCCATCCGCATGGCCTGCAAGATGGCCTGGGTGCGATCCCGGGCATCGAGTTTCTGGTAGATCGATGCTAAGTGATTCTTCACGGTTTTGGCGCTAATAAAGAGGCGGTCGGCGACCTCATTGGTGGCGCAGCCATCGGCGATCAACTGGAGGACTTCTTCCTCGCGCTTGCTGAGCAGCGAGTTTTCGGGAGGCCCATCAGGGGTATCAATGCGCCGCACCTCCTCCATCATCCTCGACGCCACTCCGGAGGAGATTACGGTCTCACCTTTTGCAGCCGTGCGCAGCGCTTCGGCTATCTCCTCAGTGGAGCAATCTTTGACGAGAAAGCCTGAGGCACCGGCCCGGATGGCCTTGGCGACGACCTCATTGTCGGCATGCATCGTGAGCATGATGATCCGAGCGGGGGTGTCGGTTGCCATAATGAGACGGGTAGCTTCCAGCCCGTCCATCTCGGGCATGGAAACATCCATCAGGATGACGTCGGGCACTAACTCGGCGGCCAGCTCGACGGCGATCTCACCGTTAGCCGCCTCTCCAACGATCTCGAAACCCTCCGCAGTCAGCGATCGACGTAAGCCCTCTCGGAGCATCCGATGATCGTCGACCAAGAGCAGTCGGATATTCGTCACGCAGGTCCTCCTCAACTAGCGATGGCGCTCAGCGAGCGACCGAAACGCAGCGTACCCTCGTGCCCCCGCCCGAGTTGGTCTCAACGAAAAGTTGGGAGCCGATGCCGGCGGCTCTCTCCCTCATACCGACGAGGCCGTAGCTGTCGAGGCGGGTTGTTTTGGTAGCTGGGAATCCAATGCCGTTGTCACGGACCTCTAAAGTGAACACGTTGCCATCGCATGTCCAGAAAACGGTGAGTTCTGTAGCCCGCGAATGACGCTCCACGTTGGTGATGGCTTCTTGGGCGATGCGCCAGATCTCTCGTTCTTGGGGCACTGGAAGTCGAGCGGTCTCCCTTGCCTCCACAGTGATGTCTAGCGCACTGCGCTCCTTGACTCGACTGAGGAACGCCTCGAGAGTTGGAATCAGTCCCTGGACGTCGTTGACGTCGGTGCGCAGATCTTGAAGGGTGTCTCGGACTTCTCGGATTACGCCGCGGACGTCGTTGCGTAGATTCTCCAGAGCGGCAATGGTCTCTGGTGACGCATCTCGCTGCTCCTTGAGGATGCGGTCGAGTTCGAACGCGAGGTAGGAAAGCGACTGTCCGATGCGATCATGGAGGTCTCGGGCGATGCGGGTCCGTTCCTCATCAGCGCCAACCGTGCGGAGGCGCCCGAACCGGCGGGCGTTGTCGATGGCGAGGGCGGTGCCGCCCACAAAACTCGCCAGCAACTCCGAATCTTGTTCGGTGAAATGGTTTAGGTCCGCATGTTCCAACGCGACCAGCCCGACGGTGGTGTTTCGGGCTTGCAAAATCCCGTAGAGGCCGGAGCCGGAGCTTGGAGTGAGCCCCGGCCCGTCGGCAGTCAACAAGTTCGCTACCCGCACCACACTCTGGTTCCTCATCGCCGCAGCCATGGGAGCGGGGAAGTCCTCCATGGCGAGTGTGGCGGGGGGACGACCGCGTTTTCGACGGAGGGTGGACCACTGCCCATCGGTGGGGTCCAGCAATAGGAGCGCTAACGCGTCGGCGCTGAAGAGGCTGATGAGTTGCTCTACCGAGGTGTCGAGGGTCTCATCAAGGTCCAGCGAAGCTGGGAGTTCCTGGGCGAGTTCATGGAGTTTCTCTAGTAGTTCGTTGGCTTCCGAAAGTGTGTCAAGGCGACTGGCGGACCCCTCCACAAGGATCGTGGCCACTCGGAACACGCGTTTGGCGTAATTCGCCGCGGCGCTGGTGAACGCCAGTTGGGCACACCAGCGCAGGCCCGGACCGAGGGATATTGGCGTGAGCGGATCTTGAATGCTATCGCCAGCGCTGATGGCGATAGCCGTGGTCAGGGTGAGCAGCACGCCGAAGCGAAACGTACTGGCGAAGGTGACCACGATAACGGCCGAGAGCATGCAGATCGCCAGCGGTGAATTCCAGTAGCCAGTGACCGCGACGCAGGCAGTGACACCGATCAACTCAAGGCTCGCCGCCGCAGCGCCTGCCCGGGTATTTCGCACCGGTAGTGGTCTCACGGTGCGAAACACCGTGTTGGCCAGGATGAGCAGCGTTATCCAAGCGATCCCCGCATCGCCCTGGGTGAGGATTTCGGGAGCCGCCAGTAGGCAGGCCGAGGCGGTGGTGACCCAGCGGACCGCGAGGACAGCTCGGTCGAACCCGTCGACAATGGGAGGTGGAGTGCTGGGGTCGGGCTCTAGCGGTTGGGCTCCGGCCGACTGGACGGCGTCATTGGGGGAAATTTCGATGGCTCTCGTACCTCCTGAAGCAGGCTACCGGCGGTGGCTTTCGGGAGGAAATACCCCACTGGCTCACGAACCTTAGGCTGGTCAGGATCGCTAAGCAGGGAGGCGCCGACCTGCCGGGGTAGGTTCCCGGAGTGCTTCTCATCGGCCTGACAGGCGGCATAGGCTCGGGAAAGTCGACGGTGTCGGCTGGCCTCGTAGCCCGCGGTGCGGTGGTCGTCGATGCCGATGCCATTGTGCACTCGCTGCAGGTGCCCGGGACCCCAGTGTTCCAAGCCATGGTTGAGCGCTTTGGCGCTGAGGTGGTGGCCGACGATGGCACCCTCAACCGTCAGGCGGTGGCTGATGTGGTGTTCGGGGATCCCGAGGCGTTAAGGGATCTCAGCCAGATTGTCCATCCTCCGGTGGGGGAGGAGATCGCCCGGCGTATTGAGCAGGAGGCCGCTACGGACCATGTGGTGATCCTCGACGTGCCCCTTCTGGTGGAGGCGGGCCGGGACGATTTGGCGGCCCTCGTCGTGGTGGACCTGGATCCCGAGATTGCGCTGCGGCGATTGGTGGAGAGTCGGGGGATGGGCGAGGGCGACGTCCGGGCCCGCATGGCCCGGCAGGTGAGCCGCGACGAGCGCTTGGCCAGGGCTGACTTTGTTGTGGATAACTCGGGCTCACCGGCTGACCTCCGGGTTGCCCTGGATGCACTGTGGCTGGTCTTGGTGGCGTTGCGAGATGAGGCTCAGGAGTGACACTGGCGGGGGCGCCACATCACGAGGGGCGGCGCGATCGTCCGGCGGCGGTCGACTCGCTGGCGCTGTTCTCCGTGATGTGGGCGTTGGCCGCCGTCTGGCATTTGCTGGGTAACCCCACCGGCGCGCCGGCGGCCTCTCGTCTCCTGCTCACCGTGGGCATCGCGCTGGTCCTTTGGCGTCCGGGGGCGGTGGCCCCGTTGGGCGTGCTGGCCGTCGGGGGCCTAGCGACGCTCTGGGGCGAGGCGCCGGTACTCGGCAACCATTGGTTGTTGGTGGGTTTCGTGGATTTAGCGGTGCTTCTGGCCGTGGTGGTGGGAGCGGTGCGGCGACGGCCCTTCGACCGACCCGATCTCGCTCGTCGGTTTCTCCCAGTGGCTCGGCTTTGTCTGTTGGTTTTCTACGCTTTCGCCGCCTTCGCTAAGCTCAATACGGCCTTCTTTGATCGCTCGGTGAGTTGCGCCGTGTTCTATTTCAATGAGTCGACGACCTCGCTCGGGCTGGCTCGCTTGCAGTTCGGCGGGGCCAGCTGGGTCCAGTGGGCGGTGATTGCCGGCACGGCCACTGTTGAACTCTCCATCCCGGTTCTCCTGATTTACCGCCGCACCCGACATCTGGGGGTGGTGGTGGGACTGGTGTTCCACGCGTTACTTGCCCTCGACTATGCGCACCAGTTCTTCGATTTTTCGTCGGTCTTGGCGGCGCTTTTCGTGCTGTTCCTCCCGCCCGAGGCGGGGACGTGGGTGGCTGAGCGGGTGAGAGCGGTGCGCGCCCGGGTGGCGCTTCGCTCGGAGCTAGGACCGTCCCTCGCGCACCTGGTGGCCGTGGTGCCTCCGGTGATGTTGGCTGCAGCCTGTGTCCTCGGTTTTATCGACACCGAGGAGGGCAAACGCCTCGGATGGATGTCGTGGCAGGTCTACTCCTTGGTGGTCATCGTGGCGGTAGTCCGCTTCCTGCGCCGCCACCCGGCCGTCGCCGATCATGCCCTCCGCCCAACCCACGCAGTGCTGTTGATCATTCCGTTGCTGGTGGCGGTGAATGGGCTTACCCCCTATACGGAGGTCAAGACGGGCTACGGCTTCACCATGTACGCCAACCTGCGCACCGTGGATGGAGATTCGAATCACTTGCTGGTGCGGGCCACTCTTCCGCTCACCGATCGGCAGGCGGACCTTGTGCGTGTGGTATCCACCGATGATCAAGGCCTGCAGCGATACGCCCATAACAACTACGCCCTGACGTGGATCCAGTTTCGCGCGTTTATGGCCGAGCATCCTGGCGTGGCGGTCACCTATGAGCGGGCTGGTGAGCGGGTGGCGCTGGCTCACGCCGACGAAGATCCAGCACTGGTGCGGCCCATTTCGTGGTGGGAGGAAAAGGTGCTTTTCTTCCGCCCGGTCGACCTCACCTCCCCGGAGCGGTGTCAACCCACCTTTGGTCCCGCCCGCTGAGGGGTGAGGAGCGGCGGCGTCGGTAGGATCCTCCAGATGCCCCCCTTTCGGATGGTGTCGGACTTTCAGCCCGCCGGCGACCAGCCGACGGCCGTCGCCACGCTAACCGAGAGCATCCAGCGGGGAGATCGCTACCAGACGCTGCTAGGTATCACCGGTTCCGGCAAGAGCGCCACCATTGCGTGGACGATTGAGCAGGTACAACGCCCCACCTTGGTGCTGGCGCCGAATAAGTCACTCGCCGCCCAGTTGGCCAATGAGTTCCGGGAGTTTTTCCCGGACAATCGCGTCGAGTACTTCGTCTCCTACTACGACTACTACCAACCCGAGGCCTACATCGCGAGCTCCGACACCTACATCGAGAAAGACTCGTCGGTCAACGATGAGATCGATCGTCTCCGCCATGCTGCCACGGCAGCGCTGCTCACCCGGCGGGACGTGATCGTGGTGGCATCGGTGTCGTGCATCTACGGCCTCGGATCACCCGAGGAGTACCTACAAAACCTTTTACACCTGCAGGTGGGTAACGAGATTGACCAGCGCGGGGTGCTGCGGAGGCTCGTAGACATGCGGTATGAGCGCAACGATATGAACTTGGTGCGGGGCAAGTTCCGGGTGCGGGGCGACACCATCGAGGTACACCCGGCCTACGACGAGACGGCGGTACGGATCGAACTTTTTGGAGATGAAATCGAGCGCATCCAAGTAGTGGACCCGCTCACGGGGGAGCAGGTGGCCCTGCTTGATGAGCTCGTAATCTTCCCGGCCACGCATTACGTATCCGGGGAGGAGCGAATGCGTCTTGCCATTGAACGTATCGAGGTGGAGTTGCAGCAGCAGTTGGCGCACTTTGAACAGGAGGGCAAACTCCTCGAAGCCCAGCGTCTTCGGATGCGAACGCAGTACGACCTCGAAATGATGGCGGAGGTGGGCTATTGCAATGGCATCGAAAACTATTCGGCGCCGATAGATGGTCGCGGTCCGGGTGAGGCTCCGAGCACCCTTATCGACTTCTTTCCGAAGGATTTTCTTCTTGTCATCGACGAGAGCCACCAGGCCCTCCCTCAACTTCGCGGCCAGTACGCCGGCGATCGCGCCCGTAAGCAACAACTCATCGAGCACGGCTTCCGGCTGCCCAGCGCTGCCGACAATCGACCGCTGCAGTTCGAGGAGGTGTTGGAGCGGGTGAATCAGGTGGTGTTCTTGTCCGCTACCCCGGGTCCCTTTGAGTTGGAGGTGTCGACCCAGATTGCGGAGCAGATCGTCCGACCGACCGGCCTGGTGGATCCTGAAGTAATCGTGAAGCCCACCAAGGGCCAGATCGATGATTTGATTGAGCAAATCAGAGGCCGCATCGCGAGGGAAGCTCGAGTGCTGGTCACCACGCTCACGAAGAAGATGGCCGAGGACCTGAGTGAGTATTTGCTAGAACAGGGTCTCCGGGTGCGTTACCTGCACTCCAACGTGGACACCATTCAGCGCATCGAGATCCTGCGCGACCTGCGGCTAGGGGAATACGACGTGCTGGTGGGGATCAACCTGCTGCGGGAGGGCCTGGACCTCCCGGAGGTGTCACTGGTGGCGATCCTTGACGCCGACAAGGAGGGGTTTCTCCGGTCGGAGACATCGCTGATTCAGACGATGGGACGAGCCGCCCGCCACGTTGATGGCCAGGTCATCATGTACGCCGACTCGGTCACCGACTCGATGCGTCGCGCTATTTCCGAGACGCAGAGGCGGCGTCAGCTGCAGATCCGTCACAACGAAGAGCACGGGATCAACCCGCAGTCCATTCGAAAGGCTGTTACCGACATCCTTGCCATGCTCCGTCCGGCGGAGGCGGCGGCGGTCCCGGGCCAGGATCGACGCAATCGCCAGCATGACCGGGTTCGAAAGGACCTTGCCGGTCTGCCCGGTGACGAACTGCAACGCCTGATTCTGACTCTGGAAGAGGAGATGCGCGAGGCGTCAACTGAGCTGCGCTTCGAGTACGCCGCCCGCCTGCGCGACGAGATCAAAGACCTCAAGCGCGAACTCCGGGATGTGGGTTGACCGAGACGGCCGTGGTGGCCCGGCGGGCGCCCGTCGATCGGGCTGGGCTCGTGGCGGCGATGGCGCTCGCCGTCGTGGTGTTCGTCCTGAGCTGGCTACGGCATCGCAACCACTGGAGCGGGTTCGACCTCGCGATCTTCGACCAGGCTGCCTGGCAGCTGGCCCACGGCCGCAGTCACATCTCCATCGTCGAGCGGCACGTGTTGGCCGATCACCTCTCGCCCGTCCTCTTCCTGTTTGGCTTTCTCTACCGCTTAGTGCCCACCACCACATGGCTGTTGGGCGCCCAAGCGCTGGCCGTGGGGGCCACCGTGCTGCCCATGCGCGGCGTGGCGCGGCACTTCGGGCAGCCGCCGAGCCGCGCCACCCTGCTCGTGGCGCTGAGCTCACCGCTCCTCGCCGCCGGCCTGTTCGACTTCCACCCGAGCACCCTCGCGGTACCGTTCCTCGCCGCCGCCATCTACTACGGGCTCGAGGCCCGGCCCATGCCCACCGTTCTGGCGGCGGGCGCGGCTGCGTTGTGCCGGGCGGACATTGCGCTCGTGCTGCTGGCGATCGCCATCGTCACGGCTCCGAGGGTCCGCCGGCCGCTGGTGGCGGTGGCCCTGCTGGCCGGCGCCGCCAGCGCCGTAGTCCCGGGCCGGTTCGGCGAGACGAACGGCTGGGCCCCCCACTTCGGCCACCTGGGATCCTCGCCCACGCAGGCGCTGATACAACCGTGGAGGGTGGCGGCGGAGCTCCTCTCGCCGGGCAGCCTGTCGATCTTCCTGCTGTGGATCATCGCCGGCGGTGTGGTCGTGCTGTTCCGCCCTCGCTGGGTGCTGGCGCTGGTGGTCGCCGGGCTGCCCGTGCTGCTCTCGCGCTGGAGCGGCACGAAGTCGCCCCTTTTCCACTACGGGGCGCCGATGGTTCCGCTGGTCATCGGTGGCACGCTGGCCGGACTGGCGGTAGCGGCTGCTCGCCATGATCGGTGGTCCCGGCGCGCGGAGCTTGCGTGGTGGTCCGGTCCGGTCTTCCTGCTGCTGCTCCTCAGCCCGGTGTCGCCCCTCTTTCCGGACAGCCAGCGCGTGTGGACCTTCGCCTTCGGTGACGACGGCCGGGACGTGGCGGGAGTGGTCGCGCTGGTGGGCGAGGACGACGCAGTGAGCGCCGGCAATGGGTTGCTGCCGCAGCTGAGTCAGCGGGAGCACCTCTATCTTTATCCGCTCCCGTTCGGGTCGGCGCCGACCGACTTCTTCGCCGAGGGGTCCGAGCCCGACTCCTCGCAATACGGCCCCGACGCCGTCGATGTGATCGTCGCCCAGCAGGGCGAAGAGGATCTGGTGCCCGCCGACCGGTTCGAGGTGGTGGCCCGCCTCGACGGCTTCGTGGTCTTCCGACGGATCGTGCCGACCCCGTGAGCGAACATGAGTTCGTAGGCGCCCTGGTAGCGCTACTCTGGGTCCGTGGCTGAGTCCCTCGTCGTCCGGGGCGCCCGGGAGCACAACCTCAAGAACATCGCCATCGAGCTGCCGCGCAACAAACTCATCGTATTCACGGGCTTGTCCGGCTCCGGCAAGTCGTCCCTGGCCTTCGACACGATCTACGCCGAGGGCCAGCGCCGCTACGTGGAATCGCTGTCGTCGTACGCCCGTCAGTTCTTGGGTCAGATGGACAAGCCCGATGTCGACTTCATCGAAGGGCTCTCCCCGGCCATTTCGATCGACCAGAAGTCCGCCTCCCGTAATCCCCGCTCCACGGTGGGCACGATCACCGAGGTATACGACTACCTTCGCCTGCTCTATGCCCGTATCGGGGTACCCCACTGTCCGGAGTGCGGCGCCCAGATCACCCGTCAGAGTCCCCAGCAGATCGTCGACCGAATCCTGAAGTTGCCCGAGGGTACCCGCTTTCAGGTGTTGGCTCCGGTGGTGCGGGGCCGGAAGGGCACCTACGAGACGTTGCTCACCGACCTCGCCGCGCAGGGCTATGCGCGAGCACGTATCGACGGTGAAGTGCATGAGCTCACCGAAAAGATGGACTTGGCCCGCTACGAGCAGCACACCATTGAGGTAGTGGTGGACCGGCTCGTAGTGCGGGATGGTCTGGAGCGACGACTCACCGACTCCTTGGAGACGGCACTCGCCCTCGCTGATGGTGTGGCCGAAGTGCAGCTCGTCGAGCAGGAGGGTGAAGGCCGCCTGGGCGAGGAGGACAACACTCTCACCTTCTCTCAGCACCTGGCCTGTCCGAACGGCCACGGCTCCTTCGAGGAATTGGCGCCGAGGAACTTTTCGTTCAACTCGCCCTACGGTGCCTGCGACAGCTGTGATGGCCTTGGCACCCGGTTCGAGGTTGATGCCGAACTGATCGTCCCGAATGTGGACCTCAGTATCACCGGCGGTGCCATCGCCCCGTGGGCCAGCGGGCACAGTCAGTACTTCCGTCGCCTCCTGGAGTCCGTGGCCGAGGAACTTGGCGTTGATCCCGATGTGCCATGGTCGAAGCTCTCCAAGAAGCACCAGCAGTCATTCCTCTATGGGCAGGGCGTAGGCAAGGTAGAGGTGCGGTACAAGAATCGATTTGGTCGGGTTCGCGCCTACACGGCCACCTTCGAAGGCGTGCTCCCGTATTTGCAGCGGCGCCACCGTGAGGCCGAAAGCGATAACCAGCGGCAGCAAATCGAGGGTTACATGCGGGAGGTGCCCTGTCCTACCTGTGCGGGCGCCCGGCTCGCGCCGCTGCCCTTGTCGGTCACCATCGACGGCCACTCCATTTCCGACATCTGCGCCATGTCAATCCGAGATGCCGCTCGCACCCTCGAAGGCCTCACGCTGTCCGAGCGTGATCGCATGATCGCCGAGCGAGTGGTAAAAGAGGTGAACGCCCGCATGGGGTTCCTCCTCGATGTGGGGCTCGACTACCTCTCCTTGTCTCGATCCGCCGCCACGCTCGCCGGTGGTGAGGCCCAACGCATCCGGCTGGCCTCCCAAATCGGTTCGGGACTGGTGGGCGTCCTTTATGTGCTGGATGAACCTTCGATTGGCTTGCACCAGCGCGATAATCACCGCCTCATCGACACTCTGCTGCGACTGCGGGACCTGGGCAACACTGTGATCGTGGTGGAGCACGATCAGGACACGATTTCGGTGGCCGACTACGTCGTGGACATCGGTCCCGGGGCCGGAGAGCACGGAGGTGAGGTGGTGCACGCCGGTCCGGTGAAGGCGCTCCTGAAGAATAAGGCGTCGGTGACGGGTCAGTACCTTTCGGGGAAACGCTTCATCCCCGTGCCGGCGACGCGTCGCCGGCGCGGTCCGGAGCGGCTGATCGTGAAAGGGGCCCGGGAGCACAACCTCAAGGACCTCACGGTGGAGTTTCCGCTTGGTCTGTTCGTGTCGGTGACCGGCGTATCGGGTTCAGGGAAGTCGAGCCTGGTGAACGACATTCTCTTCCGAGCACTGATGCAGCGGATATACCAGTCGAAGACCCCCCCGGGGCTGCACAAAACCGTGGTCGGCCTCGAGCACATCGACAAGGTCATCAACATCGACCAGAGCCCGATCGGGCGCACCCCTCGATCCAACCCTGCCACTTACACCGGCGTGTGGGACCACGTGCGCAAACTGTTCGCCGCCACGCAGGAAGCCAAGGTGCGGGGCTACTTGCCCGGTCGATTCAGTTTCAACGTGAGTGGCGGCCGCTGCGATGCCTGCTCCGGTGACGGCACCATCAAGATCGAAATGCACTTCCTGCCCGACGTGTACGTGCCGTGCGAGGTGTGTAAGGGCCAGCGATACAACCGCGACACGTTGGACATCACCTTCAAGGAGCGCAACGTCGCTGAGGTGCTGGCCTTGTCCTGTGAGGAAGCACTCGATTTCTTCGGGAACCAGCCGGCGATTGCCCGTCATATGCAGACGCTCGTGGACGTGGGCCTGGGCTATGTGCGCCTGGGTCAGCCGGCCACAACCCTGTCCGGTGGAGAAGCCCAACGGGTGAAACTGGCCAGCGAACTGGCTAAGCGATCTACCGGCCGCACGATCTACATCCTCGACGAGCCCACCACCGGCCTGCACTTCGAGGACATTCGCAAACTCCTCACGGTGCTGAGCCGGTTGGTGGATCAGGGCAATACCGTGCTGGTGATTGAGCACAACCTTGATGTGATCAAAACGGCGGACTGGCTCATCGATCTTGGCCCTGAGGGTGGTGACGGCGGGGGCACGCTGGTGTGTGAAGGCACCCCTGAGCAGGTGGCTGAGGTAGAGGCGAGTTGGACGGGGCGGTTTCTCAAGCCTTTATTGCCGGGGGGTACGTGAACGACAGGCGGGTACGGGGCGAGCTCAGATGAGGCGCTCTGCTCGGCCGGTGATGTATCGGGGGATCGTCCTCATGGTGGACGGCCGCCCAGTTCGACCCCTAGACGATCTCGAGCATTCGTTGGAGAGCGACGCCTGCCCAGGTGGCGGTGCCAGGGTCCACGGTGATTTTGTTCACCAGGTTGCCCTCGACGAGGTTCTCCAGCACCCAACAAAGGTGGGCGGCATCGATTCGGAACATCGTGGAGCAGGGGCATACGAGCGGGTCCAGAGAAACAACGGTTTTGTCCGGTGTCTCATGGTTGAGCCGGTTGACCAGATGTATCTCGGTGCCTACCGCAATCACCGCCCCCGCAGGGGCATTCTGCACCGTGCGAATAATGAAGTCGGTAGAGCCGACGTAGTCCGCCTGCACGCATGTCTCGTAGCGGCACTCCGGGTGGGTGACCACAATGCCGTCGGGGTGGGCGGCTCGAAAGGTCTCGATGTGCTCGGGGAGGAAACGCTGGTGAACCGAGCAGTGCCCCTTCCACAGCAGAATGGTGGCCTCGTGGCACTCGCTGGCGGTCAGTCCACCGCGCTCAAGGCGCGGGTTCCAGATGCGCATGTCATCGAGGTGGTAGCCCATCGCCATCCCAGTGTTGCGGCCGAGGTGCTGATCGGGGAAGAAGAGCACCTGGTTGCCCCCTCCGGTGGCCCCGGCGGCCGCTGTGCCCGCTCGGGGACCCTGCCCCAAGGCCCATTCGAGCACTGCTCGGGCGTTGGTGGAGGTGCAAACTGCTCCTGAATGACGGCCCACGAAGGCCTTGAGGGCAGCCGAGGAGTTCATGTAGGTGACCGGGATCACCCGCTCGATATCGGTCACCGCGGCCAGTGCCTCCCAGGCCTCTTCCACTTCGTCGAGGTCGGCCATGTCGGCCATGGAGCACCCGGCGTTGAGGTCGGGGAGGATCACGTGCTGGTGATCTCCGGTGAGTACATCGGCCGACTCCGCCATGAAGTGCACGCCACAGAACACAATGAACTCGGCTTGGCTGTTCTGTTGGGCAAGGACCGAGAGCCGGTAGCTATCGCCCCGGGCATCGACCCAGTGCATGACTTCGTCCCGTTGGTAGTGGTGGCCGAGGATGAAGAGGCGATCACCCAAGGTGGCCTTGGCGGTTGTGATGCGGGCATTGAGGTCGCCCATCGTGGCGGTGGTGTAGCGATCCTCTAGTGGCGCTTGAAGTCGAAGCATGTTCGGGGCCCTCCACGGTTGGGAGTTCCAGGTTGACGACGGCGGGGACAGCCCGGTCGCCTCTCCTGCAGGGATGTCGTCCCTGGAACGGATCTGTCGCCGGAAACCGGGCCAACGACATTTGCATGGTATCGGCTCGCAGTGGTGATGTGGCGGCGTTTTACCGGCCGGGCGGTGACTACCGGGTCAGGGGCACCATTGCGAGGGGATTTCGGGGCGCGCGGTGCGAGCATTATCGTTGCTGACATGGAAATCTCCCGCTGGTTGCCGCAACGCCTTGCTTCTGGGCCATGGGGCACTGGCCGGGGCAGCGTGTTGGTTGCAAGCCAAGCAAGGCACCCTGAGCGTGCCCGGGACTAGCGAGGCGTCAACCGTCCCGGAGACCGATCGCAAGATATTCACGGACTGGCGGTGGGCGGCGCTCCTCCACGGACTGGTGGTGGTGGTGCTCACCGTGGTGGTTTGGCAATCCTCGGTTCATCTGCCTCCCGCCCAGGAGCTCGCGCCACAGCATCGTCCGATCAGCTTCCAATACGGTGAGGGTGTGCTCCGCCCTTGGGCCTACTGGGACGGAGGTTTTTACGCCCGCATCGCCGAGGATGGGTACCCCGCCGAGGATCGACTCGTGTTTGCAAGAGGGGGCGAGACGGTAGTGGCGTTTTTGCCGGGTTACCCGCTGCTCGCCGGCGGGGTAGCCCGCCTTGGCATGGGAACAGGGCTTGGTCTTCTGATGACGACCTTAGCAGCGGGGTTTGGTGCCACCATCGCGCTTCACGGATGGTTCACCACGAAGATGTCGCTCCCGTCGGCCCGATGGGCGAGCCTGACGGTGGCCGCCTTTCCCTGGGCGTATTTCCTGGTGGCCGCCGCCTACGGCGAGGCGCTTTTCTTGTTGCTGGCGGTGGCCGCCTTTCTTTGTGCCGAGCGGGATCGACCGGTGGCGGCTGGACTGCTGGCGGCGGCCGCCTCGCTGACGCGTCTGGTCGGTATCGGAGTGGTGCTCGGTGTGGCGCTGCGAGTGGCCGAGCGCCGCGGTGCGTTGACTTTCGTTGGATGGCGGCCCTGCCTCGACCTATCGAAGTTCCGGCGCCGTGATACCGGGTTGCTTGTTGGGATCTCGGGACTCGGTGGGTGGATGTTGTACTGCTGGATTCGTTACGGGGATCCGCTCGCTTTTAGTACGGCGCAGCGGGGGTGGAACGGCGGTATCGGGCTTAACTCGTTGTTGAAGCTGAACCTGCTGGACCAGCTTCAGAACAACACGGACAGGGGTTTTGTCGCCCGACTGGTGGCGCAGGGCGTGGTCATGATTGCGTTCGCCCTGGCCCTGCCCGCAGTATGGCGGCGGTTCGGCGCCGGCTACGGCACCTACGCCCTGGTGGTGGTGGCCCTTTCGCTGTTGGGGAGTGGCAACTTTGCCAGTCACGGCCGCTTTGCCCTCATGATCTTTCCGGTATTCGGCCTAGTGGGGGAGCGATTGGCGTCGGAGCGAACATTGCCGGCCCGAGCGGTGCTGGTGGTGAGTGGGGTGGCCCTGGTGCTGGTGACCTCGTTGTGGGGCAGGGGCCACTGGATGGCCTGAAGGGAACGGGGTGGGGTCTTCCGGTTGGACCAGAAGTGGATCGGTACCTGCGTATCCTGGGGCGTGATGGTGCAGCGACCGGCCACCGGAACGATCCCTGATGCTCCCGGGTCCTATCAGTTCAAGGATCAGGATGGTCGCGTCATTTATGTGGGCAAGGCGCGTTCACTGCGCCAGCGCCTGAACAGCTACTTCGTCAAGCCGTCCAATCTCCCGCCGCGAACAGCGTCGCTGATGGCCGCCGCTTACAGCGTCGAGTGGATCCAGGTGCGCAACGACCTCGAAGCGCTGCTACTGGAACAGACCCTCATCAAGTCCCATCAGCCCCGATTCAACGTGCGCCTGCGGGACGACAAGAGTTACCCGTTCCTGGCGGTCACGCTCGATGATGAGTGGCCCCGGCCGATGGTGATGCGAGGTAAAAAGCGCCCGGGGGTGCGGTACTTCGGGCCCTACGGTCACACCTACGCGATCCGTGACACGCTGGACCTGTTGTTGCATACCTTCCCCCTGCGCACCTGCTCCGATGCCAAGTTCCGGCAGCATCATCAGCTCGGTCGACCGTGCTTGCTCTTCCACATCGAGAAGTGTTCCGGACCTTGTGTCGGTGAGGTGAGCAAGGCGGACTACGCCCGTCACGTGGATTCTCTCCTGCGGTTTCTCGATGGCGATACCGATGAGATCGTGGTGCAACTCAAAGGGCGCATGAGGCAAGCCGCCGATGGCCTGGAGTTTGAGCAGGCGGCTCGTTTGCGAGATCGGCTCGACAGCGTGCACAAGGCCATCGAGAAGCAGCAGATGGTGGGAGACCGCTCCGAGGACTTTGACGTACTAGCGGTGGCCGAAGACGAGCTGGAGGCCGCAGTCCAGGCCTTTTTCGTGCGCCACGGTCGGGTCGTCGGTCGGAAAAGTTGGATCATTGACAAGGTGGAGGAACTTTCACCGAGCGAACTCATGGCCAACATCGTGATGCAGTTGTACGACGATCCGCCGCAGGGGATTCCCAAGGCCGTGTTGGTTCCGGTGGCCATCGATGAACCGGCGCTCTACGAGGAGTGGCTGAGTTCCCGGCGCGGTTCGAAGGTAACGCTGCGGGTTCCCCAGCGGGGGGAGAAGCGCGAACTTCAGGAAACGGTGACGCGCAACGCTCAGGAGGAGTTCGCTCGCCATCGTTTGCGCCGTGCCACCGATCACAACAGTCGGGCCAAGGCGCTCAACGAACTACAGCACCACCTCGGCCTTCCCGACGCACCCCTGCGGATCGAGTGCTACGACATGAGCCACATCTCCGGTAGCGACTACGTGGGGTCGATGGTGGTTGTGGAAGACGGACTCCCTAAGAAGTCCGAGTATCGGCGCTTCCGGATCAAAGGGGATCAAGGTAACGACGACATCGCCGCCATGGAGCAGGTGCTCACCCGACGGTTCAGTGCGTATCTCGCCGAGCGGCGACGCCCATCGATCGAGGCTCCCGGCAAGTTCTCCTACCCGCCTCGGCTACTGCTGGTCGATGGTGGCAAGGCGCAACTCGGCGCCGCCATGCGGGTACTCGAAGAACTGGGGTTGTCCGAGGAGATCCCGGTGGCGTCGCTCGCTAAACGGTTCGAAGAGGTGTATCGGCCTGGTCAGACCGATCCCGTGCGGCTACCCCGTTCGTCGGAGGCGCTCTATCTTCTCCAGTGCATCCGTGACGAAGCCCACCGATTCGCCGTGACGTATCACCGTCAGTTGCGTCAGAAGCGCATGACCGTCAGCGTCCTTGACGGCATTGCGGGCCTTGGCGACGTGCGCCGAAAGCGCTTGACCAAGGAACTCGGTGGTGTCGCCGCTGTGAAACAGGCCACCCTGACCGAGTTGCGGGCGCTGCCGTGGCTGCCGGACGCAGTGGCTCAGGCTGTCCATGATAAAATTCACCGCCCGTCGCGGTGACGCTTCTCGTCGTACTAGTTACTGCTGGGAGGATGTGATGCCGATCGCTCCTTAGCGATGAGGGCCACGATCAACGCGATGCCAGCCGCAGTTGGCACGAGGATGACCCAGGAGCGATCCGACCCGGTGAGAATATTATTAGCCAGGTCGAGAGACCACAGATGGTCGAGCCAGAACCGGCGACCGGCAAAGGTGATTGGGTTCGTGACGTTGGCGAGGAGCATGAAGGCGGCCCCTATTGCGGCCGCTGGGCCACAAAAAAGTGACCAGCGCCGCCACGCGCTGGCGAGAGGGACAGCGAGAAGGGGCAGCACCGGAATCAGGTAGCGGGGCCCGGGGGATGCGCCGCCGTAGCCGTCGATACCGGTGGACACCACCAGCATGAGGGCGAGCGATAGGAGGGCGACCCAGGCGTCTCGCCTCGTGGAGGTTCGTTTGGCGATGGCCAGGAGGGCTCCGCCGACCGCGAACAGTACGACCGGCGTGAGGATGAAGAGTCCTTTGGGGCCAGCGAGAGTTCGGAGGATCTCGCCCCCGCGGGGAGTTTTTAGGTTGTAGACGCCCAGGGCACCCTCGCCCTTGAAGTTCTTCAGGTGACCCTGATAAGCCAACTCGAAGGGCCCGCCGAACACGATCCAGTTATAGGCCAACAACGGAAGGGTCGCGATGACGGTGCCGGCCGACAGGGCCACCACCCGAGACCACCTGCGCAGCGTGGCCACGTGGACGAGCATGATCACCGCGATCACCGCCACCGGGTATTCCGTTCCGATGCCAACGCCGAGGAGCGCGCCAGCGGCGAAGGCGGCGACGGTGGAGGGGTAGTCGTGACGACGCAAAAGATGCCACGCCCCCGCGATGCACAACGCGGCGAGAACGTGACCAAACAGTTGGCTGGCGAAGGGCAACATCGTGGTCCCCAGCACGATGGCCACTGTCGCCCGAGTGGCTACCTCCGGGTGGGTGCGGGCCACCATGCGCCGGATGACCACTGCGAGGGCCATGGCGGGGATGGCCGCCGACCACAGCGTGACCCACCACAGGCCGAAGTCAGTGAACGAGAGGCCCCCCGCCAGTCGGTACAGTTGGAAAAAAGGCGCTGCCCCTATCGGCTGATACGGGGCCTTGTCGCTGTAGATGTGCCCCTCGAATTGCGCCTGGTCGTCGGTGAGGCGGTCCTCGTAGGGGTCAAGTTTGAAGCTGTGATCTTCCACGATGGCCACGGTGAGGTTGTAACGAGACTGCGATTGAGCCGACCACGAGGGGATGAGAAAGCCGCTGATGAGCAGGATGGCCACGACGAGCAGTCGCTCGGCGTGTCGCGAAGTTGATTGGTGAACGGGGCGGGCCACCGGTGGAGTATCGCACGGCGAACCTGTTCCGAAGCCCCGTGCGGTGTGGGTGTCTGACAGGCTGGGGACATGGGCGAAGAGGCGCGGAAGGGTGCGGAGTTGTGGGAGGACCACGCCCGCTGGTGGCAGACCGGTTTCACAGAGGGGGCCGATCCGGAGTACGAGGAGCAGATCCTCCCGCTCGCCGCCAAGCACCTCCTCGGTTCGAGTCGGGTCCTCGACGTTGGTTGTGGCGAGGGCCAGGTGGCTCGCCTGGCTCTGGCCGGTGGCGCCTCCCGAGCCGTGGGGGTGGACCCCACCTGGGCGCAGGTGGGGGAGGCAAAAGCTCGGGGTGGGGGGCCGACCTACGCCCGCGCCGGCGCGGGCCGGCTGCCGTTTGCCGACGAAGCCTTCGACGCGGTGGTGGCGTGTCTGGTGTTTGAGCACATCCGTGAGGTGGACGAGGCCATCGCCGAGGTAGCCCGAGTCCTTGAGCCAGGGGGGCGATTTCTCTTCTTCCTCAACCATCCGTTGTTGCAGACGCCCAATAGCGGATGGATCGACGATCAGGTGCTCGACCCACCCGAGCAGTACTGGCGGATCGGCCCGTACCTGACCGAAGACGAGACGATCGAAGAGGTGGAGAAGGATGTGTTCATCCCCTTTATCCATCGCCCGCTCTCCCGTTACGTCAACTCGCTATCGGAGAGCGGATTGCGCCTCGTCCGCATGGAGGAGCCGGCCCCGCCCGCGGGGTTTCTCGCTCGGGCCGCGGAGTACAAAGCCGCCGCCACCATTCCGCGGCTGCTTTTCTTAGCCAGTGTGAAGGTATAGGCCCCGCGCCCATTCGATTGGGGGAGGGGCTACCGTTCCTCGGATGCGGATCGTGACGGCCCCGGCGGGGCGGGCATAGCGTGGAAGCTTGCCTCAGTGTGGTGATGCCGTGTTTCAACGAGCAGGCCACCATTTTGGAGATCGTGACGCGGGTGTTGGCGTCGCCGTACGTTGGCGAGTTGGTGATCGTGGACGACGGCTCCACCGATGACACGCCTGCTCTGCTGGCCACGATTGATGATCCTCGGGTGCAGGTGAGCCTGCAGCCGTCGAATCAAGGCAAAGGGGCGGCCTTGCGGCGGGGCTTCAGCGAGGTGTCGCTGGCCTATGTCGTCGTCCAGGACGCCGATCTGGAATACGACCCGAGCGAGTATGGCCGCCTGTTGGGACCGCTGCTCGATGGGCGAGCCGATGTGGTCTATGGGAGTCGGTTCATGGGGGCCGATGCCCATCGGGTGCTCTTCTTCTGGCACGCCATGGGCAATCGGTTCCTCACGCTGCTCTCCAATGTTTTCACCGATCTGAACCTCACCGACATGGAGACCTGTTACAAGGCCTTTCGTACCGAGGTGATCCAGGCTGTTCCGATCGAGGAGGATCGCTTCGGTTTCGAGCCTGAAATCACCGCCAAGATTGCCCGTCGCGGGCTACGCGTGTACGAGGTAGGTATTTCCTACAGCGGTCGGACCTACGCGGAAGGCAAGAAGATCGGGTGGCGTGACGGTGTGCGGGCGGTGTGGTGCATCCTTCGGTATCGCAAGGGGTGAGACGTAGCCTGGCGGGGGTATGAGCGAGTTCGTCGTGATCACGGGGTTATCAGGGGCCGGACGGTCCCTGGCGGCCGACGAACTAGAGGACCTGGGCTGGTTCGTCATCGACAACCTCCCCGCCGAGCTCATTCCAAAAGTGATGGAACTGGTGCAGGCCCCCACCTCCGCCACCGACCGGGTGGCGTTGGTGGTGGGCATCGGTGCCTACGATGCCGATCTGCTCTCCGCCCTTGGTGCCCTTCGGGCATCGGTGGCACGGGTACGGGTGCTCTACCTCGATGCCGCTACCGAAGTGCTTGTGCGGCGCTACGAGAGCACCCGCCGTCGTCACCCCTTGCTTGGTCCCGGCGATGGGGTGGCGGATGCCATCGAGGCCGAGCGCTCGTTGCTCGAATCGGTGAAGGCTGAGGCCGATGTGGTGGTGGATACGTCTGGGCTCACTGTCCACGATCTCCATGATCGGATGGTGGATCTGTTCGGCGACACCCGCATCGATGCCGCGATGCAGACGCGTGTCATTTCCTTTGGGTACAAGCACGGGCTCCCGCTCGATGTGGACCTCGTGCTCGATTGCCGTTTCCTCCCGAACCCGCACTGGGTGGAGGACCTACGCCCCCTCAACGGCCTTGACGAAGCGGTGCGGACCTTCGTCGTGGGCCAGGCGGAGGCCCAGGATTTTCTGGGTCACCTCGATGAGTTGCTGGGGATGCTCCTTCCCGCCTACGTGTCGGAAGGCAAGGCGTACCTCACCATTGCCCTCGGCTGTACCGGCGGCCGTCATCGGTCGGTGGTCATCGCCGAGGAGGTGGCCAGCTTGCTGCGGCGCCAGGGGTTTACTCCCACCGTGGTCCACCGGGATGCCGCCAAGTAGGTGGCGTCGGCCATACTGGAACTTCGGCGGCTGATCGGAACTCGTTGGCCGCTCTTCGACCCCTGACCCCTGGGAGCATCACGCGATGACAATCCGCGTCGGTATCAACGGATTTGGCCGCATCGGCCGCAACTTTTTCCGAGCCGCCAAGGAGCGCGGCGCCGACATCGACTTTGTGGCCGCTAACGATCTCGGCTCTAAGGATCTGATGGCGCACCTCATGAGGTACGACTCGATCCTCGGCCGGTGGGATGCCGACATCAGTACGTCGGCGGCGGGGATCGTGGTCAATGGCGACGAGGTGCAGATCCTCGCCGAGCGTGATCCGAAGGCCCTGCCGTGGGGAGATCTCGGCGTGGACATGGTGATCGAATCCACCGGCATCTTCTCCAGCAAGGAGCAGGCGTCGATGCATCTTGAGGCTGGCGCCCCGTTCGTCATTGTGTCGGCACCCTCCGCCGGCGCCGACGCCACCTTTGTCGTGGGGGTGAACGACGACACGTTCGATCCTGCCGTGCACAAGGTGGTGTCCAACGCCAGTTGCACCACTAACTGTTTCGTACCGATGGTGAAGGTGCTTGATGATGCTTTCGGTATCGAGCGGGGCCTGATGACCACTATCCACGCTTACACCGGCACGCAGTCGGTGGTGGACGGACCGGCCAAGGACTTCCGCGAGGCGCGTGCGGCGGCCATCAACATCATCCCTTCCTCCACCGGGGCGGCTCGGGCCACCAGCCTCGTCTTGCAGTCGATGGCCGGCAAACTCGACGGCACGTCGCTGCGGGTGCCGGTTCCGGATGGGTCCATCACCGACTTCACGGGGGTACTGAACCGGGATGTGACCGTGGAAGAGGTCAATACGGCATTCCGGGTGGCGGCGAGCAGTGGTCCGCTGTCCAAGGTGCTCGTCTACAACGAGGAGCCCATCGTGAGTTCCGACATAGTGGGTTCGTCGGCCTCGTGTACTTTCGATGCGCCCATCACCATGGTGAATGGGAATCTGGTGAAGGTGATGGGTTGGTACGACAACGAGTGGGGTTATTCCAACCGGTTGGTGGACCTCATCGAGATCACCGGCGCCAAGCTCAAGGGCTGACCATGACCGATACTGGGGTCCCCTCGCTGGAGGACCTGCTGCCACTGGAGGGCCAGCGTGTCCTCTTGCGGGCCGATTTCAACGTGCCGGTCCAGGACGGCCGGATCACCGACGACCTGCGCATTCGAGCGGCCTTGCCCACCATTGGGTGGCTCCAGGACCACGGGGCCAGGGTGGTGGCGTGCACCCATTTCGGCCGCCCGCAGGGTGCGCCTGATCCTCGCTACGACGTGGCGCCGATCCGGACCCGTCTGGCGGAGTTGGCCCCCGGGGTTGGCTTGCTCGAAAACCTCCGCTTCAGCCCGGGCGAGACGGCCAACGATGCGGCCTTCGTGGCGGAGTTGATCAGTGGATTTGATGCCTACGTAAATGATGCGTTCGGCGCCTCGCACCGCTCCCACGCATCGATCGTGGGGCCCCCGCAATACCTGCCGAGCGCCGCCGGTCGGCTCCTCGAACGAGAGGTTGCGGTACTCAGTGGTCTCCGGGAGCACCCGAATCGACCCTTCGTGGCGGTGCTCGGTGGTTCCAAGGTGAGCGACAAACTCACGGTGATCGAGTCGCTTCTGGAGGTGGCCGACGAGGTACTCATCGGGGGGGCGATGTGTTTCACGTTCTTCAAGGCCATGGGGCATGAAGTGGGGGCGTCGTTGTGGGAAGACGACATGGTGGAGCGGTGCCGGGCACTACTCGAGGGCGGTGCGGCGGTGCGCCTTCCGAGTGATGTGACCGCCCTCGGGCCCGGAGGCAAGATCGGCCATCCTGATGCCGGCGGTGTGGTGCGGCACTTGGGTTGCTCGCTGCCGGAGGGATGGATGGGTCTTGACATCGGCCCGGGCACTTCAGCCGAGTTCTGCGACGCTGTGCTCGATGCCCGGACGGTCTTTTGGAATGGGCCGATGGGCGTGTTCGAGGACCGGCGTTTCGAAGCCGGAACCCGCACACTCGCCGAGGCGGTGGCCGAGTCGTCGGCCTTCACCGTGGTGGGTGGAGGAGACTCAGCCGCGGCCGTTGCTCACTTCGGCCTCGCCGAGCGAATCGATCACATAAGCACCGGTGGTGGGGCGTCGTTGGAATTGCTTGAACAGGGGGACCTCCCCGGGCTCCGCGCCCTCCGTCAGTCGAGGAAGGAAACCGCATGACTAAAGCCCGCAAGCCGCTGATCAGTGGCAACTGGAAGATGCATCACAACCACTTCGAGGCGCTCCAGCTTGTTCAGAAACTGAGTTACCTCCTCACCCCCGACGACTTCGCCGCGGTCGACGTGTCGGTTCATCCGCCCTTTACCGATCTGCGGACGGTACAGACGTACTTCATCAGCGAGAAGGAGCCGATACCGATCGCCCTGGGTGCCCAGCACTGCCATTACGACGACACCGGGGCGTTCACGGGGGAGGTGTCGCCGGCGTTCCTCGCCAAACTCGAGGTGTCTTACGTGATCGCGGGGCACTCCGAGCGCCGGGAAGTGTTCGCCGAAACCGACGAAATGGTGAACGCCAAGGTGCACGCCATCTTGCGGCACGGGATGACCCCAATCCTGTGTTGCGGAGAGACGCTAGAAGAGCGCGAGGCAACCGCCACCGAGGCCAAGGTCACCGGTCAGGTCGAAGCAGGGTTGGCCGGCCTGGTGGCGGATCAAGTGGCCGGTCTGGTGATTGCCTACGAGCCGATCTGGGCCATCGGCACGGGCCGAACCGCCAGCAGCGCGGATGCCCAGGGGGTCTGTGGCCTGGTGCGTGCGGTGGTGGCGTCCCGCTTCGGGGCCGACGCCGCGGCCGCGGTGCGTATTCAGTACGGAGGGTCGGTGAAGCCCGGCAACGCCGCCGAATTGATGGCCCAGCCGGACATCGATGGGGCCCTGGTGGGCGGGGCGAGCCTCGACGCCGATGATTTCGCCCGGATCGTTGGCTATCGCAGCTAGCGGTGGGGGCTTCTCGTAGACTCCCGTCTTGGCTAACGTGAAAGATCTGTTCTCGTCGCCGGTCACCATTGGCCGTGGGCAACGTGTTGCCAAGCGAGCATTCCGTCTTCTGAGGAGTATCCGTGCGTAGATCCTGGTTCCCGCTAGTAGGTGTCCTACTCGCTTTTTCGCTCGTGGCTACCGCCTGTGGCAGCGACAACAGTGACGATCCCTCGCCCACCCCGGAGGGCTCCGGGATTCCCGACACGTTCCCGCCGCTGACCACCCCCACCAAGGGGGGCATCCTCAAGATGGCGATGGAGGAGAACCTCGACTGCTGGAGCGGGTTGTCCTATTACACCGCGTCATTTTCGCTCTTCTCCTTCATGGCCCGCGGCCTCTATGGGTACCCGGAAACCATCGAGTCGCCCGCCACTGACGAGGTCTACCCCGACCTCGCGGCCGAGCTGCCCACGGTCAGCGAAGATGGCCTTACCTATTCGGTAACTCTTCGGGAGGGCCTTACCTTCCCCGATGGTCAGCCGGTGACGGCAAAGGATGTGAAGGCCACCTTCGAGTACATGCTCGATCCCAACATTCAGTGTTCCTCCGGCGGGCCTCCTTCTTCGGGCTACTACGAGGTGATCAAGGGGTACGACGAATTCACGGCGGCTCTCACCGACGACCCGGCATCGAAGGTGTCTCTGGCGGGGGTCACCGCGACGAGCGAACTGACCACCGAGTTCCGTCTGGAAAAGCCTGATGGTTCCTTCCTGCGACTGCTGGCCATGGCATGGTCTTTCATCCGTCCCGCCAACACCCCCCGTGAGTTACTCGACGTGCCTCCGTCCTACGTGGGCCCGTACAAGATCGAGAACTACACCGCCGACAAGTCCCTCACCGTGGTGCGTGAGCCCACCTGGTCTGCCAACGTGGCGGCCGGCGTTCCTGAAGGGGACACCGAGAACAACATCGATGGTGCCGAGCTCACCATCGGCGTACCGCCGGAGATTCAACTAGCGCAGATCAAGGCCAATGAGTTGGATCTCAGTTTTGATTTGGCGGTGCCCAGCGGTTCCGATGTGCCCGCCGTAGCCAATGATCCGGCGTACAAGGGCCGCTTCTTCTCCACTCCCGATGCCGCCGTGAGTTACGGCGTGTTCCGTACCGACAAGGCACCGTTCGACAACATTAAGTTGCGTGAGGCGGTGAACTGGGGCATCGACCGAAAACTCGCTGTAAAAATTTCTGGCGGGGAGTTGGTGAAGAGCGAGTGGTCGGAGATTCTCTCGAAGAATCTGATGGTGGGCCCCTTTGCCGAGACCGGCGAGGTGTTCGCCCTAGACCTGAAAAAGGCCAAAGCTCTCGTGGAGGAATCCGGACTACCCACTCCCATCAAGGTTTCCTTGGTCCATGGCACCGCTGATCCCGGTCCCGAGCAGGCGGCGGCCATCAAAGAAAACCTGGATGCGATCGGCTTCGACGTAGCTCTCATACCCCTGTCGGCGGACGTTTATTACGGCTACATCGCCGACCCCGCGTCCCCTTACGAGATGGCGTTCGCCTCGTGGGCGCAGGATTTCGCCGATGCGATCACCTTCTACCGACCGCTGCTGACATGCCCCGATGGCGAGCCGGTGGGCGGCAACTATGGCCGATTCTGCAGCGAAAAGTTCGATACTCGGGTCGAAGAGATTGCATTGATGCCGGTGGGCAGCGAGCGAACCGCCGCCTTCTCGGATCTATCCACCAGTACGATGCAGGACGACACTCCGTGGTTCCCACTGTCGAACCGGCGCGTCATCTCGTTCGTATCGGATCGAGTGGGCAATTACATCTATGGCCCTAACAAAGGTTTCTACTTCGGCACGTATTTCATCAAAGACTCCTGAAAAGGAACCGGGCCGGTGATCAGGGGGATCCAGGGGGGGCGTCTAACCTGCTGGTTCAGACCCCCTACCACTGGCCCCTCCTGACCCGCTGATGCTCCGCTACACGATTCGCCGACTGTTGTGGGGTGCGCTGGTCATCCTGGGGGTATCTCTGTCGGTGTTTGTTCTCTTTGGCCCGGTCCTTCGGGCCCGGAGCGACCTCAGCCCGGCGCGCCTATACGCCGGGAAGAACCCCAGCGCGGCCGAGATTGTCCAGGTAGAGAAGAACCTCGGTCTCGACAAGCCGGTGATGCAGCAATACGGCGACATGATGTACCGCCTTGTGCTCGGCCCATCCGATGCCGAGAAGAAGAGACTGTGTCCCAATGCCAGCGAGGACCGGTGTCGGGAACTCGTGGGGCGTCTCGGTCGCTCCTATGCCAAACAGCGGTCGGTCGATTTGCTGATCTGGGACCGGATAGGGGCGACGGCTTCGCTGACCATGGTCGCGGGGGTTATTTGGATGTCCGTTTCCATCCCCGTGGGAATCATTTCCGCCATCCGTCCCCGCTCGTGGTTCGATCGCACCACCGTGACCGGTGTACTCGTCGCCCAGTCGTTGCCGGTCTATTACTTTGGCCTCCTGGCCCTCTATTTCTTCACTTACAAGTTGCACCTGTTTCCTCAGGGCGGGTACGTCAAGTTCTCCTTCAGTAATCCCTGGCCCTGGCTGTGGCATTTGATCCTCCCCGCCACCACCCTGTCGCTTACCTTCATGGCCTTGTATGTGCGGATTGTCCGGGGTGGGATGATGGATGCCATGGGGGAGGATTATGTGCGCACCGCCCGCGCCAAGGGTGCCAGCGAACGGCGCACCGTCTTTCGTCATGCGATGCGCAATGCCCTCCTGCCGGTCGTGACAATCTTCGGCTTGGATCTGGGACTCCTGTTGGGAGGCGCCATTCTCACGGAGGCCACCTTTGGTCTCCAAGGATTGGGTCAATTGTCGGTATCGGCTGCCAGCAGTCTTGACGTTCCCCTCACCAGTGGCGTGGTGCTCTTCGCCGCCATACTCATCGTGGTGGCGAACATCGTGGTGGATGTTGCCTACGCGTTCATCGACCCTCGTATTCGCCTCAGTTAGGACATCTATGGCCCTGCTCGAGGTACACGACCTCCATACCTCCTTCTCCACTGACGACGGGCTTGTCCGGGCGGTCGAAGGGGTGTCGTTCAGTGTTGATCATGGCCGGGTATTGGGCATCGTGGGGGAGTCTGGGTGCGGCAAGTCGGTGTCGATGTTGTCGATCATGCGGCTCCTCTCGATGCGGCAGGCGAGTACCTCCGGTCGCGTGATGTTCGACGGGGTCGATTTGCTCGAGGCGTCGGCGGCTGAGATGCAGAACCTCCGGGGCCGAGAGATCGCCATGATCTTCCAGGATCCGATGACCTCGCTCAACCCCGTGTACCGGATTGGTTGGCAGGTGGCGGAGGCCGCCCGTATCCATGACGCAACGCTGTCGAAAGCGGAGGCCAACAAGCGCGCCGAGGCAATGCTTACCGCCGTAGGTATCCCCAGTCCTCGGGAACGGCTGGCGAGCTACCCCCACGAGTTGTCCGGCGGCATGCGTCAGCGCGTGATGATCGCGATGGCACTCATCAACAATCCCAAACTGTTGATCGCCGACGAGCCCACCACCGCTCTGGATGTGACGACGCAGGCGCAGATTCTCGAACTCATTCGCACGCTCCGCACCGACTTGGGTTCGGCGGTGGTGTTCATTACGCACGATTTGGGCGTCGTGGCGGAACTATGCGATGAGGTGGTGGTGATGTACGCCGGGAAGGTAGTGGAGCGCGGTGGCGTGCGCGACGTATTCCACGCCCCCCAGCATCCGTACACGTGGGGGTTGCTCGGATCGTTGCCGGGCCGCAACTTACGCTCGAAGCGGTTGTTTTCGATCGCTGGTTCGCCGCCCAGCCTGTTGGATCCACCGACGGGGTGCCGGTTTGCGATGCGCTGCATCCATGTGATGGACCGGTGTCGTAACGATGAGCCCGCATTGGTGTCGGCCCCGGGCGACGAGCACTTCGTGGCGTGCCACCTGGCCCCGGAGATCCGCAATGATGCCGCGAACCAGTTTCCCGGAGGTACGGCGTGAGCAGCGGCGAAACCATCCTGCGACTAGAGAAGTTGACGAAGCACTTTCCGGTGACTCGCGGCATTATTTTTCAGCGGGAGATCGCCACCCTGAAGGCGGTGGACGACGTGTCGTTCGAGATCAAGGCGGGCCAGACGCTGGGGCTGGTCGGGGAGTCGGGTTGCGGCAAGTCCACGCTGGCTCGCTGCATCGTGCGGCTCTTGGATCCCACCAGCGGTCGCATTGAGTTCGAGGGCGAGGATATTTCTCGACTCAGTGGGAAGGCGCTGCGATCGGTCCGGCGTGATCTGGTGATGATCTTCCAGGATCCGATGTCGTCGCTCAATCCACGGATGCGGGTGAGCGAGATTATCGGAGAGCCGCTCGAGGTCTATCGAGCAGGGACCAGCGCCACTCGGCGGGCCCGGGTCATGGAACTACTCGAGCTGGTGGGCCTCAACTCGGAGCACTTCAATCGCTTCCCCCATGAATTTTCTGGGGGACAACGCCAACGCATCGGCATCGCGCGAGCGCTGGCGTTGTCGCCCAAGTTGATCGTGTGTGATGAGCCCGTTTCGGCCTTGGATGTGTCGGTGCAGGCCCAGATCATCAACCTGCTCGAAGATCTGCAGGCCGAGTTCGGACTCACCTATCTCTTCATCGCCCACGACCTCGACATCGTGCGCCGCGTCTCCGATGAAGTGCATGTGATGTACCTCGGCAGGGTGGTGGAGCGGGGGACCGATGAGGATCTCTATGAGGCGCCCCATCATCCCTACAGCGCGGCGCTGCTGTCGGCCCGTCCCGTACCCGATCCGGACCGGGCCCAGAACCGGACGCACATTGTGCTCGAAGGGGATGTCCCCAGCCCGCTGGATCTGCCGTCGGGCTGCCGGTTCCGTACCCGGTGCCCGCGTGCCCAACCCGTGTGCAGCGAGGTAGAGCCGGAGTTGGATGGTCCGGCGGGTATCCATGAGTGGGCCTGTCATTACCCGCTGGAAACCTGGCCTCTGGCGAGCCCAGAGGACATCAGGCGACCCGGGTCGGCCGTGGGCGTGACGGAGGTGGGCCCATGATGACCAGCGAAGAGCGGTCGGCTGGATGGCGGCGCTTGGCGGGGATAGGGGTGGCGCTACTCGGGGCGGCGGGGGTGGTGGCGCTCGTGCTGGTGGTGTTCGGCTCGAGTGTGGCTAAGGGGTTGTCGGCAGGCATGGGAGTGGTGGGTGTTGGCCTGGTGATGGGTGGAGTGATGGCCTTTAGCCGTACCACTGCCATCCGCCGTACGGCGGGCGTCTACGCCCGGGCTTCCGAGGCGGAGCGCCGGGAGGCGGAGCGGTTGGCCCTCGGTCTGTTGGCGGCCGGGATCATGTTTTCTCTCGTCGCGCTGGCGATCGGGTAGGAGGTACCCACCGATGTCGATGCCCCCCGCAATGTCGCCGATTCCGGTAGATGTTCTCGCCCCCCGCGAGGTTGGCGGCCACTCGGCTCCCACCCGAGGCCCCTGGGCCCTGATGTGGCGCCGACTGAGGCGCGACAAGGCGGCCCTGGCCAGCGTGGCGTTCATCATCCTGCTGTTTTCGTTTGCGGCAGCCGCGCCGCTGTTCGAGTCCTGGACCAATCATCCCCAGAACACCTCGAACGTGGCGGGCAGCGACGACGTCACCCTCCTCCCGGTGGGGCCATTGGGGGGCTGCGATGGAGTGACCGATGTTGGGAAAGACACGTGTTTCATTCTCGGGGCCTCCAATGTGAGCGGCCACGACATGCTCGTGCAATTGAGTTACGGCGCTCGTACGTCTTTGTTTATCGGGGTGGTGTCCACCGCCATCACGGTGGCAGTGGCCCTTGTGATGGGCTTACTGGCGGGCTATAGCGGAGGCTTCACCGATGGCGTGATCTCGCGCCTGATGGATGTGGTGGCGGCCTTTCCGTTCCTGCTCTTTGCCATCGCAGTGTCCACGGTGTTCCGCAGCAACGTCTGGACAGTGATCTTTGTGATCGCCGCCTTTTCCTGGTTCTACCCGGCCCGGTTGTTTCGGGCTGAGGTGCTGTCGCTGCGGGAGCGGGAGTTTGTGTCGGCAGCCCGGATGCTGGGGGCGTCGACCCCGCGAATCCTCCGTAAACACATTTTTCCTCATCTGGTGGGGGCGACAGTGGTGTACGCATCGCTCTCGATCGCCGGCGCCATTCTTTTTGAGGCCGCCCTGTCCTATCTGGGATTCGGGCTGCCGGCGGACATTCCGTCGTGGGGTCGCATGATTTCGCAGGCCGTTCCCGGGGGGCTCTACCGCAACGCTCCCTATTTGATGATTTTCCCAGGAACGTTGCTGGTGCTCACGGCCCTGGCCTTCAACATGCTGGGTGACGGCCTGCGTGATGCGCTGGACCCGAAGGGGAACGTGGACCGCTGAGGGTCGCGCGGGCAGGCCTGGCTAGAGCCGACGACCACGCCCCTGGTACCCTGGGAAGCCAGGAAGACCGCTAGTGGGAGAGGTTTTGTGCTCGAAGCAATTGTCATCGGTATTCACATCATCGTGTGCCTCCTGCTGATCGGCCTGGTGCTGCTGCACAGCGGGAAGGGCGGCGGCCTCTCCGACATGTTCGGCGGCGGCGCCGGCGCCACCGCCATCGGATCGGCGGCGGCTGAGCGCAACCTGGACCGCATCACGGTGGTCGTGGCCCTCACCTTCGTGTTTACCTCCACCGGCCTAGCTTTTCTCCTCGACTGACTACCTCAATGGTGGGCGCTGTAACGCGGGTCGCCCGGGTGGGGGTCGGCGTGGTGCTGGTGGGGGCACTGGCGGCATTGGGGTTGGGGTGCTCGAACAACGGTGAGAGTGGCGATCCGTCGTCCCCGCCGGGGGGTGGCACGATGCGCGTCGGGGTTCCCGGGGCGCTGGTGGTGGATCCCACCAAAGCCTCGCTGGCCTCGCCGAGCGATCAGATGGTGTTGGACCTGCTCTATGACGGCCTAACCAGCATGGATAGCGAGGGGTTGGTGCAGCCCGATCTGGCGGTGTCATGGGAACACAACGAAGATTTCACGGCCTGGCGTTTTCAGCTTGATCCGGAGGCACGCTTCAGTAGCGGCGATTCGATCATGGCCGCCGACGTGATCGCCTCGATCGAGCGGGTGGCGGCTTTGGGTACGAAGTCGTTGGCGGCGTTGGCGCTCGAGCCAGTGGTGGGCTTCGCAGCCTTCGTGGATGGCACCAGCGAGCACCTGGAGGGGCTGAGTGCGGTGAACGGCGAGGTGGTGCGCTTCGGGTTAACCGAACCGTTGTCGATGCTTCCAGCGGTGGTGGCGAGCCCGGTCTTTGGGGTAGTGGAGCCGGCGTCGTTGTTGGCGGCTGCAGACGGCCTCACCACCGAGCTGGATCTGAGCGGGAGCTGGGTCGTGGTGGAGGCGGCGAAGGGAGACCTGAAGTTGGAACCCCGGGCCGATACGTCGATGCTGCTCGGGGCGGTGGAGCTGGCGGCGTTTTCCAACGCCAACGCCGCCTACGACGCGTTCGTCGATGGTGAGGTCGACTGGGCCACGGTGCCCGCCGACCGTTTCGAGAGGGCAGTAGACACCTATGGCGACGAGTCTTTCGCCCCCTTCCAGGCCGAACTTTTCTTCGGGATGAATCTGGGCGTCGCTCCCTTGAATAACCCGGTGCTGCGTCAGGCCATTGAGGCCGCCATCGACCGGGAGGCGATCGTGAAAGCGGTGTACGCCGATTTGGCCGATCCGCTGGCCACGGTAATCCCGGTGGGCGTGGCGGGTCACGATGATGCCCGTTGTGGCGGCTGTGGCCCGAATCCGAAACGGGCGGTGACGTTACTGGCGAAAGAATTTCCCAGCGGCGGGATTCCCACGGTGAGCATCGACTACGACGAGTCGCCCGCTCAGACAGCCATGGCGAAGTTGATTGCGGCGGATCTCGAAGCCGTGGGCATCCCCACCAGCCTGCGGCCGCTGCCGTTGGACGACTACAAGGCCTTCGTAGCTTCCGGGGGCCAGGCGCTTTTCACTTTTGGCTGGATCGGCGCTTTCCGCTCGCCGGATTCGTACCTCACTCCGCTGTTCGTCTCGGACTCCGATGACAACCTGACGGCCTTCCGCAGCCCCGAAGTGGATGGCCTCCTGCAGCGAGCCCGGGCGGCGGATGACGATGTGGTCAACGCCGAGCGGTGGGCGAAAGCGGAGGCAACGGTGATGGATGCCGTCGTGGTGATCCCTATCGCCCAGTTTCGGACCCAGGTCGTGGTGGCCGATGAGGTGAGCGGATGGGCTCACGCGGTGGATGGCACGGTCGACTGGGAGCAGGTGACCGTTACGGATTAGGGCGGCGTGGGCTGGAAGGCTTCACCAGAGGCCGTGTACGGTAAGCGATCCCTGGGGAGACCCGAGGGCCACGTCGGAGTGGCGGAATTGGCAGACGCGCCAGCTTGAGGGGCTGGTGTCCTTAGGGACGTGGGGGTTCAAGTCCCCCCTCCGACAC
>VFJN01000114.1 GCA_009886035.1 Actinomycetota bacterium
CAACGTGGCGGGCTTCGTCCATCACCTGAGTAGAGGCGTAGTACTTGGCGTCGATCCACGGCACCGTCTCCACGATCTTGGCCGTGCACACCAACGCACCCTGCTCACCGTGCATGAACTGGCTGATGGTCCAGTTCTGCGACTCGATCACGAACTCGCTCCATTCCTTCTCACCCCAATGATGAAGCGGTCCCGATGGACTGGTGGCGGCCACGAAGACGGGGTCGGATTCGGGATCCCGGGGGGCGTTGGCCGCCACCTTCTCGATATCCACCTCGAGGTGCCAAGGCAGGTCGGTCTCACCATTCCACTGCGAGTTCTTGGCCTTCTCGTAGAGCTTGTTGAGTGCCGGACGCTCACCCTTCTCGTAGTTCCAGGTGAAGATCGCATCGGCGTTGTCCTTCACCGCATGAATGACGTCATGTTTCTCGGCGCTGGTTATCGAGAGGATGGCCTCTAGATCGTTCACGTCGGCCCGCCCGAGCATCTCTTCGTTGGTAGTCATGAACTTCCCTTTGGATTGGTGGTCAGAATTAGTGGTCGGAATTAGTGGTCACTGGGGGCGGCGGGCGCGAGAGCGCCCACCAGCCGAGCGATGAGGTCCTCCCAGGGCCCGGCCGCCGGGAGGTCGAGTTCGACGGCCCGGAACAGCAAGAAACCCAGGCCCAGGGCGTGGCAGAACCGCACCACCGCCTCGGTGTCCAAGCCGACGTCGATAGCGCCGGTGGCTTTGGCTTCGCTCACGAGGTCAGCCAAGCCATCGCTCCGGAGATCGAACAGGCCTTGCATCAGCAGCCGCACTTCAGGGTCGCGCCGAGAGGCCACCAAGGCTTCCAGCAGCAGGGCGCTCTCGGGATCGTCGTCGTTGGTGACCAGGTGCGAGCCCACGGTGGTGAGGATGTCGGTGACGGCGCCGTCGAAACGATGCTCGTTGAACAGCCGATCCAACTCACTGTCGGACCGGGCCTCGATGGCAGCGAGGAGCAACTCGGCTTTTCCGGTGAAACGACCGTAGATCGCCCCGGTGGTGTACCCGGCTCGACGGGAGATCTCGGCTACCCCGGCGCCCTCGTAGCCCTTCTCGGCGAATACCTCGGCGGCGGCGTCGATCAGCTTTTGGCGGATCAGATCCGTGCTATCGGTGGGGGCCAAGAGGTGGGTCGCCGTATCCATGTTTTTGGATAATAACGATTATTATCCGCCCTGTCGAACGTTTCGCCTTCAGCCCTCGGCGGCGCGCTCGCGCTGCGATACCTCCACCAGGGCGGTGAGGGTGCCGGCGGCGGCTCCAGAGTCGATTGAGCGACGAGCGAGATCGATCCCCTGCCCCAACTCGGCGGCCAGGCCCGCCGCCATGAAGGCGGCCCCCGCGTTGAGCAGAATGATGTCGCGGTGCGGACCGGACTCCCCCGCCAGCACCCGGCGCGCCAGCGTGGCGTTGAGGGTGGCATCGCCGCCCACCAACTCCTCGCGCTTGGCCGGGGCCAGTCCTAGTTCTGTGGGATCAACCGACCACGTGTGGACGGCCCCGTCGCGCAACTCGACGACCGACGATGGACCGGTGGTGGTGAGTTCATCGAGCCCGTCGCCGCCGTGGACGATGAGCGCCCGTACCGCCCCGTTGGCCAGCAGTACGCCAGCCATCCGCTCCGCCATTGTCACGTCGGCCACTCCGATGAGATACCGACGCACTCGCCCGGGGTTCGAGAGCGGACCGAGAATGTTGAACGCGGTGGGGACCCCCAACTCGCGTCGGGTCGGGCCGGCGTGCCGCATGGCGGGGTGATAGCGAGGAGCAAAACAGAAGCCCATCCCGGCCTCGGCCACACACGCCGCTACCCCCGCCGGACCGAGGTCGATGGCGACCCCGAGGGCATCGAGTAGGTCGGCGGCGCCACACGCCGAAGAGGCCGCCCGATTCCCGTGTTTACAAACCTTGGCCCCCCCGCCCGCCGCCACCAGGGCCGACAGGGTGGAGACATTGATGGTGTGCGACAGATCCCCGCCGGTGCCCACCACGTCGATGACGGCGCCCTCGGTGTCGATCTCCACCCTGGTGGAGGCGGCCAGCATCGCTTCCACCATCCCGACCAACTCGTCGACGGTCTCGCCTTTCATCCTCAAGGCGACGATCAGCGCGGCGATCTGCGCGGAAGTGGCGTCCCCCGCCAGGATCGCCGTCATGGCGGCGTGCGCCTCGACACGACTGAGGGAGTCGCCGCCGAGTAGCGATTGCAACGCCGGCGTCAGTCGTCCCGGACCGGCGGGTTCTGAGGTGTTCATGCCATCAAGATAGCGGGCGGTAGTTACGAGGCCCGTCGCCGTTGCCGCAGTATGCGGCGCCGCTCTTTCTCCGTGGCACCGCCCCACACACCCTCTTTTTCCCGGCCGCGCAAAGCAAATTCCAAACAGATCTCCCGGACTGAGCATTCGGTGCACACCAACTTGGCGATGGTGGCCTCGTCATCAGCGGAGGGATAGAAGATATCCGGGTCCAAACCGGAGCAGGCCGAGTGGCGACGCCAAGCAAGTTCCATGGTTCCGGGGGGCTGCTCTTCAGGTCAAGGGGTAGGGACAGATCGAAGTATCCGCGCCGGACCGATGGGGACGCAAAACGGGGGCTGGTCGGCGGCGCCACCTACCCCTGAAGATCAATCAACAACTCGCCCACCATGGCCTCGTCCAAGACGTGGCTGTGCTGGTAGCCGGAGTGATCGACCACCAGCGATACGGGCCCACTCGCCACCCAGGCCACCTCGGCGGGGGTGAGTTCCCAGCGCCCGTAATGGACCGAGGAGGCGGGGAAAGTCCAGTTCCCACTCGTGCTGGCCGGGGATGTACGGGCAATTCACGTAACCGAGTTTGCCGTTGAAACAGTGGTCATGCTGCCCGGATCAACGTCTCAGGAGACGTCCTCCAGACCCCGGCTGAAGCGACTGGCGTGGCTCTGCTCCGCTCGGGCCAGCGTCTCCAGCCATTCGGCGATCTCCGAGAAGCCCTCGTCGCGGGCCATCCTGGCGAAGCCCGGGTACATCTCGGTGTACTCGTAGATTTCGCCGGCGATCGCCGAGCGAAGGTTGTCTTCGGTGGGGCCGACGGGCTCACCGGTAGCGGGATCTCCCACCTCGGCCAGGAAGTCGAAGTGCCCGAACGCATGGCCGGTCGCGCCGTCAGCGACCGAACGGAACAGCGCAGCAGTCTCGGGATAGCCCTCGATGTCGGCCTTCTGGGCGAAGTAGAGGTAACGCCGATTGGCCTGGCTTTCGACCGCAAACGCTTCCTTCAGGTTCTCTTCGGTTTTAGTGCCCTTGAGTTCCGGCATGGGTGTCGCCTCGGTTGGGTTGTGGGTTGAAATGAGACGTCGTTCCGCCGTCGCGGCAATGACCACGGAAAACGATCTCAGGGGCGGTGACCTCGAAGCCGTCAGCGCCCTCCGCCCGGAGTGAAACCCCGGGGAAGTGGGCGTGGGGGTGGGCACTCGATCGCGACAGCGCTCGGAAGATCGACGGGTGCGGGGGCGTGACCTTGAGCCCGTTGGCCCGAAACTCCTCGGTGAGTGCCGCCACAGACGTAATAAGCGGCACCGTATCGGCAGATCTTGCTCATCCACAATGGTTGTTAGGTATTTGTTGGTCGCCACGATCCGCTCCGCCAGCGCCGCACCGAGCGGGAGATGCGGTGGCGAGCCCGGCCCGGGTAGCGTCACGGGCGATGGCAATCTACGAATACCGCTGCTGGCCCTGCGAGAGAACCTTCGAGCTCTCACGCCCGATGGCCGAGGCCGACCTGCCCGCTCAGTGTCCCCTCGGCCACCGCAGCACCAAACGCCTCCTGTCGGTATTCGCCTCTACCGGTACTGCCGGAGTATCCGCCTCCCCGACCATGGCTAGCGGGGGGTGCTGCGGAGGCGCCTGCGGCTGCGGCTGATGGCCTCCGGCACCTTTGACCGCTCCGCCAACCTGAGGAACTTGGCCGAAACCACCTTCGATGTGCTCGTGATCGGCGGCGGGATCACCGGCGCCGGGGTGGCCCTGGATGCCGCCTCGCGGGGCCTGCGCACGGCGCTGGTCGAACGCGACGACTTCGCCAGCGGCACGTCGTCAAAAAGTTCGAAACTTGTCCACGGGGGCCTGCGTTATTTGCAGAACGGAGACATCCGACTCGTGTACGAGGCCCTACGCGAGCGGCAACGGCTCCGCCATAACGCGCCTCACCTCGTGCACATGCTCCCGTTTCTCATCCCGATCTTCTCGAAGGACGGCCTGATCAACCCGAAGGTGGCCCGAGCCCTCGGGAGCGCCATGTGGATGTACGACCTGACCGGTGGCGCCCGTATCGGAAAACTCCATCGGCGCTTGAAAAAAGCGGCGGCAGTGGAGCACATGCCCACCCTGCCGGTGGATCGGCTGGCCGGCGCTTACCTCTACTACGACGCGGCGGCCGATGATGCCCGTCTGACCCTGACCCTGGCCCGCACCGCCGCCCTTGACCACGGCGCGGTGATCGCCAACCACACCAACGTCGTGGAGATTCTGCACACCGACGGTCGGGCGAGTGGGGCCATCGTGGAAGCCGACGGCGCCCGCATCACGGTCCGGGCGCGAGCCGTAGTGAACGCCGCCGGCGTCTGGAGCGACGATGTGCGCGCCCTGGATGAAGGCGACCACCCCGACAGCATCCGACCCGCCAAGGGCATTCACATCACCGTGCCCTGGAGCAAAGTGCGCAACGACATCGCCGTGGTGGTACCGGTGCCCAAGGACAAGCGCAGCGTGTTCGTCGTGCCCTGGCTTCCGAAGGATGACGGCGGGTTCCATCTCACCTACATCGGAACCACCGACACCGATTACGAGGGCACCCTCGACGAACCACAATGCACCCCCGACGACGTGGCCTACCTACTCAGAGCCATCAATGCCGCCGTAAGCGAACCGATCACCACCGCCGATGTCGTGGGCACCTGGGCCGGGTTGCGCCCATTGGTGAAGGAGGCCTCCAGCGGCCGCACCGCTGACCTCTCTCGCCGCCACAAAGTCCGAGTGTCAGACCAGGGCGTCGTCACCATCACCGGCGGCAAACTCACTACCTATCGGGAGATGGCCGAAGACACCGTCGACACCCTCCTGAAACATGAAACGGGCCTCCCCCGGGGCACCCGCCACAGCCGCACCGCCAAGCTCAAACTGCGCGGCGCCATGGCGCTGAAAGCCAACATCACGGGACGCGATCGCCACTTAGCTGAACGGTTCGGCTCCGAGGCCCCCGCCCTGCAGGCCCTCATCGACGAAGACCCTTCCCTCGGCGAACCCCTCGTGCCCGGTCTGCCGTACGTGAGGGCCGAAGCCATCTACGCCACCCGCCACGAGATGGCCACCACGGTGGACGATGTGCTCTCCCGGCGCACCCGTGCCCGCCTCCAGGCGCGCGATGAAACCGCCGCCGTGGCCGGTGCCGTGGCCGCCCTCATGGCCCCCGAACTCGGGTGGTCCGCCGCCGAGGCCGAGGCCCACGCCGCAACCTATGTGGCCCTCGTCGCCGCCGAGCGCACCGCGCCGGGGCTTCCCCTCATCGAGGCCAGTCTCCCGTGAGCGAGCCGCATCCCCTCCCCGAGCCCGGACCGGGCGTGCCGACGGCTCCCATTGCCTTGCGCGACGGAGCGGCGGCCGCCGCCGCCCACCTCGATGGCGCCTTCGTCCCGGTCCCAACCGAAATCGTGGAACAACTCGCCGCCATTGCCCCCACCACCGTCGCTGGTGATCTGGTGGGCGAGGCCAGCCGCGACTGGTGGCCCCAGGCCATGATCTGGGCGCTCGATGGCCAGGTGGCCGCCCGGGCCGCCGCCGTGGTGCAACCCCGCCACGCTGATCAGGTGGCCCCCATCCTGGCGCTGTGCAACGAGGCCCGTATTCCCGTTACGGCGGCCGCCGGGCGCAGTGGCGTGTGCGGCGCGTCGGTACCGGTGCACGGTGGTGTGGTGCTCGATCTATGCGGGCTCACCGGCATCGTGGAGGTGGACGAAACCTCGCTCGTGCTTGATGTCCTGCCCGGCACGTTCGGGGATCACCTCGAGCACACCCTGCGATCTGAGTACGGCCTCACCCTCGGCCACTGGCCGCAATCGGTGGCACTGTCGACGGTGGGTGGGTGGCTGGCGTGCCGCTCGGCCGGCCAGCTTTCGGGTCGGTACGGAAAAATCGAGGACATGGTATTGGGTCTGGACGTGACGCTGGCTGACGGGAGCCGCATCTCTACCGGTGGGGCACCCCGGGCGGCGGTTGGCCCGGATCTCAACCAGATGTTTGTGGGCTCGGAGGGCACCCTGGGCATCATCACCGGCGCCCGTCTCCGCCTCCATCCGGCCCCGGTGGCGGAGCGTCGGGCCGCCTACAGCTTCGCCAGTTTCGATGAGGGACTCGGCGCCATGCGCCAGATCATTCAGCGGGGCGCCCATCCGGCGGTGCTGCGCCTCTACGACCCCGCCGAAGCTGACCGCACCTACAAGACGGGCGACCGGGCGTTGTTGCTCGTGCTCGACGAAGGCGACACCGCCCTGGTGGACACCACCATGGGGCTTGTCGAGCACGGATGTGAGGGGGGGCAAGCGGACAACGTGGAGCATGTGGCCCATTGGCTCGAGCACCGCAATGACGTGGCCGCGCTGGAGGCACTCATCACCCGTGGCTATGTGATCGACACGATGGAGGTGGTTGGCCGCTGGCGCGATCTCCCGGGCATCTACGCCGCTGTCATCGCCGCGCTCACCAGCGTGGAGGGCACCGTATCGGCGTCGGCCCATCAGTCGCACAGCTACCCCGATGGCGGCTGTTTGTATTTCACCTTCGCCGCCAAGGTCGAACCGCACGATCGCGACCGCTACTACCGAGCCGCTTGGGACGCCGGCACGCAGGCGGTCCTCGAGGGCGGCGGGGCCCTCTCGCACCACCACGGCGTGGGCCTCAATCGCAGCCGCTTCGTGGCCCAGGCCCTGGGTCCGGCCTTCGCGGTGCTGGCGGCCACCAAAGCGGCGCTGGATCCCCGGGGCATTCTCAACCCGGGCAAGCTCGGACTCCCGTCTCCGTTCGGCCCCTCCGGCTACTGACGCCCAGGCCCGGGAGAACGCCGCCATGAGCATCCTCGTGATCGATGTGGGCACCAGCGGCCTGCGGGCCGCAGTGGTGCGCCCCGACGCCACCATCGCCGCTGAAGTTCGTCGCCCGTTGCTCCCCTCCTCCCCGGCTCCGGGCCTGGTGGAGTTCGACGCCCGCGCCATGGCCGCCGCCGCTGTGGAACTGGCCCAGGCGGTGCTGGCCGAAACGGGCCCGGTGGATGCAGTGGGCATTGCCAACCAGCGGGCCTCCACCATCGTGTGGGACCGCGCCACCGGCGCGCCCGTGGGCCCGGGGGTGGGTTGGCAAGACCTGCGTACCGTGGGCACCTGCCTCACGTTGCAAGCCGACGGCATCCGGGTGCCGCCGAACGCCTCGGCCACCAAAGCGGCCTGGCTCCTCGACGAGGCCGATCCTGACCGCACCCGCGACCTCTGCGTCGGGACAGTGGATACCTGGTTGGCCTGGCACCTCTCCGAGGGGGCGGTGCACGTCACCGATGCCTCCAACGCGGCGGTGACCGGCCTGCTGCGGAGTGACGCCACCGGATGGGACCAAACGGTGCTCGAGACCTTGCGCATCCCGTCGGCCGCCATGGCCACCGTGGTGGATAGCGCCGGCGTGCTCGGCCACGCGACGGCTCTGGCGGGGGCTCCACCCATCGCCAGCCTGATCGGCGACCAACAAGCCAGCCTCATCGGCCAAGGCGGGGTGCGGCGCGGTCTCGCCAAGATCACCTTTGGCACCGGCGGCATGCTCGACGTCCATCTCGGTGAGGAACGACCCCGGTTCGACCGCCAAGGACACCACGGCTGCTTCCCCATCGTGACCTGGCGCAAAGACGGCATCACCACCTGGGGGGTGGAGGCGATGATGCTCTCGGCCGGGACCAACGTGGAGTGGTTGCGAGACGACCTCGGGATCATCACCACTGCGGCCGACAGCCACACGGTGGCCAGTGCCTGCGACACCAGCGACGGCGTGGTCTACGTTCCCGCTCTGCTCGGGCTGGGCACGCCGCGCTGGGATTACGGTGCTCGCGGCGCGCTCTTGGGACTCACGCGCGGGAGCGGTCGGCCCGAGATCGTGCGGGCGGTGCTGGAGGGCATCGCGGAGCGAGGGGCCGATCTGGTGGAAGCCGCCGAGCAGGACAGCGGCGTGGCGATCCCGTCGTTGCGCGTTGACGGTGGGATGACGGAAAATCCCACCTTCCTCCAGGCGTTGGCCGACGCCACCCAGCGCCCCGTGGAGGTCTCCCCCGTAAGGGAGGCCACCACCCTGGGGGCGGCGTTCCTCGCCGGGTTGGCCATGGGTACCTGGGGAGGCTGGGACGACATCGCGTCCACGTGGTCGCCCAAGCAGGTCATCGCCCCGGGGGCTCCCACCGATCGTGACCGCTGGCGGGCCGCCTGCGAGCGGGCGGCGGGCTGGATTCCTGAACTCTCCGGCGTGGAGTTCTGACAGCGTGTTCCCGACCCGCAGGATCTGGCCCACCACCACCCTGGAGGCTGCCCCGGGCCCGAGCGCCCTGAACCCGCACCGGCGGCCACGGCTTATGCTCACCACCGCGAAACTGTCACCGTCGAGCAGCCCCACAACGCCATGCCCACCGTCTCTCATTCCCATCCCCCCCAAACCCCAGGAGGCAGCGCCGTGCCGATCAGCGACCACGAGCTCCGTCATCTCGCCCACGATGTCGACGACATGCACCACGAAGCCATGCAGAACTTCGCCCCGGAGGCGGCCGAGTTGCATCTCGGAGCGCGGCGGTCCTTCCTCAAGAAGGCCGGTCTGGCGGGGCTGAGCGGCACCCTACTGGCGGCGGGCAGTGGCGTTACCACGCTGTCCTACCTTGGCAGCGGGATGGCGGCCGCCCAGGAAGGCCTCACCGACACCACCATTGCGGGGTACGCCCAGGGCATCGAACTAGCGGCGGTGGCGGTCTACACCGCCGTGGCGCCAAAACTCTCCGGCGCGGTGCTCGAGGTAGCCACCTTGTTCGCCCGCCATCATCAGGACCACGCCGATGCCTTCGCCGCTCTGGCGGGCGAGGACGCCCAGCCCAAGCCCAACCCCAAACTGATGAAGGGCATCGCCCCGAGTCTCACGTTGATCGCCGCCGGCCAACCCGGCGACGCGTTGACCACCCAGATCCTCGGCTTTGGCCGGGTGATCGAGAATCAGGTGGCCTACACCTATGTGGGCGCTCTGGCCCTGCTCACCGATCCCTCCTACGCGGCCCTTACGTCCACGATCCTGCCGATCGAAACACAACATGCCACGGTGATCTCACTGGCCCTGGGGGGCACGGCCGACATGCTGTTTCCCACCGGGGCTTTCGAGACCGCCAACCTGGGAGACGGCACCGACCCGTTGGCCGGATTCGACCCGATCCTGCTCTCCTGAGCACCGACGCACCCCACGATGGAAAGGAAGAACGATCACATGGATCTGAACCGTGACGAGATGCGTCGAACGCTGCAGGCGATCGATGCCGACAACCAGGCGGCTATGCCGAAGTGGTACGACGCCCTCGCCCGCATCCTGAGCGGTGGCAGCAACCTGTCGACCGACGAAAAAGCCGCCGTCCTCGGGGTACCCGCGCCGGGGCGGCGCCAGTTCTTTGCCCTCGGCGGGGCCAGCATCCTGGGCGCCGCAGTGCTGGCCGCCTGCGGTAGCGACAGCGACGCCGATGGGGCCGGCGCCGAGGCGACCACCACGACCGAACTGGCCGACAATCTCGACATCGCTCTGGCGCGCACCGCCGCGTCGATCGAAAAACTGGCGATCAACACGTACCAATCGGCTCTCGGCAGCGGTTTGGTGACCACCCCGGCGATCGCCGATACGGCCAAATTGTTCCAGAGCCATCACCAGGCCCACTTCGATGCCGTGAACAAAGTGGTGAAAGCGGTGGGTGGCACGCCGGTGAGCGACGCCAACGAGGCGATCTTCAAAGCCCTGGTGGAGCCTGCCCTCAACGCCGCCACCACCGAAGCCGCCCTCGTAAAGATTGCGCTGGATTTGGAATTGGCGGCGGCCCAGACCTACGTCTACGCCGGAGGGGCCCTGTCGTCGATGCCCTACCGCTCCACCATCATGACCATCGGGGGGATCGAGGCCCGCCACGCTGCGGTGCTCATCGTGGCCGGCCAGAGCCTGCCGGCGCCCGCCGTGTTCCCGGATGATCGGGCCTTCTTCCCCGGTGAGAATCCCGTCGCGTCCATCCAGGGCGCAGTGCTCTCCGGCTGAGCGCGCCGCCGCCCCGGTGTCGCATTGTTGGCGGTGGAGGAACAACCGCGAGAGACTTGCTCCGACGGTGAGTCGGCCTGGTGGCCGCGGCGTGGCTTGACCACGTCGAGGAAGGTCGGGGCTCCGAAGGACAGGGTGCTGGTGCGAGCCAGGACGGGGTGACCTGTTGGTTCAGGGCAACAGAAAGCAGACCGCCGATGGCCCGGGTAACCGGGCACAGGCAAGGGTGAAACGGTGCGGTAAGAGCGCACCAGCGTCGGGGGCGACCCCGGCGGCTAGGCAACCCCCACCCGGAGCAAGGTCAAACGTGGGAGGGCCGGTCCGGCCGATCTCCCCAGGTAGACCGCACAGATGGATGGCCACCCCTGAGGCGCAAGCCGAGGGACAGAACCCCGCCTACAAGCCGACTCA
>VFJN01000033.1 GCA_009886035.1 Actinomycetota bacterium
ACCCCGTATGGCCCAGAAAGCCTATGGCGCGTCGGCACGCCACCCATCAATGTGACCTAACACAAAGCTCTCGAAACCAGAGCCGAGGGCGGAGAGGCTATTCATGTCGGACAAGGATGATCGAGACGTTGAGATAGTGGAGGAGGCCCGCAGTCGTCGGCACATGCTTAAGCTCGCCGGTGGAGTCGTCGCCGGTGGAGCCGCGATGGCCTTGGCTACGGCCTCTCCCGCCGCCGCAGCTACCGGTGACCCCCTAATATTGGGAATTTTGAACTCGGCGGACGATTTGACGTTCACCGAATACGTGGGTCCGGGAGCTTCTCCTGCTTTCATTTTTGCTCACAATGGCAGCGGAGTTGACCAAGGCCCCGACATTAAGGCCGCCGGGACAGGGCGTTTTTCGCAAGTTCCGGCGCTGGGCGCGGTAAACAGCCAGCCGTCCTTTGGAGTTCAATCTTCCGGTCTTTTCTCGACGACACCGGCTCATGAACTGGTGCGCAGTGAGGCAGGCCTCCTATGGGCCTCCACCGGAACCGGCTTAGGCTCGGACACCAAGTGGAAGCGGATGAACACGGTCCGTACTGACTCGCAAGCCGGCACTGGGGTCGCCATGACGCCCTACCGAGCGGTCGATACCCGGACCACGACGGCGATGACTTTCGGGGTTCCTCGAAGTTTTTTCCCTTGGGCGCCTTTCCCCGCGGCCACCGAGATTTCCCGTCAGTCCGTGGCGGTGATGGGGAACCTCACCATTACCTCCCCCGCCTTCGGCGGTTATGCCACGATCTATCCCGCGGGCCTGAGCGAACCGGCCACTTCGAGTATCAACTTCTCCGCCGGCCAGACGGTGGCGAACTTCTTCTGCGTCGGACTCGGTACCAGCGCTGGCAATCTGGGCCAGTTCACCGTCATTGCTCGAAAAGTCGGCGCTCAGAGCGGTACCGTGCAGGTCATTGTTGATATCACTGCGTACATCCAGTAGCCCTCGTCATTCTTACTGATCTGTCCCACGACCGGGGTTTCCGCCCCGGTCGTGGCGCGTCCGGTGTCACAGGATCGGAACGCCTTGCCCCGACGGGCGGGGCACCCAACACCCGGCCGCTAGGGTCGGGCCGGTGAGCATGAAAGACCGAACCTCCTGGACGAACTGGGCGGGTAACCAGTCCTGTGCGCCTACCTCCATTCGTCGCCCGACCTGCGAGGCGGATCTCGTCGCCATCGTGACGGAGGCCGCCCGCGCCGGTACCCGGGTGAAATGTGTGGGCGCCGGGCACAGTTTCACGCCGATCGCCTGCACGGACGGGGTGCTCGTGGATCTGGCGAAGTACGGCCGGGTCGTGGGCCACGATCCAGGGGCTCGCACGGTCACGGTGCAAGCGGGTATCTCCCTGGCGACGCTGTCGGACGAACTCGACCAGCGGGGGTTGGCCCTGGAGAACATGGGTGACATCTCTCAACAGTCGATCGCCGGGGCTACCGCTACCGGCACCCACGGCACTGGCTGGCACTTTGGCAACATCTCCAGTCGGATCGTGGGGCTTCGCCTCATCGCCGGGGACGGTTCGATCCTCTCGGCCACCGCCGAGGAGAACCCCGGGGTATTCGCCGCCGCTCGCGTGGGGTTGGGTGCACTGGGCATCGTGTCCACCGTCACGATCCAAGCGGTCAAGGCCTTTCGGCTCCATGCCATCGAGGAACCGCGGCGCGTCGATGAGATCCTGACCGACTTCGACGGCTACATGTCCAGTGCCGATCATGTGGAGTTCTACTGGGTTCCTCACACTGGGTGGGCACTTACAAAGCGAAATCGGCGCACCGACGAGCCGGCGGTGCCGCGTCGGAAGGCCAAAGAATTTCTTGATGACCTTCTCATCACGAACGTGGGCTTCGGGGCCTTGTGTCGGATTGGGCGTCGCCAGCCGAGCCTGATCCCGCGTCTAGCCAAGATTCTGCCCTCCACCGGTCGGATGGAATACACCGATCGCAGTGATCGCGTGTTCACCAGTCCCCGACGGGTGAAGTTCTACGAGATGGAGTACGCCATCGACCGGGATGCCATTCCTGAGGCGCTCAACCGGGTGCGGGCCCTGGTGGATGAGGCGGGCATTCAACTGAGCTTTCCGGTGGAGGTGCGGGTGGTGGCACCCGACGACATCCCGTTGTCTACCGCGGAGGGACGGGCGACGGGGTACATCGCCGTCCACGTGTATCAGGGCACCCCGTATGACGCCTATTTTCAGGGGGTCGAGCGGATAATGGGGAGTTATGGCGGTCGCCCCCATTGGGGGAAAATGCACTTCCAGGGCTACGAGAGTTTGGCGACGCGCTACCCGCGGTGGGACGAGTTTCAGGCGGTGCGGAGCCAACTCGACCCTGAGGGCCGATTCACCAATCAGTACCTCGACCGCGTTCTGGGTCCGCTCACTACGTAGAGCGCGCAAATCCGGGGACCGAAGCGGCTGTATCCCGGTGTCTTATTAACCACTGGTAGTGGGTTATTGACCACTCTCCGTATTTAGTCCTATTGACCACTTAAAGTGGTGGTAGAAACACCCTCCGTACCCCTTCTGACCAGGGAAAATGTCCCTTGCCACGATCGGTCTCGCGCCGTATCGTCATCCGCACTGAGGCACCGATCGCCTCGAAATGAATTGCTCAATAAGTTGAGTAATCTCACGGAGAGCGGTCGATTAACCAATTACATCCCTAGAACTACAATGGAGGACATGAAATGAACAAGCTTGGTGTTGAGTGGGGCGGACGTGGTCTGCATCTCCGTGGTCTGCATCTCCGCTGACCAGCGGTAGGCCCTGAACTCAACGAGCCCGGCCTTTGCGCCGGGCTCGTTCGCGTCCGCAGGCTTGACCTTGAGGTCGTGATTCGGTTCCCTTATGAGGTGGAACAAGACCTCCCCGTCCGCCTCGGCAAGGGGGCGAGGGTATCGGTAGACGTTCGGTTGTGGGTCCTGGCCATCGGGCTCATGGCTTTGGCGGGAGTGCTCGCCATTTCTTTTGCGAACGAAGGCGTCTTGCTCCAGAGCCCCTTTGCCATCCCGTGGTGGGCCATGACCATCGGTTTTGTGGTCACCGAGGTGTTTGCGGTGCACCTCGAGTCTCGGGGTGAGGCCCACGCCATCACCTTCACCGAAATCCCCTTCGTGGCGGGCCTCCTCATGGCCGCCCCCGATGACCTGCTCATCGGAAGGGTGCTCGCCGGTGTCCTCGTTCTCGGGCTGTTCCGTCGCCAATCCATCCATAAGTTGGCCATCAACCTCGGGTTGTTCGCCGCCGAAGCGGCGTTGGCGGTCGTGGTGTACCGGTCGATATTGGGTACTGCGTCGCCCACCGAGGCGAGGGGGTGGGCAGCCGCATTCGCAGCGATGTTCTCGACCCAGGTCCTCGCCACGGTGTCGGTGACGATCGCTATCTGGATCTTCAGCGGTTGGGCTGGCCGGGCCGCGCTGAAGCAGGTGGTGGGCCTCGGATTGATGTCGTCGATCGCCAACACCAGCGTGGGGTTGGCCATCGTCATCTCGATCTGGGAAGAGACCTATGTGGGTGGCCTGATGTTGACGGTCATCGTCACCCTCTTCGTCCTCTACCGCCGGTTCGTTCAATTGACCGATCGGCACAAGAATCTGGCGACCCTCCACGCCTTCACTCGGTCCTTGGGTGGGTCTGACATTGACGAAATCGAACGAGCAGTGGTGCTGGGGGCGCGCGAGATCCTGCGGGCTGAGTATGCCGCCCTCCTACTGCCGCCGTTGCGGGATGGCACCTCGGCCACCCGTGTACTCGCCGTGGGCGATGGCGTGAGCCAGATCGCCATCAGCCGGGACGAACTGGCGAGCGACCTTCAGCGACTGGTCCCCGGGGATCAGTCGCGGTTGTACGCGCCGGGTGAGCCACTGCCGGGGTGGCTGGGCGAACTTGGGGTGAAGGACGCCGCGATGGTCCCCCTGGGGGGTGAGGGGATGGTGGTGGGTGCCCTCGTCGTGTCGAACCGCCTCACCGATGTCAGTTCCTTTGTGGTCGAGGACCTCGAGTTGTTCGAGACCTTGGCCAACCTCGCCCACGTGGCCCTCGAGAACGGGCGACTGGTGGAGGCGCTGAAGCACGAGGCCCAAGAAAAGGCCTACGAGGCCCTGCATGACCCGGTGACGGGACTGCCGAACCGGGTGTCGTTGGAGCAGGAACTCGACCGGGCGATCCGTGCTGCCAAACGCAATGAGCAGCGCGTGGGCTTGGTGTTTGTGGATCTCGATACCTTCTCCGAGGTCAGCGACACCCTTGGCATCGCCGCCGCCGACCGCGTGTTGGTATCGGTGCGCGACCGTCTTTTGGCACTGCTGTCGGGCCAGTCCCAGCTGGTGCGCTTCACCGGAGACCAGTTTGTGGTGCTCGTGACGGGCCCCACCTCCGAGGAAGCTATCGTCGGTCTGGCCGAGGTCATCCGAAGCGATTTCGACGCGCCCTTCACCGCCGACACCGTCTCGCTGGTGCTCGGTGCCAGCCTCGGGGTCGCCTTGTATCCCGATCATGCCCGGGATGCCGACACCCTCCTCACCCGGGCCTACGCCGCCACTTACACCGCCCGTACCGAGGGTTCTGGTATCGAGGTCTACTCCGCTGAGGCCGATCCGTATGCCCCTCGCCGGCTGGCCCTGGCCGCCGAGTTGGCGGAGGCCCTTGAGAGGGGCGAGGTCGATGTGTACCTCCAGCCCAAAGTGGATCTGCTCGACGGCATGGTGGTGGGGGCGGAGGCGTTGGTGCGCTGGACCCACCCGCGTCTCGGGCCGCTGGGACCCGACCAGTTCATCCCGGCGGCCGAACACACCGGTGTGATCCGTCCGCTCACCCTCTATGTGGTGAAGGAGGCACTGGCCCAGTGCCGTATCTGGCGAGACGCCGGTTTTGATCTCACCATCTCGGTCAACCTGTCGGCCCGGAACCTGTTCGACACCCATCTGGTGCGCGACAT
>VFJN01000130.1 GCA_009886035.1 Actinomycetota bacterium
TCGTGCTCGGTGCCGCTGGCCCGTCCGAACCCTCGACGGCTCCGATACTCCTATGTCAAGGCGGCGAGGTCTTGGATGATGATTGGGTGGAGGCGTCGGACAGGTTGGCTCTGTGCCGGTCGGCGGCGGGTTCGATCGTGTAGCCATTCACGAGCATTTCGCCCCCCAGTCCTTTATTGCTAGTTACTGCGACCGGCGCACCTAGCCCCTACCGTCGCCGCTCGTGGCTGGCTTCCTGGCCGCCCCGTTGCCCCTAAGGCGATCCGTGGTGACCGGTGGCATCGCCCGGGTGAGGGGCCAGATAACTAGTCCCGTTGCCGGAGAATCCAGCGCCGGCGATCTGCCTCTCGCATAGGGTCGGCCGATGCTTCGTGTTCACTACAGCTGGTACCAACAACCTGCCCCCACCAGTCCGGTGACTTGCGACTGCGGGTGGGCCGGGACCTGGGAGGACCTGGACCAGGAACCGTTCGAGCAACTTCTCCAACTGTCTTGTCCTGAATGTGACACCCACACCAACGTGTTGTTCCCGACTACCGCCGAGATACGCGATGCCGCCGCCGCTGGCAATCCAGATGCGCTGAAGCAGTTGCAGTCGGTTGACCAGCAACGCGAACGACGGACGAAACACCCCGAGGCGTCTAGCCCCACCCAGTTGCCCGGTTTGCCAGCCGACGGGCCTCGGATCTTGAGAGTTGATCACGAGTATCCCGAACGAGACCCCCGCGACCCAGACGGGCCTTGGCTCGTCGTGATGGCAGGGTCCCAGATTCTCTGGCGGCAACCTGCCTATTGGGAGGACGTTGATGGCGGGGAGCGATTCCTCAGGATCGTTTGGGAAAGGTACGGAGACCAGATTGACGAGGTTGACTTGAGCCGCGCGGCACTCTGCTACATCTGCGGCGACCGATGGAACCAACTCGGGCGGATCGAGGCTGCCGCGCTTGGGCCGAACGCACCACGCCCCGAACCAACCGACACTCGCAGCACATCCGTCGAACAGGGCGAGTCCGCGTTGCCACCGTCCGACCGCGACGGACCGCCGGCTGACAGCACCAAGTAAGCAATCAGGCCGTGAGGAGGTTCGCTACTTCTGCGGCCCGCTCCTGCGGAGGACCAGCCAACCCGCCCACGATCTTGGGCAGTTCGGGCAGCAGGGTCTCCGTTACGAAGAGGTCGCACGATGCCTTCGAGTCCCAGGCCGCAACGACGAGCCACCCGCCGTCGCACGGTCCGGCGGCGTGGTACACCTGCCCGGCGGGCAAACCCTTCCCACCAACGGGGTGAATCGCCGCGATCGTGGCCTCGTACTGTCCAGCGTTGCCACCGTCGTAGAAGTGCGTGATCAAGTACGTCATGAGAACCCCCTGAGGAACTGCTCGACTTGCCCGTTCTGGCCGGGACCGACTCGATCGAGTCGAGGGCGAACCGTACACCAAAGCGCGACCGGCGCAACGGGTGCGTCGACGAGACCCACGGCGTCCCGTGAGAAGAAGCGCTGCGGTGCTTATTTAGGCGGCCGAGTCAGACCACTCCACTCGCGGCACGTCGGCCCAGAGCCGTTCGAGGTCGTAGAACTCGCGCTGCTCCTGCTGGAACACGTGCACCACAACGTCGCCGTAGTCCATGAGCACCCACGAGCGGTCGTCCAAGCCCTCGATGCGCTTCGGCTTCGGGCCTCCCGCGGCATGGATCTGCCCCTCCACCTCGTCGCAAATCGCCTTCACCTGCCGCTCGTTGGTTCCACTGGCGATAACAAACCAGCCACAGATCCCGAGCACGGCCGCCACCTCCAGAATCACCACATCCCGGCCTTGCTTGGCATCGGCCGCCCGCGCCGCACTAATGGCCCACTGGCGGGTCTCGTCGAAGGTGGTGGACTCAGCCAGGGTGTCTCCTCAGGTATCGGAACCGAGCACGACGGTTACGTCGAAGGCATCGGTGGGACGAGGATCATCTACCACGACACCCGCTCCCAGCGAGTCGCGGATACGTTCCGCCGCCACTTTCATCCCGGGGCCGTGGTAGCGAATCTCCGTAACGGTGTAGGTGAACCGGTCGGCATTACCAGCAATCACGATCTCGGCATCGGCGGGCACCACCAGAGGAGCCGAACGCGCCACATGATCTGCATCCGTGGTGCCATTGAGTAGTCGCACTCGCGTGCGGGCCCCCTCAACGTCGCCGGTGGGGAAAGGCACGAGGCTGGTGACCACCTCCTCCACCGCCGCCCGATCCACGCTCAAAACCGGGAAACCATAGGCATCGACGGACTCGACTATGGGCAGGGTCACCACCCGCACCGGCCCCTTACCCAGCGCCCGGGCAAACCGGCCGATGCCCCCGTCGACCTCACCGGGCACTACCCCAGGATTGTCGGCCCCCGCGCCAATGGCCGCCGCCCATGCCTCCCAGAACAACTGCTGCCGGTACATGCGAGCGAGGTCGCTTTCTCCCTCGTTGCGGGCGACCAGCCACGGTCCCACCTGCTCGGGGCTCAGCGACACCGGCCCGGCGGGAAACCCCTCCAGGGCATCAGGGTTATCCAGAGCCAATGGAGCGACGGGTCCTACCAACTCCGCCCATCGGGCATCGTCCACCACCACCGCCTCGGAGATCCCGATGCCCAACAACCCTTGCACGCCCACCCGCACACCCTCCGCCGGGGCAGCCCCGTAGGCGTAACTCACCGAGAGCGGCCGCGCATCGGCTCCCGTCCCCGCGATGGTGGCCCCGGGCACCAAAATCACCGAGCCACCGGCATCGCCGTTGTTGAGCGCCACCACGGCGACGGCGTCGAGATTGCCATTCACCTCATGGAGCACTGCCAGCGTTGGCGTGGGGGCCACGAAGGCCTCGAACCCCGGTGCCGTCGGATCGGTGACGGTCGACACGACCCGACCCGCCTTACTCGTGCGCACGGTGTGAACGCCGACATAGGTGAGCACCAGGGATGCCCCCAGGGCCACCACCATGCACGACGAGAACACCGTCATCCAACGGCGCGACGGCCCCCGCGGGGCGCGGCGCGCCGAACGCACCCCGGTGCCGTGCTCGGGTAGTTCGAGCGCGGCTACCAGACTCGAAAGTGGGTCCTCCGGGAGATTTGTCATGCTGGGTCCTGATACAGATCGTGGGCCGATATCCACTCCACTACTTCCCGAGTGACGAGATAGTCGAGCGGCCGGCCATCGATGACACGAGCCCGAAGGTCGGTACTGGAAACCTCGAGGCCGGGAACCTCCACACTTTCCCACCGGAACCCCTCGAACGGGGTAACCGCCGCCGCCCCGGGACGCTGCACCACCACTATCGTGGCCCGTTCGCGCACCTCATCAACCCGTTCCCAGGTGGGCAGGCCAGCCGCCGCGTCAGCCCCGAGCACCACGAAGAATTCGGCCTCGGGGTTCTCGGCCCCCAACCGGGCCAGGGTGTCGGCCGTGTACGACAGCCCACCGGCGTCGATCTCGATGCGGCTGGCCTCCAGTCCGTCCACGTCAGCCACGGCGGCTTCGACCATCGCCAGCCGCTGGGCGGCGGCGGTGATAGGCCGAGTGCCGATCTTTTGCCACGGAAGATCGTTCACCACGAGGAGGACCCGGTCGAGGCGGAGGTCATGACGAACGTTGACGGCGCACACGAGATGCCCGACATGCGGAGGGTCGAAAGTTCCCCCGAAGATCCCAA
>VFJN01000101.1 GCA_009886035.1 Actinomycetota bacterium
CGTTGTCGTGGTGGTGGCCTCCGTTGTCGTGGTGGTGGGTTCCGTTGTCGTGGTGGTGGCCTCCGTTGTCGTGGTGGTGGTGGGAGGGTCGCAGTGGTGGCTCAGAACGATCATCGGGCCGGAGGTGTTTGGTGTGTCTTGTGAGGCGGCGTCCCGCAGGATGCCCGTGGTCGAGGTGTACACGTAGGCATGCTTCAGGCTCGGATCGGCAATGAAGTTCGCCGCCGGGTCAAAGCTGCCCCACTGCGCGGTTGTCTTCGCCGTCAACCCGTTTAACGTGACGTTGCTGCCGTCGAGATTAAAGGCCACGTCGAGGCTCGCAAACTCATGGCTGTTTTGCGTCAATATGAAGTGCCAGGCCGTCATGCCAGACACACCAGCGTTGGTTGGGCAATCCGTTCGCTGCTCCACACCAGATCCAGCGATGCCGCGTTGGTTGGCATTCAAGTACGAGTCGTAACCATCTCCAAAGACGGCGGGGCCGCTGGCCTGGGCGGGGCTTATGAAAAGACCAAAGGTGCCGAGAAAGGCGCCGAAGACAAGTAGGGCCGCCGAAATCCTGCGACGTAGCGGGGTGAGATCATGCATAATTACGGCTCCTTGGGATAAGGGGGCCGGTTTCGCCTTCGCTCCCTCACCGCCTAGGCGACCAATACAGGCGATCAGATCATTGCGTTCCCCAACAACTTTTTGTTTTCAACGCTTCCTGCAGGATCTTACTCACTTAAAGTGGCATTGCAAGGGCTTTCTCGGCGCACAGCACCGGCACACCATGATCCTCGCCGATCCACCAGACCGCCCGTCGACCCCCTGGCGCCGCTTCCAGGCTTTGTGGGACCTGGCGGCTACGACATGGTGCCGATCACGTTGGCGGTAGAGGTAGATATCCCGTCGTGGCGCTGCGATGAGATCTCACGAACGGTGGCCGGGCGCCAGCCCGCCGAGGACACCGACCTGCTGTTCCTGAGCGACGAGGGCAAGGGCATCAACCGCATCAACTTCCGCCAACGAGCGTGGCTCAAGGCCAGGTCCACGCTGCCGGAGGAACTGCACGGGCTCCGCGATATCCCGTTCCGAGTGGATTGGCGGTGCGATGCTTTCCGGGTGAGCGACTACATGACACCGGGCTTGGAACGGTGGCGGGCGGCGACCGACACGCCGTTGCTCGTTCTGGCGATCGCCAGCCTTCCGATTCTCCTACTGGAACTGGCACGCACCGAACTGCCGTACAGCGACCAGCTCTTTCTCGACATTGTGAACGTCGTCGTGCTCGTGGCGTTTGCCGCTGACTACGTGGTCGAGTTCCGACTGGCCAAGGGCAAGCGCAACTACATGCGAGGCGAGTGGACGAACCTGTTCATCGTCGTGTCGCAGGTGATGGCCTTGGTACCTGTGCTGACCGGACTCGGAGCGCTTCGAATGCTGCGAGCCGGGCGAGCGTGGCGGGCCATCGCCGTGCTGGCCCGTGTGTTCTCCGTCGGTGGCATGGCGGCGAGGGAGGGTCGGTCGATCCTGCGCAAGCACGCCGCGTCCTTCGCCCTGGGCGTGGCGGGGTTGACCTGGCTCACGTCGGCGGTGGTGTTCACGCTCGTTGAGGACGTGGGCGAGGGCGAACGGCTGCACTCGTTCTTTGACGCCCTGTGGTGGTCCACGACGACCATCACGACGGTCGGGTACGGCGACGTGTACCCCATCACGGCTGTCGGGCGGATCGTGGGC
>VFJN01000184.1 GCA_009886035.1 Actinomycetota bacterium
CCCAACAATTCCGAACCGCATGAGAGCTACTCCTTGCTCAGGCCGGAAATCGCCCGAGCGATGACGAAGTCGGCCATGGAACCCACGGTAGTCGTTGCGGTCGCCCGGGTCGTCGGGATCTGGCGCTCGGTGGGGGCGGCGGTGGGGGCGGCGCTGTCATTGCGGCTGCACGCCGACAGGACGGTGGCCGACAGCACGAGGACCGGCGGCGACCAGCGCCGTGCCGCCCGCTTTTGATCAGATGGGATGCGACGAGTGCGCGTGTTCGGCATGGGCCGATTCGTGAACGTGAACGGTCGCCTCGTCGAGGTGGGCGACCGTGGAGGTGAGGCGGGTGCGGACCGCAGTGGCGATCTCGTGCCCTCGAGCCACGTTCTGGGTGCCGTCGACCTCGATGGTCAGGTCTGTGCTCAGACGATGACCGACCCAGCGCACGCGAACGTTGCTGACCCTGATGACGCCATCGACGTGTTCGCTTCGGTGCTCGATCTCGCCGACGATCTTCGGATCAACGGCGTCCATCAAGCGGGCGTAGACCTGCTTGGTAGCGGACGCGAGCACCACGAAGATCGCCACCGAGATCAGCAGTCCCACGATGGGGTCAGCCCGGGGGAAGCCCAGGGCGACGCCGATGGCGCCAAAGGCCACCGCCAACGACGTGAACCCATCTGTTCGGGCGTGGTACCCATCGGCGACCAAAGCTGCCGAGCCAATCGTCTTGCCTTCCCGTATCCGGTAGAGCGCGACGACCTCGTTGCCGAGGAAGCCCACGATGCCGGCGGTGAACAGCACCCACAGATGGGTGATCGGTTGCGGGTCGATCAATCGCTCGATCGCTTGCCAGCCGGCCACCAGGGCGGATCCGGCGATCATCACGATGATGAAGATGCCCGCCAGGTCCTCGGCGCGTCCGTAGCCGTAGGTGTAGCGGCGATTGCTGGGCCGTTGACTCAACTTGAAGGCCAAGAACAACGGGATGGCAGTCAGGGCGTCCGAGAAGCTGTGAATGGTGTCCGCCAACAGCGACACCGAACCAGTCACCGCGACAATGCCCAGCTGGATGATCGAGGTTGCCAGGAGGATGAGGAAGGAGATCTTCACTGCCCGGATGCCTTGCTCGCTGGACTTCAGGGCCGTGTCGAGCGAATCCGCAGCATCGTGACTGTGCGGACGGAAGATCTCGTAGAGCACACCCCGAAGTCCAGTGGGGTGTTCATGAGTCTCGGGGTGATCGTGCTCGTGCATCCCGTCGTGGCGGTGCCCGGGGGGCTCACCGTGTCCTGCCTGCTGCTCCTCGCTCACGACGACGTCCCGGCGGAGTGGTGAAGCGCACCACCGACCAGATGATCGGCTTGGAGCAAGGCCTCTCGTACGAGCTTCCCAACGTGTTCGTTGATCAGGCTGTAAAAGACTCTGTTGCCCTCTCGGCGGGTGAGGACGAGACCGCCGAGGCGCAGCTTGGCGAGGTGTTGAGATACCGCTGCCGGAGCGGACTCAACCGCCTCGGCCAGGTCGGCGACCGACTGTTCGCCTGCCGTGAGCACATGGAGCAGTCGAAGGCGAGTGGTGTCAGCCAGCAGTTTGAGAACGCCGACAGCCGAGGTGTACTCGGCCAGTGTCGGAAGTGTATTTATCTGCTTAGTCATGCATGCATGTTACTACGAATACTAAGTGAAAGCCATCGCAGGCGCTCCACCCGATGGTCGGGTTGGTGCCGGGCAGCACGCCCCACCGATCAGTTTCCGCTTCGGCTCCGTACGCTAGGGAAATGCGTCACGGCGGCCCCCACACGATGATCGGTAGCGACCCCGCAGCAGTGGAGGGCGTCCAACTCAACCGCATCATCGTGCGCCGAGTGTGGCGATTCGCCCGACCCTACCGGGCGGCACTTTTGGCCTTTCTCGTGGTAATCGTGGCGGCGGCGGTGGTGAGCCTGGCCCCCCCGTTCCTGTTCCGGGCCATCATCGACACGGCCATCCCCGAGAAGAACCGCGGCCTACTCCACCTGCTGGCGAGCCTCGTAGTGCTTGCCGTCATCGTCGATGCCGCACTGGCTCTCGTGGAGCGGTACGTGTCGTCTCGGATCGGCGAAGGAGTGATCTACGACCTGCGGGTATCGCTGTTCGATCACGTGCAGCGAATGCCCATGTCGTTCTTCACTCGGGCCCAGACCGGGGCCCTCACCAGTCGTCTCAACAACGACGTAATGGGCGCCCAGCGAGCCCTCACCGGCACCCTCGGCTCGGTGGTATCCAACATCGTCACGCTGCTGGCCAACGGCACCGCCATCGTCCTACTCGATTGGCGGTTTGGAGTGATCGCGTTGGTGCTGCTGCCGCTGTTCATTTTCCCCGCCAAACGCGTGGGCCATCGGCTCCAAGAACTCACGCGTGACCAAATGAATCTCAACGCGTCCATGAACACCACGATGACCGAGCGGTTCAACGTGTCCGGTGCCCTTCTCGTGAAACTGTTCGGCCGACCCGAGGACGAGACCGCCGATTTCGCGCGCCGGGCCGACGCCGTGCGGCAGGTGGGGGTGCGGTCGGCGGTGTACGGGCGCACATTCTTCGTTGCCCTCGGGCTGGTCGGGGGACTGGCCGGAGCGGCGGTCTACTGGATCGGTGGTCTGCTGGCCGTATCCGGCTCGGTCAGCATCGGCACGCTGCTGGCGCTGGTCATCTTCATCAGTCGCGTCTACGGACCGCTCACCTCCCTCACCAACGCTCGCGTCGACATCATGACGGCCTTCGTGAGCTTCGAGCGCGTGTTCGAGGTACTCGACGCCCCCAACCCGATCCCCGATCGCCCCGGTGCCATCGACCTCGTCGGTCCCCTCGGACGCATCGAGTTCGACAACATCCGCTTCGCCTACCCCGACGAAGCGATCGTGCCCAGCCTCGAAGCCATCAGCCCCCGTCCCACCCCCAACGAACCACCACCGATGGTGATCCGTGGTTTGTCGGCCATGATCGAACCCGGCCAACTCGTTGCCCTCGTGGGACCATCAGGGGCCGGCAAGACCACCCTCTCGCAACTGGTTCCCCGCCTCTACGACACCACGAGCGGGGCCGTGCGCATCGACGGCCACGACGTGCGCGACCTCACCCAAGACAGCCTGCGTCGCGCCATTGGAGTGGTGAGCCAAGATGCCCATCTCTTCCACGACACCATCGGCAACAACCTGCGCTACGGACGGCCCGAAGCCACCGACGACGAGGTTCGGGAAGTCATCCGGGCCGCCCAGATCGAGGAACTCGTCGCCTCCCTGCCCGCCGGGCTCGACACCTTGGTGGGTGAGCGCGGCTACCGCCTCTCCGGGGGCGAGAAACAACGACTCGCCATCGCTCGGATGCTCCTCAAAGACCCCGCCATCGTGATCCTCGACGAAGCCACCAGCCACCTCGACTCCGAGAATGAGCACCTCATCCAGCAGGCGCTCGCGGTGGCGTTGGTTGGCCGCACCAGCCTGGTGATCGCCCACCGTCTCTCCACCATCCAAGCCGCCGACCTCATCCTCGTGCTCGACAATGGCCACCTCGTGCAGGCGGGCTCGCACCTGGACCTCCTCGACCGCGGTGGCCTCTACGCCGACCTCTATCGCACCCTGATACGCGCCGACAGCGGCGATGCCGGCATGGTCGTCGCCTCCCAGGAGATCTGACGACCCGTCAGACCCGGCGATAGCGTCTCGCCCCATGGACCTTCGCTTTAGCCCCGAAGACGAAGCGTTCCGAACGGAAATCCGTACGTTCCTGGAGGAGGCGCTGAACTCCGACTTCGCCGCCGTACGAGGCCGCGGTGGGCCTGGCGACGACGATTGCCTCTTCGACGAACGCCTAGCCTGGGAACGCCACCTCGGCGCCCACGGCTGGACCTGCGTGGCCTGGCCCGCCGAGTACGGCGGCCGCGGTCTCACCCTCCATCAGCAGGTCGTCTACTTCGAGGAGTACGCCCGGGCCCGCGCCCCCGGCCGGATCGGTCACATCGGCGAAACACTGCTCGGGCCCACCCTGATCGCCTTCGGCACCGAGGCCCAGCGCCAGCGGTTCCTTCCCGGCATCGTGGCCGGCACCGAGCTGTGGTGTCAGGGATACAGCGAACCCGGTGCCGGCTCCGACCTGGCCAACATCCAAACCCGCGCCCATATCGCCGAGGGGCACTGGGTGATCGACGGGCAAAAGGTATGGACCAGCCAGGCCCACTGGGCCGACTGGTGTTTCGTGCTGGCCCGCACCAACGGCGCCGTCGCCAAACACAAAGGCATCTCCTACCTCCTCGTGCCCATGCACCAAGACGGCATCGAGACCCGCCCCATCCATCAACTCACCGGCGACTCCGAGTTCAACGAAGTGTTTTTCACCGGAGCCACCACCGAAGCCGACCACGTCGTGGGCGCCATCGACGACGGCTGGCGGGTAGCCATGGGCACACTCGCCTACGAGCGGGGCGCTTCCACCCTGGGCCAAAACCTGATGTTCCTGAACGAATGGGACGAAGTGCTCGCCCTGGCCCAACACAATGGTCGCGTGGCCGATCCGGTTATCCGCCAACGCCTCCTCGACACGTGGATCCGACTCCGACTGATGCGGCTCAACGCCATGCGGATCATGTCCTCCGCCCACGAAGCCCCTCCGGCGGCCATGATCACAAAATTGTTTTGGGCCACCCTTCATCGAGATCTCGGCGAGTTGGCCATGGATGTGGTTGGACCCCACGCCATGATCCGCACCGGTGACGACGCCGATTTCAGTCGCCTCCAGCGCCTGTTCTTGTTCAGCCGCAGCGACACGATCTACGCCGGCAGTAACCAGATTCAACGCAACATCATCGGCGAACGGGCCCTCGGGCTCCCCAAGGAACCCAGCCGATGAGCCGACGCCTACGCTCGCGCCGGGAGCCTGAGCCTTCCCAGAACCGGAGAACTTCGTGACCGCACCCACTCCCCCGCCCGGCCGGAACCTCCTGGCCGATAAAATCGTCCTCGTGACCGCCGCGGCCGGCACCGGCATCGGCCATGCCACGGCCCTCCGCTGTGTAGAGGAGGGCGCCACCGTGGTGCTCAGCGACGCTCACGAACGCCGCCTCAACGAGGCCGCCGACGAAATGGCGGCGCTCGCCGGCGGCGCCCGGCCCGCCACCTTCGTATGCGACGTCACCGTGGAAGCCCAGGTGCAGGCCATGGTGGACGGTGCCGTCGCCACCCACGGTCGGCTCGATGTGGTGGTGAACAACGCCGGCCTGGGGGGCACCGCCGACCTCGTGGACATGACCGATGAGCAGTGGAACAAGGTGCTCGACATCACCCTCACCGGCACCATGCGCTGCATGCGTGCCGCCCTGCGCCACCTCTACGCCGCCGGCGGCGGCGTGATCGTGAATAACGCCTCCGTCCTCGGATGGCGGGCCCAAGCGGGCCAGGCCCACTACGCGGCGGCCAAAGCCGGAGTGATGGCCCTCACCCGCTGCGCGGCGGTGGAAGCGGCCCCGTATGGCGTGCGGATCAACGCGGTGGCGCCGTCGCTGGCGATGCACGCCTTCCTGGCCAAAGTCACCACCGACGAGTTACTCGATGAACTCACCCAGCGCGAGGCGTTCGGGCGCGCCGCCGAGCCCTGGGAGATCGCCACGGTGATCGCCTTTTTGGCCAGCGACTACTCCACCTACATGACCGGTGAGATCGTGTCCGTATCGAGCCAGCGGGCGTAACGATGGCCACCACCTTCGCAACCCTCGACGACCTGCGGGGCGCCACCGGGCAACACCTCGGCTGGACCGACTGGATCCCCATCACCCAGGAGCGGGTGAACCTCTTTGCCGAGGCCACCGGCGACCACCAGTGGATCCATGTGGATGTGGAGCGGGCCACCGCCGAGAGCCCCTTCGGCGGTCCCATCGCCCACGGCTATCTCACCCTGGCGCTGTCCAACCTGTTTCTTCCCGAACTGCTGGCGGTGCCGGGGGCCTCCGCCGGAGTGAACTACGGCACGGGAAAGGTGCGCTTCCCCAGTCCCGTGCTGGTGGGTTGTCGGGTGCGAGGCGGCGCCGAAATCACCGCCGTCGAGGAGATCGCCGGGGGCGTGCAAACCACCATCACCATCACCATCCAGGTCGAGAACCAGGACAAACCCGCCTGCGTCATCGAGTCGCTCAGCCGCTGGCTCGCCTGACCTCGCCCACCCGGCCAACCCGCCCGCTCCTCTCGCCGCCCCGAGCCGCCCGCACCGGTCGTTAGGTCGTGAGCAACACCGCGCTGCCGTGGCCGAAGAGGCCCTGGTTCACCGTCAGGCCCGCCTTGGCCCCTTCCACCTGGCGCCCCTGGGCCTGACCGCGCAACTGCCAGGTGACCTCACAGATCTGGGCGATGGCCTGAGCCGGCACCGCCTCCCCAAAGCAGGCCAGACCACCGCTGGGATTCACCGGAATGCGGCCCCCGATGGTGGTGTCGCCGTCGTTCAAGAGGCGCTCGGCCTCCCCCTGTTTGCAGAGCCCGATGTTCTCGTACCAATCAAGTTCCAACGCCGTGGAAAGGTCGTAGACCTCCGCCAGGCTCAGATCGTCGGGGCCAACGCCGCACTCCTCGTAGGCCCCCGCCGCGATCGAGTCGCGAAAACTCAGTTCCGGGGGGGCCAGGGCGGCCGCCGAGTCGGTGGCGAAGTTGGGCATCTCGATCACCGTGTTGGGGAAACGGGGGGTGACGGTGGATACCGCCCGCACCCGCACCGGCGACGTCACCCCGTGGCTCTTGGCGTAGGCCATCGACGTGAGCACCACCGCGGCGGCGCCGTCGGAGGTCGCGCAGATCTCCAAGAGGTGGAGAGGATCGGCCACCATCGGGCTCGCCAGCACCTCTGCCTCGGTCACCTCTTTGCGGTAGCGGGCGTTCGGGTTGTGCAGACCGTGCTTCGAATTCTTCACCTTCACCCGAGCAAAATCGGCCACCGTGGCGCCATAGAGATCCACCCGACGACGAGCCCACAACGCAAAGTAGGTGGGGTTCGTGGCGCCGAGGAGACGGAACCGCAGCCAGTCAGGGTCGTCCCAGCGCTCACCCGCCACCGGGGCCAGGAACCCCTTGGCGGTGGTATCGGCCCCCACTACCAGTGCCACATCGCACAACCCCGCCAAGATCCGAGAACGGGCCGCATCCAACGCCGTGACCCCCGAAGCACACGCGGCGTAACAGGACGCCACCCGGGCCCCGTTCCAGCCCAGAGCCTGGGTGATCGTGGCGGCCGCCACATAGCCGGGGTAGCCGTTGCGAACCGTCTCGCCGCCGGCCACGAACTGCACATCACTCCACGCAACGCCCGCGTCATCGAGCGCCGCCAGGGCGGCGTCTACCCCGTAATCGGCAAACGGTCGGCCTTCCTTGCCCCAGGGGTGCATACCCACACCGAGCACCGCCACACTCTCCGGCGGGGTCATGAGGCCACCGGCTTCCAGCGGTAGATGAGGTGCTCAACACCGTCGATTTCGTAGAGCGGTTCCACCACGAGCACCACCTCCGCCCCCACCGACAGGTCCTCCACGCCGTAGCCCTTGGCCACCTGACCGAGGACCACCACCTGCTCGGCGGCCAACTCCACCGCCGCGATGGCGAAGGGCTCGTAGACCTCGCCGGGGGGAGGGATGAAGGGAGGGGGCGGCTGGTATTGGGCGTCGGTATAACTCCAGACGGTGCCCGTGGAGGACAACTCAACCTCGTCGAACTGGCGGCCCCGGCACACAGGATTGCGACAGAAACCGCTGGCCTTCGGAAAGAACACCGTGCCGCAGGTGGTGCAGCGAGTGCCCAAAAGATGCGGCTCGGTGGAGGTGGTGAACCACCCCTCCACCGCTGGAACCGACGTTGTGGTCATGGACAGGACTCCCCGCGATGAAGACGGACCCGACGATCCGTCAGCGAAGCCCCCAGTGTCGCGCAGTGACGCGCGGCGAGGCGAAGCCCCGACGGGGCAACCGCACGAATCGTCTGGCCCTCGGGGGCGCGGACCTTCTACCGCGGCCCGACGGCCTGGTTATTTGGCGGCCCGGAAACCGGTTTCCAGGTCGGCCAGGATGTCGTCGATCGACTCGAGGCCCACCGACAGCCGGACCAAACCGGGATGCACGCCGGTAGTGGCCTGCTCCTCTTCGGTGAGCTGCGAGTGGGTGGTGCTGGCGGGGTGGATGGACAGGCTACGCACGTCACCGATGTTGGCTACATGGCTGTGCAACTCCAGCGCCTCCACGAAGCGCTGGCCGGCCTGCTTGCCTCCCTTGATCATGAACGCCGGCACCGAGCCGAAGCCGCGCCCCCGGCCGTAATGCTTCGCCCGCTCGTGCCAGGGAGAACCCTCCAGCCCGGCGTAGGACACGGACTCGACCTGCGGGTGGGTAATGAGGAAGGCAGCCACCTTGTCGGCGTTTTCGAAGTGGCGCTCCATACGCAGGCTGAGCGTCTCGATGCCCTGCAGAATCTGGAAGGCGTTGAAGGGACTGATGGCGGCGCCGAGGTCGCGCAGCAGTTGCACGCGCGCCTTCAGCACGAAGGCACCGGGCCCGAGGGCCTCCCAGAACTTCAAGCCGTGGTAACTCGGGTCCGGTTCGGTGAAGCCGGGGTACTTGTCGCCCGCCCCGAAGTCGAAAGTGCCGCCGTCCACAATCACGCCACCGATCGAGGTGCCGTGGCCACCGAGGAACTTCGTGGCCGAATGCACCACGATGTCTGCACCCCATTCAAGCGGGCGGATGAGGTAGGGCGTAGCCACGGTGTTGTCCACCATGAGGGGCACACCAGCCTCGTGGGCCACCCCGGATACCCCTTCGATGTCGAGGACGTCGTTGCGGGGGTTCCCGATGGTCTCGGCGAAAAAGGCTTTGGTGTTCGGCCGGACCGCAGCCCGCCACTGATCGAGGTCGTCGGGGTCGGCCACGAAACTCACATCGATGCCGTACTTGGGCAGCGTGTGGTGGAAGAGGTTGTAGGTGCCGCCGTAGAGCGAGGTCGAGGAAACCAGGTGATCGCCAGCATGGGCGAGGTTCAGGATGGCCAGTGTCTCCGCCGCCTGGCCGCTCGCCACCGCCAGCGCACCGGGAATACCCAGGGCCGTGTCGGGGGCACCTTCCAGGGACGCCACTCGGGCCTCGAGCACCGCCTGGGTGGGGTTCATGATCCGGGTGTAGATGTTGCCCACTTCAGCGAGGCCGAACAGATTGGCGGCGTGGGCGGCGTCCCGGAACGCGTAACTCGTGGTCTGGTAGATAGGCAGGGCCCGAGACCCGGTCTCCGCGTCGGGAATCTGCCCAGCGTGGATCTGACGGGTCTCGAAACCCCAAGAATCGGTGGACATAGCCATCCCTTCGTTTGGAAACCTGATCTAGTGGGTCGACATTAGAGGCAAATCACAGCAGCGACAAGCGCGTCCCATCGTTTTGCCTCGCCGGGCTTCACATGCTGGGATAGGCGCGAATTGAATCGCCTAGGGACAAATCCGGAATTTCGATAGCCCAAAGATAACGACGAACGAGACCCGTTGGACGACACCCTCACCCAATCCGAGCGAGAGGCCCTCAAGGCCGTCTACCGCCTCACGCGCGACGGGTCCGAAGCCCACACCGGCGCGCTGGCGGACGTCCTGGGACTTTCGGCGGGGACGGTCACCACCACGGTCAAGCGGCTGGCCGATCGCGGCTTCGTGGACCACCGCCCCTACCAAGGCGTGACCTTCACCCCGCTAGGCCAGCAGACCGCGGTGTCGGCCATCCGTCGCCATCGGATCGTGGAGCGTTTCCTGGCCGACATGCTCGGCTACGCCTGGAACGAGGCCGACAAACTCGCCGTCGGGTTTGAGCACCAGTTACCCGATGCCGTGCTGGAACGCCTCTACGTGGCCCTCCACCGCCCCGTCACCTGCCCCCACGGCTTCCCCATCCCCACCTCGCTCGACAGCGAGTTGCCGGCCACCGCCACCCTCTACGCGCTCGAACCAGGGCAGGTGGCCGAGGTCGCCCTCTCCGGCAGCACCGACCCTGATCTCGTGGCCTTCCTCGGCACGCTCGGGCTGGTCCCGGGGGTAGAGGTCGTGGTGGTGGAGCGGCACCCCTTCGACGGCCCCCTTGTTATTACTGTCAACGGGCAAGACAGAACGCTGGGCGAAAAAGTTGCCCGCCAGATCTATGTAAACCGTCGCGCCGAACCCAACGGTGAGCGCGGCCCTAACCAGAGGAAAACTGAATGAACAGCATCCTGGCCGCTGAAGGCGGCTATCAGGAGTTCGTCCTGAACGGAGGTGAGTACCTGATCCTGGCCTTGTCGGGCCTATCGGCGTTGCTCGCCCTCGCCGTTGGCTTCGTACTGATGAAGCAGGTCCTAGCCGAGGACCAGGGCACCCCCAAGATGATCGAGATCGCCACTGCGATTCAGGAAGGCGCCGCTACCTATCTCAAGCGCCAGTTCCGCACCATCATCATGGTTCTCATTCCGCTGACCGCGGTGGTCTTCATCACCTCCCAAGAGGTGATCAAACCGGCGATCGCCGACAACCCTCAGGCCATCATCCTCACCTTCGCGGTTTCCGGCACCGCTCGGACCATTGCCTTCGTGGCCGGAGCGTTCTTGTCTGGTCTCACCGGTTACATCGGCATGACCCTGGCCACCCGCGGCAACGTCCGTACTGCGGCGGCCGCCAAGCGCAACTCCCTACCCGACGCCCTGCGGATTGCCTTCCGCACCGGCGGCGTAGCGGGCATGTTCACGGTGGGCCTCGGCCTCCTCGGCGCCACCATCATCATCGCCATCTTCCAGAACACGAGTTCCGCCATCCTGGTGGGCTTCGGCTTCGGTGGCTCGCTGCTGGCCCTGTTCCTCCGGGTCGGTGGTGGCATCTTCACCAAGGCCGCCGATGTCGGTGCCGACCTCGTGGGCAAGGTTGAGGCAGGCATCCCCGAGGACGACCCCCGCAACCCTGCCACCATCGCCGACAACGTCGGCGACAACGTGGGCGACTGCGCCGGCATGGCCTCCGATCTGTTCGAGAGCTACGAGGTAACCCTCGTGGCCGCCATCATCCTCGGCGTTCCCGCCTTCGCGGCCGCCGGCCTGAACCCCGCCCTGGGCCTCGTGTTCCCGCTGGCCGCCCGCGCCATCGGCGTCATCGCCTCCATCTTCGGTGTCTACGCCGTAAAGGCCAAGGAAGGCGAGACCGACGCCCTCAAGCCGATCAACCGCGGCTTTCTCACCGCCGGACTCATCACCGTGGTGGGCGTGGGCGCCCTGGCGCTGTTCTACGTGAAGAACCCCACCGTGGCCTTCGACGGCACCGGCCCGGTCACCATCAGCAACGTCGGCTGGCGTTGCTTCGGTGCGGTGGTCATCGGCCTCGTACTCGCCCAGGTGGTCAGCCGCCTCACCGAGTACTTCACCGCCACCCACCACGCCCCCGTGCGAGAGATCGCCGAGAGCACCCGCACCGGTCCGGCCACCACCATCCTGTCGGGTACCGCCGCCGGCCTGGAAAGTTCCGTCTACGCCATCATCGCCATCGCTCTCGCCATTGGCGTTTCGTTGGCACTCGGCGGCGGCAACCTCCAGTTCTCGCTCTACCTCGTCGCCTTGTGCGGCATGGGCATGCTCGCCACCACCGGTGTGATCGTGGCCGAGGACACCTTCGGCCCGGTATCGGACAACGCGGCCGGTATCGCCGAGATGTCCGGCGAGTTCCACGGTGAGCCCGAGCGCATCATGGTGATGCTCGACGCGGTGGGTAACACCACCAAGGCCGTCACCAAGGGCTTCGCCATCGGCTCCGCCGTCATTGCCTCGGTGGCGATTTTCGCCAGCTTCATCGAGACGGCGGTAGACGAACTCCTTCCCCGGGAGACAATCGAAAAGGCCCTGGAGGGGAGTCGCGGGGTATTCGACCTGCTGCCGATCAACGTGGCCGACCCGAAGGTGTTCATCGGTCTGCTCATCGGCGGTGCCGTTCCCTTCCTCTTCGCTGCCCTGGCCATCAATGCCGTGTCTCGCACGGCTGGTGTCGTAGTGCAGGAGGTGCGGCGCCAGTTCGCCGACGGCCTCATCATGAAGGGTGAGAAGCTCCCCGACCACGGTCCGGTGATCGATATCTGCACCACCGCATCGCTCCGCGAGCTCGTAACCCCTGCCCTGTTGGCCGTGCTCACCCCGGTGGTCATCGGCTTCGGGATGGGCTTCACCGCCCTCGGTGCCTTCCTGGTGGCCGTGATCCTCGTAGGCCAACTCATGGCCAACTACCTGAGCAACGCCGGTGGTGCGTGGGACAACGCCAAGAAGTACATCGAAGACGGCAACGAAGGCGGCAAGGGCTCCGAAGGCCACAAGGCCGCGGTCATCGCCGACACGGTGGGCGATCCCTTCAAGGACACCGCCGGCCCGGCCCTCAACCCGTTGATCAAGGTGATGAACCTGGTCTCGTTGCTGATGCTCCCGGCCATGCTCGAACTTTCGACGTTCGATGAGAAAACCAACATCGCCACTCCCAATGGCACCAGCGTCGCCATTGCCGGGGTCGCCTTGCTGATCCTCATCGCGTCCGTTGCCTTCTCGAAGCGGAAGAAAGCCGGATTCGGGGCGGAAGAGCCGCTGGCGTCGGCCAGCACTATGAGCTGACCGCAAGCCCAATTCCCCCGAGCAGCGCCCGGCTTCGGCCGGGCGCTGCCGCGTCCAAACTCGTTACGCCATGCCGTAGAGTCGACCGAGGTAGCCAAACCGCGACCGTGAATGATCCCCTTCCCTTTCGCAGGAGTGCAGTGCCTCTCGTCGTTCAACCCGCACCCGTTCCTCCCACGATCCAACCGAGGGGCCGGCGCGTGAGCCACCTGATACTGGCGACCGCCCTGTTGGCCGCGATGTTGGTGCTCGGGCCCACTCCCCGGCTCGTAAGCGCCGCCGAAATGCGGGTGACGACCCGCCGGGTGGAATTCCAGCCTCGATCAACCAGCCTCGCCGCCGAGCCGCTGGCCCCCGCCATGATGGCCAGC
>VFJN01000164.1 GCA_009886035.1 Actinomycetota bacterium
CGGAACCCACCACCACGACAACGGAACCCACCACCACGACAACGGAACCCACCACCACGACAACGGAACCCACCACCACAACGGAGGCCACCACCACCTCGGTCGCCCCGACCTCGATAGTGCCGTCCACCGAACCACCGCCGACGGTTCTCGCCTTGGTGGTGAGCCCCGATCCGAATTCGATACCGAGGACTGGTTCATCGAGCACGGGGATGCTGGTCTTCGCGGGAGGCGCGTTGATCCTCGCCGGGCTCGTGACGCTCCGGCTAGGTCGAGAGCAGACCGGCCACTAAGCGCAGCCGGTTGGGAGTGAGGGGGGAGGCCTTCGGGCCTCCCCCCTCCAAGGGATTTCCTTGCGCTGGTTCCCTCACAACGACTTCTCGCCAAGGACATTCTCGTTGACGTAACCACAACGCTGGGCAACCACGGTGGAGGCCGGTTCTCCGGTTCGATGAACACCTCCAGCCTCGCCAGACCCGGCTCCGTCAGCGCCCACCTCGTCAGCAAACCCGGCGCCGGCGCAGCCACACCCTGCTGTAGCGCCCGCGGTGCCACCCAGTACCCGACCTCCGCCACCTGATCACGCTCGTCCGCATCCATCAGCGAGCACGACCCAAGGACGTCATCGGTGTCGGTGGACGCGGTGCAGAAGCGAGCTACGCCGCCCCATCCATGTGATGTTCTCGGGCGGCCTTGCCGGGGCCGCTCAGGTGCGCATGCCGTTGAGCGTCATGACGAGGAAGAAGGCGATCACGATCTCGCTGACGATCCAGGAGTTGGCGGTCATCCAAGTGCGCACCTTCGGGAGGAGCTGCTCGCCCCGCCGACCGAGCAAGAGCAGGATCAGCAGCGGTGACCCGCTGAGCAAGAGTGTGGCCGCGAGGAAGGGGATCGCGTCCAGGAGCGAGTTGTCGTTGCGGGCGAGGGTGGCCGCGACGGCGTACATGGTGAGGAGGTCGATCGGCATGACCCCGAAGAGCGTCATGCCGATCCGGAACGAGAACTGCGGAGTCGCCCCCTGGAGCTTCGTCATCCACGCGGGCGGTTCGGTGTTCTCGCGGCGCTGGTAGACGCTGAACGCGAGGACCGCCAGCACTACAAGGATCACGTAATCGGTGGTGGTGGCGCCGGTGTCGGTCGACGACGAGGTCGCCTCATGCAGGGCGTTGGCGATCAGGAAGAAGATCGAAGTGACGCCCACCACGGCCGTGCCGACGCCGAGGAGGAAGTAGATCGAGTTCTTGCGGGCGTTCTCACTGGTCACAAGCAGGATCGCCGTGATGATCTGAGGCCCTGCGCACATGATGAAGGCCATGGGCAGGATCGGGGGGAGGCTCGACACGGACGCGGGGTCTAGCAGTTCAGGCGCGGGTGTGCACC
>VFJN01000068.1 GCA_009886035.1 Actinomycetota bacterium
CATCCCGGAGTGGTGCAACTGCTCTCGTCGCAGCCGACGGCCACGGGGTGGGAGCAGCAGACGGTTCATGCTGGACGTCCCCTCGAGTTGGTGGGGGCCCTCTCGGTGGCCAGCGAGGCCGCCGGCCGACCCTTTCGTGTCCTGGGGGTTGGTCTGGCGACTTGTGGGCTCGTCCTCGCCGCCACCGCGAACACCCTTCGCGGGGCGCTGTGTAGCCCTGATGGTAGAGCAAAGCATTTCGTCGCTACGCTCCCCGTCGACCAGGGCAAACACCGTTCCACACAGCGTTCACGGTCTGGCAGTTATGAGTCCTTGGACTCAAGTGGTGACCGCGACAGCTCCTGACCAGGAGGTGTCGCATGTTCAGGGGTCGAGAGACGTATACGGCGTCCGTGTTCGAGGCGGCGGTTGAAACGGTGCTCGCCGGGGCGAGCTACAAGGCGACCCAGGGTGTAACCGGCGTCCCGGCCAACACGCTGAGGAAGTACGTGGTGCGCCACAGCCTTGAGCGCCGGTCGGTGCCACAACGAGGAGCCAAGGGCGTCCCCGCCACCGTCGTGAAGGTGGCCCTCGATGCACTGGCGAACGGTGAGAGCCGGGAGCAGGCGGCGAAGTTGGCGGGGATGGCGGTATCCACCCTCGGGACGTACCTGCGTGGCCAGGGTGGGGCGATGACACCAACATCTACTTGGCGCGCCGGGGAACTGAGCGCGGCCGAGCGCGAGGAGATCAGAGTCGGGGTCACGGCCGGCGAGTCCGGTGCGGCCATCGCTGAGCGAATCGGTCGCCACCGCTCGACCGTGTGGCGCGAGATCGGCCGCAACGGCGGGCGGGGGCACTACCGGGCGGCGATGGCCGAGGTGCGCGCGGGGCAGTCGGCCCTTCGCCCCAAGCCCGTCTGGACCGAGGACCGCCCGTGGCTGTGGATCGAGGTCCAAGACCTCTTGCGCACCAAGAAGTGGTCGCCCGAGCAGATCGCCAACCGTCTACGCAAAGACCACCCTGACCAGCCAGAGTGGTGGGTGTCCCACGAGTCCATTTACCAGGCGATCTTCGTCCAGGCCAAGGGCGAGCTGCGCAAGGAGCTGGCGGCCTGCCTGCGCTCGGGGCGGGCCCGTCGCCGGCCGCGGACCCGGGTGTCGTCGGGGCGCGGCCAGATCGTGGGCATGGTCAACATCTCAAAGCGCCCCGCCGAGGCCGAGGACCGGGCCGTGCCCGGCCACTGGGAGGGCGACCTGATCATCGGAGAACGGGGCGCCAGTGCGGTGGCCACGTTGGTGGAGCGCACGACGCGTCTCGGCATGCTCATCAAGGTGGACAACAAGACCGCCGAGCACGTGGCCGCGACGGTGGCCGACAACGTTGTGCGCCTGCCCGAGCACCTGGCCCGATCGATCACCTGGGACCAGGGAAAGGAGATGGCCTCCCACGCCGCCTTCACGGTCGCCACCGGCATCCAGGTCTACTTCTGCGACCCCCACTCACCCTGGCAGCGCGGCACCAACGAAAACTGGAACGGCCTCGTCCGCCAGTTCCTCCCCAAGGGGACTGACCTCTCGGTCCACTCCCAAGCCGACCTCGACGAGATCGCCGCCCTGCTCAACGAGCGCCCGCGCAAGACCCTCGAGTGGGATACTCCAGCGGAGCGATTTAACGAGCTTGTCGCGTCCATCGCTTGAATCCGCCCTCTCTTTCAAACCCCCGACCTGGCGCAGGTAGGCGAGGGTCCGGTCGAGCTCTCGGGGTCGTTCGGGTCGTCGGGGTAGATGTCGTCTCGGCTGGCGGTGGCGGCTTC
>VFJN01000073.1 GCA_009886035.1 Actinomycetota bacterium
CTGATCGGCACCGGTCCCGAGCAAGGTGCTGGCCCGAAAGCCGTACACCCCGGCCACCCCCTCCACCGCCAGCAGCGACGGCCCGTGCTCTTGATGTTGCCACCGCAACGGCGTCTCGCCGCGGCTCCCGTAGTAGTCCAGGGCCTGGCCAGGGTGGTCATCACCGCGGCCCACGACGGTCGCCTGGTGATACGCGACCTCGTCGACACCCATGCGACGGAACCACGCCATCAGCGACCTCTGACCAAGGTCGTGCCCAGGGTCCCGCAACCCCCGGTTGCAATCGTGTTCCTCATCGTTGGTGGTTGTCGCGCCGACCTCAGGAGCTGTCGAGCGCGATTCGACGACCGGACAAGGGTGGTCAATGACGGTCAAATCTGCGGGCGAATCGAGCGTGTGGACGATCGGTGGTTGACGCGTACGCGTCAGAACTTTTCGCGATTTCTTGTCGCGAAAGGGGTGCCCGGAGAGCATGTAGAGAGGGTGGAGGAGCAGTGCGGACCCGGCCGAGCACGCCAGGCGAGTGACGGCAACTCCGAGGACAGAATTTCGCCTGCATGTGGGCCTAGTCAGCCACCCAACCCAGGAGCCTTCCAATGCCTGACACCCCCACCACGACCACGCTCCCAGAGCTGCTCGACATCACCACCCTCGCCAAGCACCTCGGCGTCACGACCCGGCACATCCGCCGGCTCGTCCACGAGAAGCGGATCCCCTACATCAAGTGGGGGCACCTCATCCGCTTCGACCCAGCCGACATCGCGACCTGGATCGAGGACAACCGGCGGCCTGCCGCGAACTGACCCGGGTGTCGACGGCGGTCGAGACCGTCGAGACGGCACCCGGGCAACGAGTGCACGCGATCAGGGGTGGTCGTCACCTAGCTCCCAGGCTCGCTCGCGACGGCGGCGCGCCAGGCGGCCGCAGTGTCCGTGTTGTACGTCCGAGAGAACCCGCACGCCCACGCGGTCGGCTCGTCGAGCGGCTCCCCGCCCCATCGCGGCTCACCAGACACAAGCAGGCGCGAGCCAATGTTGTACGTCGCTGTGTCCACGGTGGCCGTCCCCGGTGGCAACATGGACACCTGCACCTCCGTTCCTGGGTCGAGGCCCGTCGGCGGCGCGAATGCCTCAAGAACGCGGAGTGTCACCTCGACGTAGGGGTCCTCTCCGCGGGCTGGGCCGATCGCCACGACCGTTGCATCGACTGCGAACGCACGCTCTCGAATCGCGTATTCATCGTAGGCCTGCACGCAATTCGCCGAGCCACCATCGGCGAGCGCAATCGAGGGTGTACCTCGGTCGCTTCCTTGAGGGGAGTCGCGCCCCGAATCTTCGTGCGGCCGCGATGCGACGTGATCACCTCCGGGCTCGTTGTCCGCGGCAAGGAGCGCCAGCGGCATCGCGACCACAACGGCGCCGACGAGCGTGGCAAGAGTTCCGAGCTTCCGCCGACGTCGCCAGCGGACCTCGACGCCCAGCTCGGGTGGCATAGCAGTGCCGGGATCGAATCCATCGGCGCGATTCTTCAGCTGCGCGCCAAGCCAGCCTTCGATGTCAGACATTCGCGGACAACTCCTTTCTGAGGGACACCAAGCCACGTGAAATCGACGACTTGACCGTTCCAGTAGGACAGCGAAGAGCGGCGGCGATCTCCGTCTCCGACAGGTCATGCCAGTAGCGGAGGACGAGCGCAGCCCGCTGTCGAGGTGGGAGTGCGGCCAATAGCCGATCCAGGTCGACTCGCTCGATGCTCGACTCGAGCGGATCTCGTCCCGGGCGCTCGCGACCGATCGCGCGCTGCGCCCGCCCTGCGCGCCGGCCCTCGGCACGTTGGTGTTGTAGAACAGCCCGGACCACGGATCGCCGAAGGTACGCAGGAAAACCCGCTGGACTTCGCAGCGCCCAGATGCGGGCAGCGGAGCTAAGAAATGCCTCTTGGGCCAGATCTTCAGCGACGGCACGGTCGCCAGTGAGCAGGTAGGCGAGGCGCGCGGCATCCACGAAGTGGCGTCGGTAGAGATCCTCGACGGCGCCCTTGCTCGCTTGGCCGATCCGTCGCTGCGTGTCCATGCCCCTAGTGGTCCGTCGCTGAAATAGGTGGGGTGGTTAGGCTGGCACGATGCCGGTCTTGGTCGCTGAGCCTCTCCCGATGTCCGCCGAGGAGCGCGCTGCGCTGGAGGTGACGTCCCGGTCGACGTCGTTGCCACACCGCCAAGTGGTGCAGGCCCAGGCGTTGTTGCTGGCGGCCGATGGGGTGGCAACCAACGAGGTGGCTCGGCGGTGCGGCACCACGGACACATCGGTGCGGGCGTGGCGCCGCCGGTTCAGCGATGAGGGCGTCGCGGGGGTTGGGCGCATCGCGGCGGGTCGGGGCCGCAAGTCGTGGCTGCCGCCAGGGACCGTCGCCTCGGTGGTGGCCGACACGCAGCAGAACCGGCCCGATGATGGTTCCACGCATTGGACGACACGGTTGATGGCCGGGCGGCATGGCATCGGCAAGGACTCCGTGGCCCGGATCTGGCGTGACCACGGCTTGAAGCCGTGGAGGGTCGACACGTTCAAGGTCTCCAACGACCCTCACTTCGAGGAGAAGCTCATCGATGTCGTCGGCCTGTATGTGAACCCGCCAGAGCGTGCGGTGGTGTTCAGCTTCGACGAGAAGACCCAGTGCCAAGCTCTTGATCGCACCCAGCCGAGCCTGCCCATGAAACGCGGTCGTGGCGTCACGATGACCCATGACTACAAGCGCAACGGCACGACCGACCTGTTCGCGGCGCTGAACGTCGCGACCGGCGAGGTCATCTTCGACACCAAGCCCCGGCACCGTGCCGTCGAAGTGCTCGCGTTCTTCAAGTTCATCGACGCGCACGTGGCCAGCGACCTCGAGGTGCATGTAGTACTCGACAACCTCTCGGCTCACAAGGCCCCCGAGATCCGAGAGTGGCTCGCCCACCCGAAGCGGAAGCGATGGCACCTCCACTTCACACCGACCTCGTCGTCGTGGCTCAACCTGGTCGAGGGCTGGTTCCATCTCCTCACCCAGCGGCGGCTACGCCGCGGCACCTTCACCAGCGTCGCTGGGCTCATCGAAGCCATCGAGCTGTGGGCTGAGCACTGGAACGACGACCCCCGCCCCTTCATCTGGAAGAAGACGGCCGAAGAGATCATCACCAAGGTCCGCCGAGGTCGCACCGCCCTCACCGAAGCCAAATCCGCGACGCACCACTAGTAGATGCCGCTGCGGGGTCTCTTCGTTCCCTCGGCCTGGCCGTCGGCCACGAACCCTTCCGAGGCGGATGCCTGTCCCAGAGCGCCGCCAGCTCGGCCATGGTACGTTCGGATCGCATCGGACGGACAAGGGGACGTGCGCATGAGGAAGACTCGTGTAGCGATCGGGGCGGTCATTCCCATGGTCGTGCTCGGCGCGACTCCCGCTCTGGCAGATCACTTCGGCTCCAACACGGGCGGCGTTCGTCTCACCGTCGACAAGGACTGGAGGGTTGGCGGACGAGATCTCAGCGACACCGCACGCATCAACACCAACGAGACGATGTTCACGGACTATGGGCCGACGAATCTCAATGTGAACTGGACGGGTGCAGCAACGACATGCACCACCACGAACTACGACCTGTGCGTCTACGACAGCGACTACGGCGACACCAACTGGTACGGCATCTACGACTGCGTTGGCCAGAGCTCAGGCTCCCATCCGAACATGACGTGCACGTTGGGGCGCGTCCGGCTCAATCAGCACACGGGACCGGGCTATGTCGCCGGCGTCGGGATCTCGGAATACAACGCCTGCCATGAGGTCGGCCATTCCATCGGGCTCAACCACAACCTGGACCAGACGTCGTGCGTCAAGCGCTTCATCGATGGCGGAAATGCGCCGACCCTGAGCAACCACGACGTGGAAGAGATCAACGCCCACTACAAGTGAGGGACGAACTCATGACTCGAAATCTCACCTGGCGAACTCTCGTTGGCGGACTCCTGGTTTGCGGTGCAGTTGCCTCCGGTTGCGGCGGAGCAGACGAGCCGTCGGCGAGCCCGAGCGCCGCGTCCGATGCGCCGACCGTCGAGGCAGGCTCAAGCAACGACGCGTTCTGGGCCGCGTTGTTCGTAGAAGGCAACGAGGTGGTGGACTACTCGACACTCGACGAGATGGCCGCCAACTCCGACCGAGTGGTCATCGGCAAGATTGCTGAGGTTCGGCCAGGCGAGCCGATCCAGGGAGACGCCAAGGAGGACGTTCTCGAGTTCGTCGAGTTCGTGATCCAGACGACGGAGGATGTCGCGGGCAAGGGCGGCGGAGAGCTGATCGTTGAGTTCGTGCTGCCCGGAAGTGGCGGGGAGGCCAAGGACCTGGATGCGCTCCGGCCGTCGGGCGAGGTCCTGCTCTTCCTGCACGAGAAGACGGACCGGCCAGGGCAGTTCCGGACGACGACGTCGAGCGGTCTGTGGATCGAGTCGGCCGAAGGCCTCTCGGCACCACTTTCAAGCCGCTCGGATGGCGGCAAGCACTACGACGCCGAGATCAAGAACATGCAGACACTCGAAGAGCTAGCGGCGTATCTCAAGTCCGTGCAGTAGGGAGGCGCGCGTTCGTCTTGCATGTCGACCAGACTCTCCGCGATCTACCGCAAACGTCGAACGTTCTGAGCACGCAAGCGAGCGGCTCCCGTGGCCTCGGAGCTCAGCTCTTCGTGGCCCTGGGCGAGACGATTGTCGTGGACACCGCGGTAGGACGCAGCGCCCCAGAGGAGGCGATGCGGACCGATGCGCTTCACAACACATGGTGCGCGACCAAGCCAATAGTGGCGGTGTTTCTCGCATACCTCCTGAGGACTCACGGCCTGGAACTCGACACTCAGGTTGGAGCGATCCTGCCCTCCGTTCCAACGCCGGCCTCCACGCTTTCTTGCGCGTCCCTGATGAACCACTCCAGCGGTCTCACCCGACCGTCTGCCTACGCGGCGCAGTACATGCGGTTGAGTCAGCGACGGTTCGCTGCGATGAGGGCGCCAGCCGAATTGGAACCTACGGCTGCGTACTCGGAATACGTCGGATCGAGCCTCATGGCGGCGCTCATCGAGCACCTGTCACAGGGACCTGCTCGCGCCAGTATCGAGGACGGACTCCTGATCCCACTGAATCTCGAGCGCGACATCGTTCTTGGAGCGTCGTTCACTGAGTTCGTGGACCTAAGGAACCGCATCGGTGCGTTCGTCTGGGGCCTGCCGCAGACTCCAATATTCGCTCTGACGGACCGCCTCTTCCATCAAGGAGCGCTCGACCGAATGGCATCGGGAGGACTCACGACGGCACGGGGGCTCGGCCTCTTCTATCAGTACCTGGGGCGGGTGCTAAGCGGTCGCGAACAGAACGGACCAGTGTCGCTCGACACACTGGCGACGATGCTCACACATCGTCGAGGGACGACTCCCGACCCCGTGCTGGAACGGCGGTGCGACTTCGGCTGTGGGTTCGCCGTGGAACTGGTGGACCATGGCTACGGGTCGTATCCGAGCAGCTCGGCTTTCGGTCATTCAGGCCTGTTCGGCTGCTCGTTCGCGATGTTCGATCCCGAGCATGAGCTCTCCGTTTCCGCGTTCGTCAACGGAGCCGACATGGGCACAGCGACGGTCGATGCATGTCGGACTGAGCTGATCAGCTCGATCTACCAGGACCTTGGATACTCGCCCTACTAGCCCGCAGCCTGTGTCGGCCGAGTGGCTTGAGCTTGCGCGGGACTGTTTCCCAGGAACCATGGCCCCGCGCCAGGCGCCCATGACTGTGGGCATTTGCGAAGGGCCAGCAGGTGATCCCTGGAACCTGCAGGTTTGGGTTGGAGGCGATCTCATCGAATGGAGTTGCCTGCCAGCCTCGATGCGGGGCGACCTGTCCGGAATCGTTGACCTGTGGATATGGCGTGCTGGTTCGCCCGAGCGCACCACGCTCTTTGGCAGTGGCGGCTCGGTCCGATGGCAGGACGAGGTCGCCGAAGGACCCGACTCGGCGTCGCGGGTCTCGATGCTTCCCCTAATCAGCACGGCGCCGCGATCCGCCCCCTCCGGGGCACAGCCGGGCGCGCAGTTCCATCTCCGCGGGCCAGCGGGGCAGCAGTGCGACGCGTGGATCGAGTTCGATGGGTTGACGGTGACGGGAGGAGCCTTTGGGGTCCACCCGCGACCCGTTCTTGAGGTGGATGGTCCGTTCGCCCCATTGCTGTGGTTCCTGCTGGGCAGACTTCCACTGCAGTACATGGCGGAGGCCCTCCGCATCGACGGTGAGATTCACTACCTCCCGCCGATGGCCTCGTCCATCGAGTTGGCGGCAAGCGCGATACCGCTCTCCATGGTTCGCTGTGTGCGACTGTTCAGCGACTATCAGCAGGGCCTGTCGGCAGTCGACTGGGACGCGTGGCGAAGCGCTGTTCGAAGCGTCCTCGGCATGGCATGAGCCATGGAAGGCTCGCACTACGCGAGGACGTAGTCGACCCCGTCCGAGCGTGGCAGCTCACCGTCGGCGTCGTCCGGCCCGGGAAAGAATGGCGGCGGGGGCGTGTCATGGCTCGACCCCCCCGCTGGCGGCTGATGGGGGGACCGTTACACCTTCGGGTACACCCACCCGGAGCGCATCTCCTCCCACGCTCCTCCCAATCAGGCCGGTACATCGGGGTCACGAGCGGTTTGTGATGGTATGGCAGCGAGGCCCTGACCAGGGTATCTGTGCTGGTCAGGGCCTAATTTCGGTGGCGCCCTCGGCAGGACTCGAACCTGCGCACACGGCTCCGGAGACCGCCAGCGCTGCAGGTCAACGTCGGACTCGGTTCCCGACGGTCGGGGCACCTTCCCGCAGGGCTTTGTCGATGAGCTGGTTGGATCGTTCCCGCTCGTCGTTGAAGACGCCGGCGTAGACGCGCATCAGGACATCGACGGAGTGCCCGAGGCGGCGGGCGACCTCGGCGGGCGGGACCGCGGCCCGGAGCATCATCGTGGCGGCAGCGTGGCGGAGGTCGTACACCGTGGCGGTGGCTAGCGGATGCCCTGCCGGCCAGAGCTTGGTGCGGGCCCGGGACCAGACGCGGCCGTAGTTCGTGGCCGTCACTGGTAGGCCGCGGCCGTTCGAGAACACGTGACCCTCCACGGGCTCGAAGCGTCGGAGGTGCGCCCGAAGCCGGCGTACGAGCAGGGGTGGCAACGGCACCTCGCGGGTGGCACCGACGGCCCGCTGCTTGAGGCCCTTGGCTTCCACGACGGCACCGTCGTCGGTGTAGCGAGCGCCTGGCGAGGTGACGGCACCCCGGAGCGAGGCGAGGCCCCACCCTCGAGCGGGAAGGTCGAGGTCGTGGACAAGCAGGCCAATGGCCTCCGAGGGCCGCATCCCGGCCATGCCCACCATGGCGAACAGCACGCTGTAGCGAGCAGCCTCATCGCGCAGCAGGGCGACGTGATCGACGATGGCCTCGACGTCGGCAGGCGCGGGGACCGTCGCCACGTCGATGGCCATCGTGCTTGCCGGAGCGCGCCACTCGACCCGGTCCATCGGGTTGGTCGTCAGCAGCTGGCGCCGGACTGCTGCTCGCAGGACAGCACCGAAGACCCCGCGCCTCCGCCGGGCCACGTACGGGGTCGTCGCGCCGCCGTCGGCCTTCGCGCACACCACGTTCAGTGCGTTCTCGATGTGCGCCGGGTCGATCTCGCCGAGCGGGATCGACCAGCGCTCCAACCAACCGGCGGCCGGGCCCTCGAGCGTGGCGTTCGGGCGGAAGCCGACGCGCCGGAGCCAGTCGGCGAGACCTTCGGGCGGCTTCGGCGCACCGTCGCGCACGAGCAGCGGAGCGAGGAGCGTCAGCGTCTCGACGCCGCTGCGCCTGCTGTGGCCGGACCACTACGGCCACTTGAGCAAGAGCCACTCGTGAGACCACGTCCACCAGGTCGGCGCACCGCTGCGCTCGAACCAGGTGGCCGGCTCACCCCCCGAGGCGATGGTCGAACCGTTCGCCGTTCTGGACGGCGACCAGCAGGCTGGAGCGGAACCGGTCGGCCTCGGCCCGAGTCTTGAACGACGGCGCGCGGTCGCGGCCATCTACCCGCCACTTCACGTAGTACCGGCGCCGGGCCCGCTCGGCGCCAGGCCGCGAGCGACCCAGGGAGAACACCTGGACCTTCTGGGGCGGGCCGCTCACCACCGCCCCCGGTGTGCCCGCTGTCGTCCGTCATCGCCCGACAGGACGCTCCACCAGTGGTACCGGTGTGTTACGGATCCCTCGTCGGTAGTTCTTGCCGTTCGAGTGATGTGGCGCTCCGAGACGCTCTCACCCTAGCTGAACAGGGTTTTCTCTGAGCGGAGCGGGTGGGATTCGAACCCACGGACCCTTGCGGGTCGACGGTTTTCAAGACCGTTGCCTTCGTCCGCTCGGCCACCGCTCCAAACGGCACGTTAGATCACCCAC
>VFJN01000026.1 GCA_009886035.1 Actinomycetota bacterium
CTGATCGGCACCGGTCCCGAGCAAGGTGCTGGCCCGAAAGCCGTACACCCCGGCCACCCCCTCCACCGCCAGCAGCGACGGCCCGTGCTCTTGATGTTGCCACCGCAACCATCCGTCCAGATCGCCACCTTCCACCGGTTCCTCCACGATGAGGTAGACCCCGCGATGGGGGCGAAAGGGCACCGCCTCGGGCGACACGAGCACTCGGGGCGCGGCGGCGGCATGCTGAAAATGAAAAGCCCCCAACAGAAACGAAGTAGCCGGTTCTGGGTAGCGACCGGTTTCGGCGCAGCGGCGTCCCAGTTGGGCAAACGACCGAAGGGTGGTCTCCACCGGGTCGCCCATGAAGTACCCCACCGCATGTCGAATCGGGGCCAGGTCCTCGCGCTCGGCGGCGCGACCGGCCACGCACGCATCGTCGGCCCGCCACCGGGTGCCCAGCCGAATACCGGGAATTGAATACTGCTCGGGCAAATGATCCAGGGCATGCCAGGCCAAATAGGCATCGTCGTCGCCGCTCAGGGCACCGCCGGTCATCGAAAAGAAGCCCACCTTCACCGGATTCACGATGCCAGCGCCTCCAGTTGTTCAAGATAGTGGGCCAGGGAATGGTGCACGATGTGGAGGTCGACCACGGTGGCCCCCGCCGCCGCCCACTCGCCAAGAACGTCGTCTACCACCGCCGGTGCCCCCATTGGATCCACCACTCCGGGGGGCTGGGCTACCACTTCGAAACCGGCGGGAGGCCCGGCGGCATCGAGCCAGGCCGATAGCTGCGGGCACGACACACCGAACGGGGCCCAACCCTCGGCGTAGTCGAGCGCCCGGCGCAACGAGCGGCGGGTGCGCCCACCGATCCAGAAAGGAACATGCGGGTTCAGAGCGTGGGGCTCCACCACCAGATCGCTGAAGTCGTAGTGAGTGCCGTGGTACTCCACGTCGCGCTGGCCGATGCAGGCCCGCAACGCCCGCAGGGCATCGTCAGCCCGCTCGCCTCGCTGAGCGAAGGGCTCCTCGAGCAGCGCAAACTCTCGCTCCAGCGTGCCCACCCCCAACCCGAGAACGAGACGACCCTTGGCGATGCGGTCGAGCGTGCCGTAACGCTTGGCCAACTCCAGTGGGTGGTGGTAACCCAACACCAGCACGTAGGTAGCCAGCCGGATGCGGGTGGTGTGGCCCGCCAGACACCCCAGCGTGGCGAGGGGATCCCAGTAGACCGCCCCGCGTACGGCGGCGTCGGCCGGGGGCACCGCCACATGTTCGCTGCAGGTGAGGTGGTCGTACCCGAGGCGGTCAGCGGCGGCGGCGACCTGCAGAAGTTCGTCGATCCCCGCGCTTTCCTCCCAGGCCGCATGGGCCCCGGGCATCTGAGTGGCTACCGGCGGAATGATGCCGAGACCCACCCCGTGGCGGATCAGCACTGTCCCCGCCGCATCAGCCCTGCAACTTGGACCGTTGGTCCTGAATCCAGGCGTCGGCGGAACGCCAGGCCGCCTCGGCTTCGCGCCGCACCGCCGGCCCGTTGACCCCCGCCGCGGGATAGCTGCCCAGGTATTTGATGTCCTCCACCTTCGATCGCACGTCGCGCAAGCAGTCGGCCACCAGTTCGTCGCTGAGGTGCCCCTCGAGGTCGATGATGAAGCAGTAGTCGCCGAGGCCCTTTTTGGTGGGACGCGACTCGAGCTTCACGAGGTTGATAGCCCGGGCGGCGAACTCCTGCAGAATGGCCAGCAGGGAGCCAGGCTGATCGGTGCGCTGCAGCACCACGATGGTGGTCTTGTCGTGACCGGTGGCGGGCGGCACCACATTCTTGCCCACGAGGACGAAGCGGGTGGTGTTCTCCGGATGGTCCTCGATGTCCTCGGCCAGCACATCGAGGCCGTAGATTTCGGCGGCGTGGGCGGGCGCGATAGCGGCGCTGTGGCCGTCGGCTTCGATGGCCACGAGACGAGCCGCTTCGGCGTTGGAGTTCGACGCCGCTAATTCCACCGACGGCAGGTGCTGACCGAGCCAGGCCCGGCATTGCCCCATGGCCACGGGGAAGGTGAGCACGCGGGTGAGGTCGGCCAGCCCCACCCCCGGCGGGGCGAGAAGATGTAGTTGGATTCCTAGCTCCACCTCGCGCTGGATGAGCAGATCATGCTCGAAAGCCAGCGCGTCGATCGTCACGTTCACGGTGCCTTCGATGGAGTTCTCGATACCCACAAAACCGAAGTCGATCTCGCCGGAGTCGGCGGCGGCCAGCACCTCGGCGATGGTGCTCATGGGCACAAGTTCCTGGCTCGCGAGGTCGGTTTGACCTAGCAATGCCTGCTCGGTGAAGGTGCCCGCCGGGCCAAGAAATCCAATGCGCAGGACCGTGGGTGCGGCGTCGTCGGTCACGAGGGGTAATGCTACCGGGGTGGACGAAGCCACGGTTCTGCGATTACTCCAACAGGTGCGGTCCGGAGAAGTTCATCCGGACGACGCCGCGGCCGCGCTGCGACGCCTGCCCTATGCCGACTTGGGCTTCGCCCGGGTGGACCACCACCGCCCGATGCGCCAGGGTATGCCCGAGGCGGTCTACGGGCCGGGCAAATCTCCCGAGCACGCGGCCGCCATCGTGGCCGAACTCCTCGACGGCGGCGCCAGCCCGGTGCTGCTCACCCGATCGACCCCCGAGCAGGCCACCGCCGCGCTGGCCCAATCACCCTTCGGTGAACGTCACGGCACCACGGTCGTGTGGCGTCCGGCCGCCCCCCGGCCGGAGCGGATCGTGATCGCGGCGGCGGGCACCGCTGATCTCCCGGTGGCCGATGAGTGCGCCACCGTCCTCGAGGCCTTCGGAATCGAACCGGTGCGGCTGACCGACGTGGGGGTGGCGGGTGTGCACCGCTTACTGAGCGAAGCCGACACCCTCGCCACGGCCAACGCCGTGGTCGTAGTGGCGGGCATGGAGGGCGCGCTCGCCAGTGTGGTGGGCGGCCTCACCCCGGCCCCGGTCATCGCCGTACCCACCAGCGTGGGGTACGGCGCCAGCCTGGAGGGGGTGACCGCCTTGCTCGCCATGCTGGCATCGTGCGCCGCCGGCCTCACTGTGGTGGGCATCGACAACGGGTACGGCGCCGCCTGTGCCGTGATCCGGTTGCTCAAATGACCGCCACCACTCCTGCCAGCGGGGCCCGTGTCGATCCTTCCCCAGGGATGGCCGACCACTGTCCCGGCAGCGGGCTGAGGCGGGGGTGCGGGTGACTCGCATCGCTTGGTTCCACTGCTTCTCGGGTATCGCCGGCGACATGGCGCTTGGATCGCTGATCGATGCCGGTGCCGACGTGGACGAAGTGCGCTCGCTCCTCGGGCGTTTGCCGGTAGGGGGCTGGGGTCTTGAGCCGGAGGCTGTGTTGCGCGGTGGAATCGCCGCCACAAAAGCCCATGTCCGGGTGGAGGAGACCACCGTGGTGCGCACGGCATCGCACATCGCCGGGCTCGTGGAGGAGGCCCGCCTCCCGGAGCGAGTGCGGCGAAGAGCGCTGGCGGTATTTGCGGCGTTGGCGGAGGCGGAGGGACGGATTCATCGCCGACCGGCTGACCAGGTGCACTTCCATGAGGTGGGCGGGCTCGACGCCATCGTGGACGTGGTGGGCACCTGTGCGGCGCTCGAGGTGCTCGGAATCGATCGGCTCTACGCGTCGGCGGTGACCACCGGCACCGGCATGGTCCGAGCCGCCCACGGCATCATCCCCAACCCGGCCCCCGCGGTGGTGGAACTGCTCGCCTCGGTGGACGCCCCCACCCAGGGCATCGACCTGGGGATCGAACTCACCACCCCCACCGGAGCGGCCATCATCGTGGCGCTGGCCTCTGGCTTCGGACCGATGCCCCCGATGCTCATTGAGCGCAGCGGGTTCGGCGCTGGATCTCGCGAGATCGATGGTCGCCCCAACGCCACTCAGGTGGTGATTGGCGAGTCGAGCGAGGCGCTCGACCCCGGCCAACCGGTGATGTTGCTCGAAGCCAACGTGGATGACGCCACCGGCGAGACGTTGGCTCACACCATCTCGGCCCTGCTCGCCGCCGGTGCCCACGACGCCTGGATCACCCCCATCGTGATGAAGAAGGGTCGCCCCGCCTACACCGTCTCCGCGCTGGCCGACGTGGCCCTGAGCGCGCAGGTGGCGGGGGTGCTCACCGCCGAGACCGGATCGCTAGGCGTGCGGGGGAGCACCCTCGGGCGCTGGCCCACCACCCGCATCAACGACACCGTGGAGGTGGCTGGCTTCCCCGTGCGCGTGAAGGTGAGCCCTGGTCGCATCAAGGTGGAACACGACGATGCCGCCCGGGTTGCGCAACGGGCCAGCATGCCCTTGCGCGAGGTGCTCTCCCTTGCGCAAGAGGCCGGCCGTCACCTCTTGCATGTCGTGCCGGACCAAGGCCTCGACCTGGTGCGCCCACCGGACCACGACCACGACCACCCGGCCTGATCCCCGCGCCCGCCGCCGACGGCAACTCCCCCGGGAGCGCACCGATGGGCCCGGTGCGCCCGAGGCGTTCGGGTGTCGCTCGGACCCGGGCGACCAGGGGCCTAGCGGGCCGGGCGGGAGCGCAGGGCCCGCCAGAGAGATCGATAACTCGGATAGGTGAGCTCCTCGGTGATGTAGCCGGCCCGCTCGAGCTCGTCGTGGAGCCGGGGGAGGTTGCGCCACGGCACGCCCATGTCCACGTGATGGGCAAGGTGCCAACCGGTGTTCAGCGGCACCATGCAGAACCGGGCCAGCCAGCCCTGCGCAACGTGGTGGGTGGTTTGGCGTCGGTCCTTGGAGCGGGCCATGCCAGCGTGTTCGGCGATGGCCCGCAACCGGTTGATCACCCGCCACACCGTGAGCCACGGGCCGAGCCACAACAGCGGGTAGAGCCACCACCGGCCCACCAGGAAAGCCGCCCCGATGAGCGGAATCTGCATCACGACGATACGCACGGCCACCGGCCGGGAGGTGGGGCTCTTCAGCGCTCTCAGGAGGCCCTTCAGATTTTTCCAACCCGACACACCGCGAGCATCCCGCCAGAGTTTGCGACGAAAACTGGCGCCCGTGATGGGGTAACCGTTGTAGAGGTTGAGGTCGGGCTCGAGGGGTCCTAACTCATCCTTGTGGTGGGCGAAGTGGCTCCGGCGATAGGCGCTGAGTGGGACAAAGGCGGGATAGGCGACCACCCAACCGCCGATGACGTCGTTCCACTGCTTGTTGGTGAACAGGAGTCGGTGGGCGGCCTCGTGGCCGAGGATGGCGAAGCGAGCGAAGGCCGGCCCCATGAGCAAAAAGGCGGCGGCGTAACCGAGGGGGCGATCGATCCACACGGCCAGTCCGATGGTGCCCAGGGCTTGTCCCCAGGTGGCTATAACGGTTCCGGCATTGCGAAGGTTGTTGATACGGCGCAGATCGGAGCGCACCGCGGGCACGGGCATGCCGCTCGCGGTGAGGCGGGCGGTGGGCAAGACGGCGGGCAACAGCTCGGTGGGCGGGAGCATCGTGGAACGGGTATCTCGCACACTCACCATCCCCTTACCTTACAGTTTCTCTACACATGTCGTCATTTAGTAATGCTGCC